>JBGAQM010000351.1:0-6523 GCA_044220735.1 Urbifossiella sp. | reverse complement strand
ACCGCCGCCGCCGCGTTGCGGGCGGCGGGGCCGGTGGCCGGGCGAACGGTGCTGGTCTTCGGCGCCGGCGTCCTCGGCGTGACGGCGTGCGCCCTGGCCCGCGCCGCCGGCGCCGCCGCGGTGGTCGCCGCCGACCCGCACCCGGCGAGCCGCAACCGCGCGGCGCGGTTCGGCGCCACCCACGCGGTCCCGCCCGGCGACGACCTCCGCGACGCCGTACTCGCGGCGACTGCCGGCCGCGGCGCCGACGTGGTGCTTGAACTCGCCGGCACCGCCGACGCGGTCGCCGCGTCGCTGGGCCTGGCGCGGGTCGGTGGAACGGTGATTCTGGCCGGAACGGTGGCGCCGGTCGGGGCCGTACCGCTGAACCCCGAGTCCGTCGTGCGGCGGATGCTGACCGTGCGCGGCGTCCACAACTACCACCCCGCCGACCTCGCCGCGGCGCTCGACTTCCTGGCCGGCCCGGGGGCGGCGTACCCGTTCGCGGAGCTGGTCGGCGATTCGTATCCGCTGGCGGACGCCGACCGCGCCTTCGCCGACGCCCACGCCCGGCCCGGGGTGCGGGTGGCGGTCGTGCCGTGAGCGGAACGGCGTCGCTCGGGCGATGTTCATTGTGTGCACGCCTCCCCCCCGGGGGGTCGCGGCACGCATTGAGTCCATGCCACAAAAGTCTATTGGAGCGAAGCCGCGCCGAGCCGCCGACGTAATCCGTCTGGTGGACGGTGGTTGAGTTGTCCCCACGGGCGACACGCCGCGTATCCTGACCGTCGGAGATTCCCCGTGCCACTCGTGGACGCCGTCTTCCGCCTGTTCGCCGAGCGCGGCAGCGGGCTGTACTTCGGCGAGGCCGTCACCGAAACCGAACACGCCCTCCAGACGGCGCACCTCGCCGAAGCCGCGAACGCCCCCCCCACCCTCGTCGCCGCCGCGCTACTGCACGACGTCGGCCACCTCCTCCACGGCCTCGGCGAGGACGCGGCCGACCGCGGCATCGACGGCCGCCACGAGGACGTCGGCGCGGCGTGGCTGGCGAAGCACTTCGGCCCCGCCGTCGCCGACCCCGTCCGCCTCCACGTCGCCGCCAAGCGGTTTCTGTGTGCCGTGAATCCCGCGTACCTCGCCGGCCTTTCCCCCGCGTCGCGGCGGAGTCTCGAACTCCAGGGGGGGCCGTTCTCGTCGGACGAGCAGGCGGCGTTCCGCGCCGAGCCGCACTGGGAGGCGGCCGTCGCGCTGCGCCACTGGGACGACGCGGCGAAGGTGCCGGGCCTCGCGGTCCCGGGCGTCGAGCACTACCGGCCGTGCCTCGAAGCAGCGCTGAAGGGGAACGGATGAGCGACGGGTACGACGCCGCCGTGGTCGGGGCCGGGGTGCTGGGGCTGGCCCACGCCTACCACCTCGCCCGCCGCGGGCTGCGGGTCGCGGTGTTCGAGCGGCACCCGGCGGCGCGCGGGGCGTCGGTGCGGAACTTCGGCATGCTGTGGCCCGTCGGCCAGCCGGCCGGCGAGCGGTACGAGGTGGCCCGCCGCAGCGTCGAGGTGTGGGGCGAGGTGCTCGGCGCCGCCGGCCTGTGGCACGACCGCTGCGGCTCCCTCCACGTCGCCCGCCACGCCGACGAGGAGCAGGTGCTCCGCGAGTTCGCGGGTGCCGGCGACCGCCCGTGCGAGGTGCTGAACGCCGCCGAGGTCGTGTGCCGCTTCCCCGCCGTCCGGGCCGACGGCCTGCGGGCCGGCCTGTGGAGCCCGACCGAGGTGTGCGTGGACCCGCGGCAGGTCATCGCCGGACTCCCCGCGTACCTGTCACGGCGGCACGGCGTGGCGTTCCACTTCGGCACCACGGTCCTCGGCTACGAGGCCGGCCGCGTCGCCACCACCGCCGGGCCGTTCGCCGCGCGGCGGCTGGTGATCTGCACCGGCGAGGACTTCCGCGACCTGGCACCAGAGGCGTTCGCGGCGTCCGGCCTGGTCCGCTGCAAGCTCCAGATGATGCGCTCGGCCCCGGTCCCGGACCGCCTCGGCACCATGCTCGCCGGCGGCCTCACGCTGCGGCACTACGGCGGGTTCGCGGCGTGCCCGACGCTGCCGGCGCTGGCCGCGCGGTTCGACGCCGAGCTGCCGGAGTACGGCCGCAACGGCATTCACGTGATGGCGTCGCAGAACGCGGCCGGCGAGGTGGTGATCGGCGACTCGCACCACTACGGCGACGCCGTCAGCCCGTTCGACGACCCGCGGGTGGACGACCTGATCCTCGACTACCTCCGCGGCTTTCTGAACCTGCCGGGCCTGACGGTTGCGGCCCGGTGGCACGGGGTATACGCGAAGCACCCGACGGCGGCGTGGGTGGACGCGCAGCCGGCGCCGGGGGTGCTGGCTGTTACGGGCGTCGGCGGCGCCGGCATGACGCTGTCGTTCGGCCTCGCCGAGCGGACCGTGAGGGAATTCCTGGGGGACGAATCGTGATCGAGCTGGTCGTGTTCGACATGGCGGGGACGACGGTGTACGACGGCGACGCGGTGAACGCCTCGTTCCGCGCCGCGCTGGCGGCGCACGGGGTGACGGCCGACCCGGCGGTGGTGGACCGGGTGATGGGCTACCACAAGCCCGAGGCCATCCGCGTGATCCTGGAGACGGTCGGCCGCCCGGCGGGGCCGGCGGAGGTGGACGCGGTCCACGCCGCGTTCGTGGCGCGGATGTGCGACTACTACGCGACCGACCCGGCGGTGCGCGAGATCCCCGGCGCGGCGGCGGCGTTCGCGCGACTCCGCGCCGCGGGGGTGAAGGTGGCGCTGGACACCGGCTTCGGCCGCCGCGTCGCCGACGCCGTGCTGGCGCGGCTGGGGTGGACCGTGCCCGGCGTGGTGGACGCGACGGTCACGAGCGACGAGGTACCGCGCGGCCGGCCGCACCCGGACATGATCCGGGCGCTGATGGCGCGCCTGGGCGTGACCGACCCGAAGGCGGTGGCGAAGGTCGGCGACACCGCGGTGGACCTGGACGAGGGGACGAACGCCGGGTGCGGGCTGGTGGCGGGCGTGACCACGGGGGCGTACACCCGCGAGCAGCTCGCCGCGCGGCCGCACACGCACCTGTTGGACTCGGCGGCCGACGTGCCGGCGCTGGTGCTCGCCGCGCGGTGAGCGGGGACCGGGGTACGCGCCGCCGGACTCGAAAGTCGGTCGGGGCGGGCGCGCGGCCACGGCTTCACGTCGATCGTGGACCAACAACCCCGACGCGACTCCGGATGGCCATTTCTGATCCGTTCGGCCCGCGGTAAGAATGAAAAGTCGGGGAAGAATCTCGGCTTCTCCGGCTCTTCATGCCACTCCCACGCGACGCTCACACCCCCGCGGACAATAGCACCCGACCCCGCCCCGGCGCCCGCGGCCGGCCGCTTCTCGTTTGGGAGAGTGCTCCTCATGTCCCGCAGGTGGATCCGCTCGCTGTTCGCCCGCCCCGCCCGCCGCGCCGCACGCCGTCACATCCTCCGCGTGGAAGGGCTGGAGACCCGCGAAGTCCCCGCCGCCCTCAGCCTCGCCGGCGGCACCCTCACCTATGCGGCCGGCGCGGGCGTCAACAACAGCATCTCGGTCTCGATCTCGGGCAGTAACTTCGTCGTCACCGACACCGGCGAGACGATCACGACCGCCATCGCCGGCGCCACGGGGTCCGGGACGAACACGGTGACCGTGCCGACGGCCGGGGTGACCGCGGTCGCCCTCGGGCTCGGCGACGGGAGCGACGCCGTCGCCGCCGCCGGGGTCGTCCTGACCACCCAGGACCTGACCGTGACGAACAGCGGCACGCTGCTGTCCGTCGGCGGGCCGGTTCGCACCACGACCGGGAACATCGGCCTGTCCGGGGCCAACCAGGTAACGCTCGCGGGCGGCGCCCAGGTCGGCGGGGCCGTGACCGCGAGCGGGACCGTGCCGGCCGCCACGTACACGTTCGCCAACCAGACGACCGGCACGATCACGATCGCCGCCAACACCGACGGGGCGGGCGCCGAGGGGTTCGACCAGGGCGGCGGCTGGCTCGTCACCAACAACACCACGACCGCGGCCGTGGCGGTGACGGTGAACACGTCCGGCGGGGGCACCGGGAACGCCGTCGTGGGGCTGACGTCGGCCACGGCCGCCGGCTCGCGGTATACGGCCACGGCGTTCGGCGGCAGCATCCTGTGGAGCGCGGACGCGGCCCTCGGCGGGGCGTTCTCGACCTCGCTCACCGGCACGGCCAGCGGCGGGTCGAACACCGCCACCCTCCGCGCCCGCGCGGCCGTGTTCTCGACCACCGGGGCGGCCAGCGCGGTCGGCACGGCCGCCCGCCCGATCTCGACCGACGACACGGCCGCGGCCATCACCGTCACCGCCGCCGCCGGTTCCGGCGGCATCTACGTCGTGGACTGGGGCGCCAACTCGATGACGGTGGCCGGCGCGACCGCCGCCGGGGCCGGCGCGATCCGGCTCGTCACCGCCAACGGCGGCGGGCACAACCTCGTCGTCAACGGCCCGGTGACCACCGGCAGCGGGGCGATCGCCCTCTACGCCGACGACGACCTCACCCTCAACGCCGCCGCCCAGGTCGGCGGCGCCGGGTTCTCCGGGACGGTCGAGGTGCAGTCCAACCGGGACGGCGGGAACGGCCAGTCGCTGCTGATGCTCGCGGGGTCGTCGATCGTCACCTCGAACGCGACCGCGACGGCGGTCCGGCTACTCGGCAATTCGGGCGCCGGGTCGGCGGGGGCGGCGGCGGGGATCAGCGCCGGGCTCGGCGGCGGCGGCGTATCGGTCGGCAACGTCACCGTCGGGAACGGCGGTACCATTACGGTCAACGCCGGGAACGGCACCGGCACCCGCCAGGGGTCGATCGTCCAGCTCGCCGGCACCCTCCTCGACGCCGGCCCGGCCGGCACCGTCGCCCTCGTCGCCCGCGCCTCGGACGCGAGCGGCAGCGCGAACGCCTCGGCCGCCTACGCGATCGGCAACATCGGCGTCGGCGGGACGGTCGCCGCCCCGGTCGCGCTCCCGATCCGCGCCCGCGCGGGGACGGTGACCGCGACGACCCTCGGCACCACCCTCGCCAACACCGGCACCGTCAACGTCATCAACTCGGTCGCCGGCTCGTTCACCGCGAACACCTCGGGGAGCACGACCGGCGGGATCAGCCTGACGACCACGGCCGGCGCCCTGACCGTCGCCGGGGCCACGGGCACCGGCGGCGGCCCCGTCGCCCTGACGGGGGCGGCCGGGGTGGTGCTGACCGCCGCGGTCGGGAGCGCGTCCACCGGGAGCGTCTCCGTCACCGGGCCGCTGTCGGGGACCGGCGGCATCACCGGCACCGGCCTCGTCACCGTCACCCAGGACGCGGATTCGACCTACGGCGGCGTGATCGGCGGCGCCCAGGCGCTGACGAAGGCGGGGACGGGGAACCTGACGCTGTCGGCGGCGCAGCCGTACACCGGCGCGACGACCGTGACCGCCGGCACGCTGACCGTCGGCGCCGGCGGGCTGACCGGCACCAGCGGAGTGGCGGTCGCCGCCGCCGGGGCGCTCGCCGGCGCCGGCCCGGTGGCGGGGCCGGTCGCCGTGTCCGGTGACCTGGCGCCGGGCGGCACCGGCGTCGCAATCCTCGGCACGGGGAACCTCACCTTCACCCCCGGCGGCGCACTGCTCGTCGACCTGGCCGGCGCGACGACCCCCGGCACCGATTACGACCAGGTCGCCGTCACCGGCTCGGTGACGCTCACGAACGCGGCATTACGGGTGTTCGTCGGCTTCACGCCGAGCCTGACCGTGGGGCAGACGTTCCGCGTCGTCGAGCACGACGGCACGGACGCGGTGCCGGGGCAGGTCACCGCCGGCGAGACGGTCGTGGCGTTCGACAACCCGTCGTACATCTTCACCGTCACCACCGCCGGCGGGTCCGGGAACGACGTGGAGCTGACGCTCGCGACCATCCTGCCGCCGCGCTACCTGGACGTGGTCGGCGGCACCACCGTGTCGTACGGCACCGCGGGCGCCGTCAACAGCTCCGTGTCGCTGGGCGTGGTCGGCGGCCGGTACGTCCTCAGCGACGCGGCCGGGGCGATCGGCCTGAGCACCGCGGCCGTCACCGCCGGGTGGACGGTGGACGGGCCGACCACCGTGTCCGGCCCGATCGCCGGCGTCACCGCCGTGCGGTTCGGCCTCAGCGACGGGGCCGACGCGATCACCGCCCTCGACGCCGGGGCCGCGGCCGTGACCGTCGCCGGCCTCGGCACGCTGACCACCAGCGGCACCCTGACGACGACGGGGAACCTGACGTTCGACGCCGTCCCCACGCTGACGCTCGGCGGCACGCTGACGCCCGGCGGCACGCTGTTCGTCACCGACGCCGGCACGCTGTCCCTGACCGGCACCGTCGCGCCCGGCACGGCCGCGACCCTCGCCGCGACGACGATCACCGCCGCCGCCGGCTCGCTCGTCTCGACCCCGACCGTGACGCTGACGGCGGCCGCCGTGGGCACGGCCGCCGACCCGGTCCGCACG
>JBGAQM010000350.1:0-6525 GCA_044220735.1 Urbifossiella sp. | reverse complement strand
GGGAAGGAACAGGGGCGATCGGGCGAGGGCGTCGAGGCACGGGCGGTACGTCTCATCGACGATCATGCCGAAGCCGACGAGACCGGCGTTAATGACAGGATTCGCAGGGATTTCAGGCATGATCGCAAAGTAGTGGAAGCGGCAAACGACGTCCAGAAGCGAGTCCGCTTTCGTTACATAATTGACATTATCGGACACGATAGGAATCGGCGGGACACGCGTTGTTGCGCCGGCGAGGTCCGATAATGTATCTTATGTAATGAAAATCCGCAGCCCGAGCGGGCGTGACTCAGCCCAGGACGCCCATCGACCGGAACTTCGCATACCGTGCCGCGAGGAGCTGAGGCATCGGTCGGGCCGACAGCTCCCGAAGTTGCTTGGTCAGGTACCCCTTCAGGGCGCTCCCCGCGTCGCGCGGGCTGCGGTGCGCCGCACCCACCGGCTCGGGGATAACGTGGTCGATCACACCCAGCCGCAGGAGGGTGTCCGCCGTCAGCCCCAGCGCGTCCGCCGCCTTCGGCTTCGTCGCGTCCGTCGCCACCTTCCAGAGGATGCCGGCACACCCCTCCGGGCTGATGACCGAATAGTATGCGTGCTGGAGCAGCGCGACCCGGTCGCCCACGCCGATCCCCAGCGCGCCGCCCGAACCGCCTTCTCCGATCACGACGCACACCACCGGCGTCCCCAGGCGGGACATCTCCAGAATGCTCGTCGCGATCAGCTGCGACTGGCCCCGCTCCTCCGCCCCGATCCCCGGGAACGCGCCGGGGGTGTCGATCAGGCATACCACTGGCACGCGGTACTTTGCCGCCAACTTCATTTTCGCCAGTGCCTTCCGGTAGCCCTCCGGGTGCGCGCAGCCGAAGTAGCACTGCGTCCGCTCGGCCGTGGTCTTCCCCTTCTGGTGGCCGATCAGCATCACCTTGAAGTCGCCCACCCGCGCGAACCCAGCCCGGATCGCGCGGTCGTCGCCGAACGCCCGGTCCCCGTGCAGTTCGACGAACTCGTCGAAAATCAGCCCCACGTAGTCCATCGTCTGTGGCCGTTCGGGGTGCCGCGACACCAGCACCGTCTCCCACGCCGTCAGCCGGCCGTACCGCTCCCGCAGCAGCGCCGTCAGCTCACGCCGCATCTTCCGCAGCGCGTCCGTCCCCTCCGGGGACGCCGCCTCCAGGCGGGCCAGCGCCAGCTCCAGCTCGTGGATGTCCTGCTCGAACGGCAGCGGGGCCGGGACCATCGGGAACCTCGTGCGGCGGGCGGGCGCGTGACACCGGGGCGTCACTCCTCGTCCGCAACCTTCTCGTCCTTGTAGATCTTGATCTTGCGGAGGGCGATCAGGAACTCGTGGAAGCCGGCGAACCGGTCCTCCTTCTTCTTCGCCAGCATCTTTAGTACGAGCTGGCCGAACTCGTCCGTCAGGTCCTTGTTGTAGTTCACCGGGCTCGACGGCTTCTCGGTGAAGTGCTTCGTCAGCAGCTCCTGCTCGGTCATCCCCACGAACGGCTTGCGTCCGGTCGTCAGCTCGAACAGGGTACAGCCGTAACTGTAAAGGTCGGCGCGTCCGTCCAGCGGGTGCTTGAGAATCTGCTCCGGGCTCATGTAGCTCTTGGTGCCGCCGACCCGCTCCTTCTTCCCGAGCAGCCGGCCGAACAACGCGCCGAGCCCGCCGCCCTTCTTGATCCTGGTCGTCAGGGCAAAATCGATGATCTTCGTCTCGCCGACGCTGTTCACCAGGATGTTGTCCGGCTTCACGTCGCGGTGGACGTAGCCCATGGCGTTCATGTACGCGAGCCCCGTGGCCGCTTCGCGGAAGATCTTGCGGGCGTGCTCCTTGAGGAACTTGGTGTCCTTCGCCTGCAGCCGGAGTCGGAGCGACCCCGACGGGAAGAACTCCATGACGAAGAACGGCCGCTCCTTCGACCGCTCCACCTTGTGGATGCGGATCACGTTCGCGTGCGCCATCTTCACGCCGACCTCGGCGTCGTTGAACAGCTCGGCCCGCGCCTCGGCATCGGTCGCCGCCTCGGGGAGCAACACCTTCATCGCGAAGTGGCGGTTCGAGCGGGTCTCCACGACCTCGAACACCTGCGACTTCTGCCCGGTCTGGAGCAGGGTCCGCAGGCGGTAGCCGCCGATGACCTCGTTGATGTCGGCCATGCCGCCGCGCCCCTCACCAGTACTCTTCGAAGTGGACGTTGCCCTTGAACTTCGCCGCCGACACGTCCGCCCGGAAGCCGCGCTTCTCCAGCACCTCGATCACCCCGACCGGCTCCGGGTACGTCTTCGCCCCCGTCTCCTTGTCGCGGTGTGGCACCCCGATCATCTTCGGGTTGCCGCACAGGAACACGTGGGTGTTGTCGGGGTCGAGTGCCTCGCCGAGGTGCTCCTCCAACTCGCCGCCGGCGATCACGTCCTGGATGTACGTCTTCTTCGTGACCGTCGCCTCGCGCGTCGTCAGGGGGAGGTACTTGTAGTTCGGGAACCTCGCCATGAGCCGGCGGTGGGTGTCGTGGTAGCCGAGGTCGCGGGCGAAGCGGACGCACGACGCCGACAGCACCTTCCCCGTGTGCCCGCGGCGGAGCAGCTCCCACGTCATGTAGTTGTGCGGCGCCTCGCCGGTGCCGGTGCCGAGGAACAGCACCGTGTCGCCCGGCTTCACCGGGTCGAGGGTGTACATGCCGGTAATCTTCTCGCCGACGTTCAGCCGGTCGCCTTCCTTCAGGGCGAACAGCCGCGGCGTGAGCGCGGGCACCCGGCCGTCGGCGTTCTCGCGCACCAGCACGACGTAGAACTCGAGGTAGTCGGTGTTCGGTACGTCCACCAGGTCGCCGGCGTCGGTGAGGATCGAGTTGCTGATCGAGTACGCCCGGCGGACGACCTTCGTCTGCTCCTCCGGCGTCAGCGTCTCGACCTGGCAGCCGTCGGCACGGGGCTCCCAGTAGCCGAGGCCGAGCGAGCAGTATTGACCGGGCTTGTGCGGGCCGAGGCCGAGCGAGCAGTACTGGCCGGGCTTGTGCGGCGGGCGGGGGAAGTCGGGCTTCACCCGCACCACCATCAGGTCGGAGTGGACCTTGTTCAGGTACGCGACGGTGCCGTTGTACCGCTTCTGGCGGAGCTCGGCGACTTGCTCGGGGGTCAGCACCGCGGCGGCCTCGGGGGCGGGCAAACGGCACGCCCCCCGCCAGGGGGCCGGCGGGGGGCGTGCGGTCCGGTAGCGAATTGTTATACGCTACCCGGCCCGGCGGGCCACGTCGCGGACGTAGTCCACGCACTTCTTCATGTCCGGCGACGGGTCGGCCGGGTGCGCCTCGTACTCGATGCAGATGGCCCCGTTGAACCGGACCTCGCGCAGCGCCGCCAGCACCTGCGCCACGTTCAGGGCACCCTCGGGGGCGCCGAACACCACGTCCTCCTTGCGCGCGTTGTCATGGTCCTTGAGGTGCATCCCGAAGTTGCGGGCGCCCATGAGCCGCACCTGCTGGGCGGGGTCGAGTCGCTCACCAAGCTGGGCGGCGCGGATCAGGTGGCCGGTGTCGAGACACGCCCCGATGAGCCGGTGGTGGTCGCGCACCGCCCGCATGATGACCTCGGCCGAGTGCCACCGGTGGAGGCTCTTGCCCGACGGGCCGTGCGGGTGGATGGCGATGGCAATGTTGTACTCCGCCACCAGCCGGTCGAGGCTGTCGAAGCTGTTCGGCGCCGGGTCGGCGCTGAGGTACTTCACCCCGAGCGCCTTGCCGAAGTCGAACACCCGCTTGTTGGCGTCGTGGTTGTCGGTGAAGCCCTGCACGCCGAACCCGACCGGCGTCACCTCGTACTCCTTGAGCTGGCCGAGGATCGCGGTCAGCTGGGCCGGCGTGCTGGCCTGCGGGATGTGATTGTTGTAGAACTCGGCGTTCTTGATCCCGAGGTCCTTCATCCGCCGCAGCGCCTGCTCGAGGTTGAACTGGCGGAACGTGTAGCTCTGCACGCCGAGCGAGATGTCGCCGACGAGGTCGCCGGCGGCGGACGCGGGGGCGGCGGCGAGGAGGCCGGCGGCGGTCGCGGCGCCGGCCTGGAGGAACGACCGGCGCGAAACGGGCGCGGGCATGGGTTCGGCTCCGGGAGGGTGGGGCGAGGTGATTAAATCAGAAAGCCCACCCGTTGCAACGGGTGGGCATCGCCCGCACGGGGCTCGGACGGCCCGCCTACTTCCGCGCGGCGAACAGCGCGTCGATCTCGGCGTCGGTCAGAGCGTCCTTGCCGGCGCTCGGGTCCACGACCAGGGCGGTGCCGTTCGGGGCCACCCACACCAGGGCGTTGCCGAGGCGGAACACGTCGCGCATCGCCGGCTGCTTCTCCAGGATGCGGAAGTAGCCGTCGCTCTGGGCCTTCACGACGACCGTCGGCATTTTCGCCTGGTAGGCGTCGTCGATCCACACGCCGCCGACCTCCAGCACCTGCCGGCCGTTGGCCTGCCGGTTGGCGGTCAGCGTCAGCCGGCACTGGTTGCGGAGGGCGTCGGTGTTCTGGGCCAGGTCCACGCCGAGCTTGCCCGTCTGGTAGCCGGCCTTGTCGCCGCGGAAGGCCCGGCCGGCCCCCTCGTTCGTGTCCTTCTGGAGCTTCAACTGCCCGACGGCGTTCTCCAGCCGCTGTCTCGCGGGCGGCCTGCTCGCCGGCCTTCAGCAGCCGGTCGTTCGCGGCCCCGCGACTCGCCGCCAGCGCGTCGGCCGGCGCGCTCTTCGGACCCGCCCCCTTCGCCTGGTCGCGAGCGAACTCGGCGACCGGCCGCGGCGGCGCGCCCATTGGGGGCATACCGCCGGGAACCAGTCCGCCGAACCCGCCGCCGCCGAACCCGGCACCCAGCCCCGGACCGCCGGGGAAGCCCGTCCCGGGGGCCGGCGCGGCGCCGCTGAACGGGCGACGCCCTGGCGGCGGCACCACCGGCATCGGGCCGTCGGGCACCACCAGGTGACTCGTGTACGGGGTGGCGATACCGTACCGCCGGGCCAGCGACACGACCTCGTCGATCAGCTCCTTCTGCTCGCCGTTGGCGCGAATCTGGTCGAGGAGGTAGCCGACCTTCCGCCGCGCCCACAGCGGCTCCACGAAGTCCTTCCCCGTCCCCTCGTCGGTGCGGATGGGGAACGTCACGTCGTACACGAACTCCTTCCGCTCGCCGTTCACCATGCCGCTGAGGCGGAACGCGGTCGGGCCGCTGCCGGTGTACCGGGCGCACACGATCACCTGCTGACCGTGGAACAGGTCCGGCAGCCGCGGCGGGTACATCTCGGTCAGCTTGACGTTGTCGCCCGTCGTCACCTTCAGGTCGGTCATCACCGGGTGGTTGATCTTCGCGTACAGACCGGCGACGCGTTCCTTGATGTCCTCGCTCGGCCGGATGTAGGTGCTCACGGCCCGCGTGGACTCGGCGAGCTGGTCGAGCAGGCTGGCGTTCACGTCGTCGCCGACGCCGAACGTGAAGATGCGGGTGTTGGCGCTGTTCCGTGCCGCCACGTTCTTGAGGATGCGGTCGGGGTTCGTCTCGTCCACCGTGGGCTGGCCGTCGGTGAAGAAGATGGTCGTGAACGCCCGCGCCGGGTCGTTCGGTCGGAGGGACAGCGCGTCCTCCAGCGCCGGCCAGATGGCGGTGCCGCCGCTGGTGCGCAGGTCGTCCACCCACTTGTTCGCCCGCTCCAGGTTATCGACGTTCGCGGCCTGGAGCGAGTCGCGGAACCGGCTGACCGTCGTCGAGAACCGGACGATGGCGAACCGGTCCTCCGGCCGGAGCTGGGAGAGGCAGTAGCGGAGGGCGCGTTTGGCCTGCGTGAACTTGATCTCGGACATGCTGCTGGACGAGTCGAGCACCAGCACCAGGTCGCGCGGCGTGCGCACCCGGGCCGGGTCGAGTTGCGGCGACACCAGGAGCATGACGTAGCCGTCGTCGGCGGTCACCGGCTTGTACATCAGCGGCGTGACGCCCACGTCGCCGCCGCCGGTGCCGTAGAAGAGCTGGAAGTCGCGGTCGAGTACGCCCTGCTCCTTCGCGAACTCGACGGTCACTTCCTTGTCGGCCTTGCGGATCACGGTCACGCTGTGCGTCGGGCTGTAGACGTTCTGGATCGGCTGCTGTGACTTGATGTTCACGCGGACGGAAAACTCCTCCAGCGTGGCGGTGGCGCGGCCGTCGGTGCGGAGCGGGTAGGTGTACTCGACCACGGCCCCGTCGCGCGGCGCGACCGAGCGGAAGCTGATCTTCACCTTCTGGTCGCCGCGCGGCGGGATCGGGAAGACTTTCATCCGCATCATGCCGTTGCCGAGGTACTCGAGGAGCCCCGGGTCCTGGATGCGGCGGACGATGTCGGTGTAGATCTTGTCGGCCTCCTTCGCCGGCAACAGCTCGCCGTTCGTCTCCTTGCCGTCGATCCACATGCTGAACCGGTCCACGCTCGCCCCGCGCGGGACCGGGAAGATGTACGTCGCCTCCTGGTTCCGGTCGGTGTGGTTGCGGAACGTCTGCTCGACGGTCGTGGTGGCGACCTGGTC
>JBGAQM010000349.1:0-6551 GCA_044220735.1 Urbifossiella sp. | reverse complement strand
TCAACTCGTTACGTTGCCGCTTGCGGCTTCGCGTTGCCCGGCGCGAAGCCGCAAGCGGTCGCTCGGGTGGTCACGCTGCCGCCGCGGCTTCGCGCCGCGGTTACTTCTTCGCGGCCTTGTTGCGCTTGGCCGTGATGTACCGCAGGTAGGCGTGCATGAACTCGTCCAGGTCGCCGTCCAGCACCTTCATCACCGCCGGGTTCTTCACGTCGATGCCGTCGCGCTCCTCGCGCACCAGCGTGTACGGCTGCATCACGTAGCTGCGGATCTGCGAGCCGAACGCGATTTCGCCCTTCGCGTCGTACCGCTGGGCGATGTCGCCCATCCGCTTCTGCTCCTCGATGGCGTACAGCCGCGACTTCAACAGCGCGATGCAGTTGGCGTAGTTCTTCGGCTGGCTCCGCTCCGTGCGGCTCTCGGCCCGCACGCCGCTCGGGTGGATCAGCCGCACGCCCGACTGCGTCTTGTTCTGGTGCTGCCCCCCCGGACCGCCGGCGGAGAAGGTCTGCATGATCAGCTCCTTCTCGTTGATGACGATCTCGATGGTGTCGTCCAGTTCCGGCACCACGTCCACGGCGGCGAAGGACGTCTGGCGCGTGTCGCCGCTGCCGAACGGGCTGATGCGCACGAGCCGGTGCACGCCGATCTCGCTCTGCATGTACCCGTAGGCGTACGGGCCGGCGACCTTGAACGTGACGCTCATGATGCCGGCTTCCTGGTTCGGCTCCAGGTCCTGCTCCTCCACCTCGAAGTCGTGGTCCTTCGCCCAGCGGGTGTACATGCGGTACAGCATCTCGGCCCAGTCGCAGGCCTCGGTGCCGCCGGCGCCCGGCTTGATGGTGACGATGGCGTTGGCCGAGTCCTGTTTGCCGCTCATCATGGCCTGCAGCTCGAACGCCGTGTACTTCGCCTCGGCCTGCACGAGCGACGGTTCGAGCTCGGCCTCGAACGAGGCGTCCTCCTCGGCGAGCTCGGCCATGGCCGTCAGGTCGCCGGCGGCGGCGGTGAGCGCCTCGTAGGGCTTCAGCAGGCTGTTCGCCACCTTCAGCTGCTGGATCGTGCTCTTGGCCTTCTCCTGGTTGTCCCAGAACCCGGGCTCGCCCTGCTTCGCTTCGAGGTCGTCGCGGACTTTCGTTTTTCCGGCGATGTCAAAGAGAGTCTCGGAGCTGGGTGAGGCGGGCGCAGAGCTCGTCGGTGCGGCGGCGGAGGTCGGGGTTCATGGGAGTGTCCTTTCCGGCGGTCGGGGTACGGGTTGGAGAGTAGCATAGGGGGCACGGGTTCGGGGGACCGGGTTTTGAGCCCGGAGGGCGACGGCGTGTAGCCCCGGGTGGAACCCGGGGCGGCCTGCGGCGGAGTTCGTGGGGTCGCCCCTCGATTCCACGCCGACGCCCGCCCGGGTGTAACCCGAGGCGGCCTGCGGCGGAGTTCGTGGGGTCGCCCCCTCGATTCCACGCCGACGCCCGCCCGGGTGTAACCCGAGGCGGCCTGCGGCGGAGTTCGTGGGGTCGCCCCCTCGATTCCACGCCGACGCCCGCCCCGGGTTCCACCCGGGGCTACACGCCGTCGCCCCTCCGGGGCTCAATACCAGGACGACACGAGGAGCGATCATGGGCCGGCTGGCGGGCAAGGTGGCGGTGGTGACCGGCGGGGGGTCGGGCGTCGGCAAGGCGACGGCGCTGCTGTTCCTGAAGGAAGGCGCGAAGGTCGTCATCGCCGGCCGCGACGCGGCCAAGCTCGCGGCCGTCGCGTCCGAGGCGAACGCCGGCGACGCCCTCCGCACCGTCCCCGCAGACGTGAGCAAGCCCGCCGACTGCTCGAACCTCATCCGCGCCGCGACGGAGGCGTTCGGGCGCGTGGACATCCTGGTGAACAACGCCGGCACGAACATCAAGGACCGCACCATCCGCGAGCTGACGCCGGAGAGCTGGGACATGATGATCGGGGCGAACCTGCACGGCGCCTTCTACTGCACGAAGGCGGTGCTCGACCAGATGTTCGCCCGCAAGGACGGCGTGATCGTGAACGTGGTGTCGGTGGCCGGGAAGCGCGCCAACCCGCTCGGCGGCGCGGCCTACGTGGCGGGGAAGTTTGGCATGGGCGGGCTCGGCATGGTGCTGAGCAACGAGGAGAAGGACAGCGGCGTCCGCGTCAGCAACGTGTACCCGGGCGAGATCGACACGCCGATCTTGTCGGCGCGGCCGACGCCGGTGTCGGAGGCGCAGCGGGCGCTGATCCTCAAGCCCGAGGACGTGGCCGACGCCATCCTGTTCGTGGCGACGCTGCCGCCGCGGGTGTCGGTGCCGGAGCTGGTCATCAAGCCGACGGCGCAGATGTATTGGTGACGGGAGTGTTCAGTGTTCAGTGTTCAGTCGGTCAGGCTACTCCGCTCGGTCGGCGCTGCCACGCTGCGACACCTCGGCGGTTCAACTCATCACTGAACACTGAACACTGAACACTGAACACTACGCCTCCACCACCTCGATGGTGACGCACGACACGTTGTCGCGCGAGTTCTGGTCGAGCGCCAGCTGGCCGAGGCCGTCGGCGAGTTGCTGCATGTCGGTCGCCTCGGTCACCACCGCCGCGAGCTGGTCGTCGGGCACCACGCCGGTCAGGCCGTCGGTGCAGAGCACGAACCGGTCGCCGTCCTGCACCGGCACCACGGTCACCTCCGGCCCCTCGCCCACTTCCTTGCTGCCGAGGTACTTCCACAGCACGTTCTTGAACCGGTGGTCCTTCGCCTCCGCCGGCGAGATGGTCTTCGCCTCCACCAGCGCCTGCGCCAGCGAGTGGTCCACCGTCAGCTGCTGAATCTTCCCCTTGCGGACGAGGTACGCCCGGCTGTCGCCGACGCCGGCGACGAACAGCTCGGAGCCCTTCCGCCACACCGCCATGACGACGGTGGTGCCCATGTTCTTCATGTCCTTGTCGAGGGCGCCCATGGCCATGATTTCTTCGTTCGCCTGCACGATGGCCCGGCGGGTGACGGCCTTCACCACCTCGTGGTTCTGGGCGGGGGTCATGTTCTTGCGGACCTCGCGGGGCACGATGTCCACGGCCCGCTTGCTGGCGACCTCGCCGGCCGCCTGTCCGCCCATCCCGTCGGCGACGATGCACACCGACAGGTCGGGGAACTGCTTCACGTCCACCGAGTCCTCGTTGTTCTCCCGGTAGTTCCCGAGGAGGCTGCACTTGCCGATGTTCAGGGTGAACGCCATGAGACCGGTCCCCGGGTCCGGGAGGCGGCGCGCGGCCACGCCTCCGCGGGTGTTAACGTCAACTTACATCGCGCGCCGGCGGGGTGCAACGCGCCGGCGGCGAATCCCGAAGGGCGGCCGCCGGTTAGGTCGGCTTCCCCGGTAGCGTTGTACCGGGTACAGTTGCCGTCCTTACGGCGTGAGGGTTGCACAATGCCGGCCGAGCGTGTCGTTCTCGTCCACGACTGGCTGACCGGGCTGCGCGGCGGCGAGAAGTGCCTCGAACCGCTCGCCCGCCGCTGGCCCGACGCGCGGCTGCTCACCCTCCTCCATAAACGTGGGAGCGTGCCGCCCGAGATCGAACGGCTGCGCATCTCCCCCAGCCGGCTCAACCGGCTTCCTCGCGTCGATCGCTACTACCGCTACCTCCTGCCGCTGATGCCGTTCGCCGCCGGCTGGAAAGTGACCGATGCCGACCTGGTGGTGAGCCTGAGTCACTGCGTCGCCAAGAGCGCCCGGCCGCCGGCGGGGGTGCCGCACGTCTGCTACTGCTTCACCCCGATGCGCTACGCCTGGCACATGCAGGGCTCGTACTTCCGCGCCGCCGGCCTCGGCGGCAAGCTGAAGGCCGCCGCCGTGGACGCGCTGATGAGCCGCATCCGCGCCTGGGACCGCCGCACCGCCGACCGCGTGACGCACTTCGTCGCCATCAGCAACACGGTCCGCGACCGCATCCGCGAGTGCTACGGCCGCGACAGCGTCGTCATTTACCCGCCCGTGGACACCGACTACTACACGCCGGCGCCGGTTTCCGCGCCGCGCGAGGACTTCTACCTCGTGGTGTCGGCGCTCGCCCCGTACAAGCGCTTCGACCTGGCGATCGACGCCTGCGCGAAGCTCGGCAAGAAGCTGGTGGTGATCGGCTCGGGGCAGGACGCGAAGAAGTTGCAGGCGAAGGCGGCGCCGGGCATCACCTTCCTCGGGTGGCAGCCGGACGAGGTGATCCGCGACCACCTGCGGCGGGCGAAGGCGCTGCTGTTCCCGGGGGAAGAAGACTTCGGCATCGTGCCGCTGGAAGCGCAGGCGTGCGGGTGCCCCGTGATCGCCTTCGGCCGCGGCGGCGCGACGGAAACGGTGCGCGGCCTGGGCGACGGGTCGAACCCGACGGGCGTGTTCTTCGCTGAGCAGACGGCCGACGCGCTGGCGGACGCGGTGGAGCGGTTCGAGCGTGACGCGGACCGGTTCGACCCGAAGGCGGCGCGGCGCAACGCCGTGCAGTTCCGCAAGGACCGGTTCGAGGCGGAACTGTTCGGCTACCTGGACACGATCACGGACGGGGTGCTGCCGCGGCGGGCGGCGTGAGCGCGTCGGGAAGCGCGAAGCCGCAGGCGGCAACTCAGGTGGTCACGTTGCCGCTTGCGGCTTCGCGTTGCGAAGCGCGAAGCCGCAAGCGTTCGCGCGGGTGGTTCCGTTGCCGCTTGCGGCTTCGCGTTGCGACGCGCGAAGCCGCAGGCGTTCGCGCGGGTGGTTCGGTTGCCGCTTGCGGCTTCGCGTTGCGACGCGCGAGTATCATGACGGGGTTTCCTCACCCCGCGAGGTTCCGCCCGTGCCGCCGTGGTGCTGGTTCGTGGCCGGCGCCGCCGCGGTCGCCGTCGCGCAACTCGGGTTCGTCCTCGACCACGACCGCAACCCCACCGCGCTGCTTCAGGCCGGCGCCGAGAGCCCGGCCCGCCTCGTCATCGCCCGCGACTTCCCGGACCTGTGGGTCGAACCGACCGCCGGGCACGACGGCCGGTTCAACTACCTCATCGCCCGCCAACCGGCGTTCTGGCGCGCCGACGCGGACACCCTCCGCGGCATCGACGGCCCCGGCTACCGCTACACCCGCATCCTCTACCCGCTGTTGGCCGGCGTCGGCGGCGCCCTGCCGCCGGCGGCGACGCTCGCGGGGCTGGCACTGGTGCAGGTGCTCGCCGGCGGCGCGGTCGCGGCGGCGTCGGCGGCGCTGGCCCGCCGGCAGGGCGCGTCGGGGTGGTTCGTGGCGGCGGCGCTGGGCAACCCCGGCGTGTACAGTTCCGCCTGCCTCCTGACGTGCGACCTGACGGCGCTCGCCCTGGCCGTCGGCGGGTGGGTGGCGGTCGAGGCGCGGCGGGTGCGTGCCGCGGCGGCGCTGTTCGCGCTGGCGCTCCTGGCGAAGGAGTACTACGCCCTGATGCCGCTCGCGCTGGCGGCCGCGGCGCTGGGGGCCGGGCGGTGGCGCGACGCGGCGTGGCTGGTCGCGGCGCTCGGGCCGGTGCTGGCGTGGAAGGCGGCGGTGTTCGCCGGGCTCGGGTTCGGCGGCGGCGGGTCGAACTTCACCTGGCCGGGCGGCGGGTTTCTCGAAGCCGCGGCGGGCTGGAACCTTGAACTCGCGGCCGCCGGGGCGGTGGGTCTGGCGCTGATCGCCGCGGCGCTGGGGGTCGCGGTGTCGCGCCGACACCCGGCGGGGCTGCGGCTGGCGTGCGCCGCGTGGGGGCTGCTCGGGCTGTGCGCGGCGTGGCCGGTGTGGGGCAACCCCGCCGACCTGCTCCGCGTCGTCCTCCCGGCGTGGTGGCTGGTCGCCTGGGCGGCCTTCGCCCCGCGGCCTAAACTCCCCACGGTCCACCCGTCGCCCGGAGGCTCCCCATGACACGGATGCTCGTCGCCGGTCTCGTCGCCGTCCTCGCCGCCACGGCGGCGCGGGCGCACTTCGCGTTCATCCTCCCGGACGCCGACGGCACCGGCGCCAAGGTCGTCTTCAGCGACACCCTGGAGCCGGACACGAAGGTCAACATCGACAAACTCGCCGGCACCAAGCTCACCGCCCGCGGCCCCGACGGCAAGGACGCGCCGCTGGAGTGGAAGAAGGCCGACGGCTTCCTCCAGGCGAACCTCCCCGGCCGGGGGCCGTTCGTCGTGTACGGCGTCACCGAGTACGGCGTGCTGCAGAAGGGCGACGCCCAGCCGTTCCGCCTGTGCTACTACCCGAAGGCGCTGGTGCGGGGCGCCGCCCCGACGCCGGTGGGCGGGCCGCTGGTGGCGGAGGTGGTGCCGCACGGGGCGGCGGGGAAGACGCGGTTCCAGGTGCTGTACAAGGGGAAGGCCGCGGCCGACGCCGAGACGACGGTGCTGGTGCCGGGGAGTGAGAAGAAGCTGCTGAAGACCGACAAGGACGGGTTCACGCCGGAGTTCGCCGCGACCGGCCGGTACGGCGTGTTCACCCGGGTGACCGACGCCGCCGCCGGGGAGTACGCCGGTAAGGCGTACACCGAGACGCGGCACTACGCGACGCTCGTCGTGGACGTGAAGTAGAAATGCCCGGCGAGCCGACCGCCG
>JBGAQM010000348.1:0-6957 GCA_044220735.1 Urbifossiella sp. | reverse complement strand
CGGCAACGGAACCGAGCCCCATCATTTTCCCCCGCGCCCTTGCCCCCGGCGGAAAGCCGCCGTATCGTTCCTTCAACCCACCCGGCCCCAAACCGGGTGGGCCGACAATCTGGCGATTATCTTATCCAGAGTGGCTGAGGGTTCAGGCCCGACGACGCCACAGCAACCGGCCCGGCCGGGAGCCCAGCTCCCCCCAGGTGCAGGTGCTACCTCCTGCCCGATAGCCCCCTCACCCGGGGTTGATTGGGGAAGATAAGATCATACGGGGCTGCGGCCCCGACCTCTTATCTCACGCACCCGCCGACCGCGGGCGCACTCCTGGACAAGACCTCGCCCCGGCCCGTGCGCCCTCTCCACGAGTGCGCGCCCAACAAGGGGTGCTGTTCGTGCCGACCGACTTCGCCACCGGCCTCCGCTGCCGGGTCTGCGGGAAGCTCTACCCCAAAGGCCCCACCAACTTCTGCACCGACGACTTCGGCCCCCTCGAAGTCGATTACGACTACGACGCCATCCGCGGCACCCTCACCCGCGACAAGATCGCCAAGCGGCCCAAGAGCATGTGGCGGTACCGCGAGCTGCTCCCGGTGGACGGCGAGCCGAGCGTCGGCCCGCAGGTCGGCGGCACGCCGCTGATCCGCGCCGACCGCCTCGCCGACGCGCTGGGCGTCGAGCGGCTGTGGATCAAGAACGACGCCGTCAACTTCCCGACGCTGTCGTTCAAGGACCGCGTCGTGTCGGTGGCCTTGTCGAAGGCGCGTGAGTTCGGCATGCGCACGGTGGGCTGTGCCAGCACCGGCAACCTCGCCAACAGCGTCGCGGCGCAGGCGGCGCAGGCCGGGCTCGAAACCTTCATCCTCGTCCCCGCCGACCTGGAGCGGGCGAAGATCCTCGGCACGGCGCTGTACGGCGCGAAGGTGATCGGTTGCACCGGCACCTACGACGAGGTGAACCGCCTCTGCACGCAGATCGCGTTGAAGTACGGCTGGGGCTTCGTGAACGTGAACCTCCGGCCGTTCTACGCCGAGGGGTCGAAGACGATGGGGTACGAAATCGCCGAAGACCTGGGGTGGCGGTTCCCGCAGCACGTCGTCTGCCCGATGGCCGGCGGGGCGCTCATCGGCAAGATTCACAAGTCGTTCACCGAGCTGAACCGCATCGGGCTCGTCGATCAGCCGGTGACGACGAAGATGTGGGGCGCCCAGGCCGCCGGGTGCAACCCGATTTCGGACTGCGTGAAGAGCGGCCGCGAGCGGCACAAGCCGGTGCGGAAGCCGAACACGATCTGCAAGAGTTTGGCGATCGGCGACCCGGCCGACGGGTACTTCGCGGCGAAGCTGATGCGCGACACCGGCGGCTGGGCCGAGGACGTGACCGACGAGGAGATCGTGGACGGGATGCTGCTGCTGGCGCGGACCGAGGGCGTGTTCGCCGAGACGGCCGGCGGCACGACGGTGTCGGTGCTGCGGAAGCTGTTGGAGCAGGGTCGCATCCCGCGCGACGAGGAGATCGTGATCTGCGTGACGGGCAACGGCCTGAAGACGCAGGACGCGGTGTTCGAGGCGATCGAGCCGCCGGCCGTCATCAAGCCGACGCTGGCCGAGTTCGAGGCGCTGTCGGGCGCCCTGGTTGCCGAGCCGGTGCTGGCGTAGTCCGGCCGCGGGGCCGTCATCAGGAGCAGACATGGCGATCAAGGTGCAGGTGCCGACCCCGATGCGTGAGGCGGCCGGCGGCAACGCCGAGGTGGCGGTGACCGGGACGACCGTGAAGGACGCGCTCGCCGACCTCGTCCGGCAGTACCCGGCGCTCGGGTCGAAGCTGTTCGACGGCGGCAAGGTGCGGCCGTACGTGAACATCTTCGTCAACGACGAGGACGTGCGCTACCTCGACGACCTCGATACGAAGGTGACCGACGGCGTGATCGTGGCGCTGATCCCGGCGGTGGCGGTCGGCTCGCCGTACACGAGAAATCCATGCCCGCCGACGACCCCGCCCCCGCCGAAGTCCCCGACGGCGCCGCCGGCTTCCCGCTCATCCCGCCCGAGCTCGGCGTCCACCCGCTGCTGCTGGCGGTGCTCCACGCCTACGTCTTCCTCGACGGGTCGGAGCCGAACATCGTCCACCCGGCCGCGGCCGACGAGGTGATGGAGTACCTCATCACGTACCTCCAGCGGCTCGGCGGGGCGGAACTGCGGCGCGTGAAGGAAGACCTCGCCAGCCTCGCCGCGTTCGGCAAGGACGAGGGCTGGCCGAAGCACGCCGTCCGCTTCCTGCAAGACTTCCTGAACGCCAACGAGATCGGCCGCGCGCCATGAGCGATACCCCTCCCGACACCTCTCCGCTCGACCGCTACTCCCGCCAGATGCGCTTCCCGGGGATGGGCAAGGCCGGCCAGCAAAAGCTCCTCGCGTCGCGGGTCACGCTCTGCGGGTGCGGGGCGCTCGGCACCGTGCTGGCCAACGTGCTGGTCCGCGCCGGCGTCGGCTTCATCCGCGTCGTGGACCGCGACTTCGTCGAGCCGTCCAACCTCCAGCGGCAGGTGCTGTTCGACGAGTCGGACGTGGCGAACAACCTGCCGAAGGCCGAGGCCGCCGCCACGAAGATGCGGCAGATCAACAGCACCGTCACGGTGGAGCCGGTGGTCGCGGACATCGACCGCACCAACATCGAGGACCTCACCCGCGACGCCGACCTGATCCTCGACGGCTCCGACAACTTTGAGGTGCGCTACCTCATCAACGACGTGGCGGTGAAGCTCGGCAAGCCGTGGGTGTACGGCGGCGCCGTCGGCAGCCAGGGGATGAGCATGACCATCATCCCCGGCGAGACGCCGTGCCTCCGCTGCGTGTTCGAGGCCGCCCCGAACCCCGGCGACGTGGGCACCTGCGAGACGGCCGGCGTGCTGGCCCCGACGGTGAACATCGTCGCCAGTTACCAGGCGACGGAGGCGCTGAAGCTACTCAGCGGCAACGCCGCGGCGATCAACCGCGAGCTTCTGGAAATCGACGTGTGGGAGAACGTGAACCGCCGCCGCAAGATCGCGCCCTTGAAGGGCCGCAAGGGCGAGTGCCCGTGCTGCGCGAAGCGGCAGTTCGAGTGGCTGGACGGCGCCCACGGCACGCAGACGACGACGCTGTGCGGCCGCAACGCGGTGCAGGTGAGCCACCGCGCCGCGAACAAGCTCGACTTCGACCAGCTGGCCGCGACGCTGCGGGCGAGCGGGGCGGTGACGTTCAACAAGTTCCTGCTGAAGTTTCAGGTGGAAGAGAAGGGTGACCCGTTCGAGTTCACAGTGTTCCCCGACGGCCGGGCGATCATCAAGGGGACCAGCGAGACGGACCGCGCCCGCACGCTGTACGCGAAGTACGTCGGTCACTGACGTCGTGGGGCCGGCTTCCAGCCGGCCTTGGTCCGCCGGCCGGCTGGAAGCCGGCCCCACGGGGGCATTCGCCCTTTTCCGCTTGCCGGCCGGCTCCCGGCCGGGAAGATAGTCTCGCGTTGGTTCTGGCAACCTCTCCCACACTCACGGAATTCGGAGGATCGCTCATGCCCCGCGACGACGACGACTACGACGACGCCCCGGCCCGCACGCAGGACAACAAGAAGGTGGTGGCCGGCATCCTCGGCATCCTGCTCGGCGGGTTCGGCGCCCACAAGTTCTACCTCGGGTACACCTCGACCGGCATCATCCAGCTGATCGTGACGTTCGTGACCTGCGGGTTCGGGAGCTTCATCGGGCTGGTCGAGGGGATCATCTACCTGACCAAGAGCGACAAGGACTTCTACCAGACGTACCAGGTCGGCGAGAAGCAGTGGTTCTGACCGGGCACGGCCGCCCGCCGAACGGAGGTGCCGAATGAGTTCCGCCGCCCGCGTCACCCGGCCGCCGAAGCCGGCTGCCCCGTCCAGCCCGGCCGGACTGGCCGACCGCGCGCACCGGTTCACTGTGGAGGAGTACCACCGCCTCGGCACGGCCGGGGTTCTCGGGCCGGAGGCCCGCTGCGAGCTGATCCGCGGGTACATCCTGGAGAAGCCCGTGATTAACCCGCCGCACACGAAGGCCTCCCGGCGGCTGGTGACGTGGCTCGTCCCCCTCTTCGCCGGGCCGGAATGGGTGGTCGGCCTCCAGCAGCCGATCACCCTGGCAGACAGTGAGCCGGAGCCGGACTTCTCCGCCGCGACCGGCCCGGAGTCGAAGTACGACGCCCGCCACCCGCGGCCGAAGGAGGTGGTGCTCGTGGTCGAGGTGTCGGACACGTCGGTCGGGTTCGACCGCGGGGCGAAGCTCGTCCTCTACGCCGAGAACAAGATCGCCCAGTACTGGATCATCGACGTGAACGGACGCCGGGTGGAGGTGTACACCGACCCGCGCGGCGGCAAGTCGCCCGGCTACCGCACCCGCGCCGAGTACGGCCCGGACGACGACGTGCCGGTCGTGGTCGGCGGGAAGAAACTGGGCACGGTCGCGGCGGCGGACCTGTTGCCGTGACGCGGCCACGGCCCGTGAGTTACGATACCACCAGCGCGCCCGTCGCCAGACCCCCACCCTACCCGCATGACCTACCTCGACAACGCGGCCACCAGCTTCCCCAAGCCCGAGGGGGTGTACGCCGCCCTCGACCGGTTCGCCCGCACCACCCTCGCCAACCCCGGGCGGTCCGGCCACCGCATGGCCCAGGCCGCCGAGCACACCCTCGCCGACGCCCGACACCGCCTCAACCGCTTCTTCAACGGCCGCTCCCCCGAGCGGTTCGTCTTCACCCTCAACGCCACCGACGCCCTCAACATGGCCGTCAAGGGCGTGCTCAAGCCTGGCGACCACGTCGTCACGTCGGACCTCGAACACAACAGCGTGTCGCGGCCGCTCGTGGCGCTGGCGGAAGCCGGCGTCATCACCCTCACCCGCGTCGCGGCCGACGGCGGCGGCACCCTCGACCCCGACGCCGTGAAGGCCGCGTTCACACCTGCCACGCGGCTCGTCGCGCTCACCCACGCCAGCAACGTGCTGGGCACCGTGCAGCCGATCACCGAGATCGGCCGGCTCGTCCGCGAGCGCGACGCGTTGTTCCTCGTGGACGCGGCGCAGACCGCCGGCGTGATCCCCGTGGACGTGCAGGCGATGTGCATCGACCTGCTGGCGTTCCCGGGGCACAAGTCGCTACTCGGGCCGACCGGCACCGGCGCCTTGTACGCCGGGCCGCGCTCCGAGGTGAAGCCGTGGCGCGAGGGCGGCACCGGCGGCGACTCGCTCACGCCCACGCAACCCGCCGAGTTCCCGCACCTGCTCGAAGGCGGCACGCCGAACGTCCTCGGCATCGCCGGGCTCGTCGCCGGGCTCGACTTCGTGGAGGAGCGCGGCGTGGCGGCGATCCACCGGCACGAGGTGGAACTGTGCGACCGGCTGCGGGCGGCGCTGCTGGAAATGCCCGGTTTCGAGGTGTTCGGCCACGCCGACCCGGCCCGGCGCGTGGGGACGATCAGCTTCCGCCACGCCGACCTCCCCGCCCCGGACCTCGGCGGCATCCTCGACGCCTCGTTCGAAATCGCGGTGCGGGCGGGGCTCCACTGCTCGCCGTACGTCCACAAAGCACTGGGCACCGCCCCGGACGGCACGGTCCGCGTCAGCCCCGGGCCGTTCACGACCGAAGCCGAGATCGACCGGCTGATCGAGGCGCTGCGGGAAGTGACGGGGGCGTGATTTCGTGGGGCCGGTTTCCAACCGGCCGGGTCGGGAAGGCCGGTTGGACACCGGCCCCACGACGGATGCAGGCGCCGAGAAAACTCGGTGAAAACCCGCCCCGCCGCGTGACAGCCGCCCCGCGGCGGGGTTGAATAGTAGTCGTACTCGCTCTCCTCCCGCCCCCGGACCCCCTCATGCACCCGCTCGACCGCCGGGGCTTCCTCGGCGCCTCCCTCGCGGCCCTCGCCGCCCCCGCCGCAACCGCCGCCGAACCCACCGGCCTCCCCGTCGCCCCGCCGCCGCGCGCCGTCCCCATGCCGGGGATCGACAGCCTGTTCCTCACCTACCGCCAGGACCCGACCACGTCCGTCGTCATCCAGTGGGTCGGCTACAGCGGCCCGGCGCCGGGCATCCGCCACGGCCGGCTCGCGGCGTTCTCGTGGGACGGCGTCGTGCCCACGGCCACGCGGCCGTTCGGCGACAGCCCGTGGCTCGTCTACCGCGCCGAGCTGACGAACCTGACGCCCGGCACCGAGTACGCCTTCCAGGTGGACGGCCACCGCCGCGTCTACCGGTTCCGCACCATGCCGGCGAAGGCCACCGACACGTTCACGTTCGTGTCCGGCGGCGACTGCGGGGTGAACGCCCACGCGGTCGCCAACAACATCCTCGCCGCGAAGCAGGAGCCGCACTTCGCGCTGATCGCCGGCGACCTCGGGTACGACAACGGCACCTCGGCCCGCACCGCGCTGGGGTTCCTACGGAACTACAGCCAGCACATGGTGGACCCGCAGGGCCGGCTCATCCCGCTGGTGACGTGCCTCGGCAACCACGAGGTGAAGGGCGGGTTCGCCGCCAAGAGCCGTGCCGCCGCGACGTACTTCTTCCCGCTGTTCGACACCCTGTACCCCGAGACGAGCTACGCCGCGCTCGACTTCGGCGACTACCTCAGCCTGGTGCTGCTGGACACGGGACACATCTCGCCGATCGGCGGGGCGCAGACGGACTGGCTCGGCGGGGCGCTGGCCGAGCGGCAGGACCGGCCGCACCTGGTCGTGGCGAACCACGTCCCGGCGTACCCGTCGTACCGGGCGCCGACCGGGGTGATGAACCTGTTCGGCACCGGGGAGGGGAACCGCCGCCACTGGTGCCCCCTGTTCGAGCGGTGCAACGTGGACGTGGTGCTGGAGCACCACGACCACACCTTCAAGCGGACCCACCCGCTGACGGACGGCCGGCCCGACAAGAACGGCGTGCTGTACCTCGGCGACGGGTCGTGG
>JBGAQM010000347.1:0-6564 GCA_044220735.1 Urbifossiella sp. | reverse complement strand
ACGTGCCGGCGGCGCTCGGGCCGGTCACCGAGCTGGCCGCCGGCGTACTGCCGGGCGAGTGGGTGGCGACCACGAACAGCGGCATCTACCGCGCGGAGTTACTGAAGAACGACCTCGGCGAGGGGTGAACGGACTGCAAGAACTAACGGCCCGGTCGGGCCGTTCCGCCAGTCCGAGAGTCGGTCGAGTTGCGTCGCTTCAGTGGGAGGAAGAGCCGGGTGCTGAACTGGGTCATCGACACGGCGCTGAAGGGACGGTTCGTCGTCCTCCTCGCGGCGGTCGCGTTCGCGGCCGCGGGGGGGATCGCGCTCACCCGGCTCGACGTGGACGCCTTCCCCGACACCACGCCGGTCCAGGTGCAGATCAACACCACCGCCCCCGCGCTCGGCCCCGAGGAGGTCGAGACGCAGATCACCTTCCCGGTCGAGCAGACCCTCGGCGGGCTGCCGCGGGTGCGGGGGCTGCGGTCGGTGTCCAAGTTCGGGCTGTCGCAGGTCGTGGTCACGTTCGACGACGACACCGACATCTACCTCGCCCGCCAGCTCGTCGCCGAGCGGCTGACCGCGGTCGAGCTGCCGGCCGCCGTCCCGCGCCCGCGGCTCGGCCCAGTCTCGACCGGGCTCGGCGAGGTGTTCCACTACACGCTCACCCTCAAGGACTGGGACTACGCGACCGCGTCCGAGGCCGAGCGGGTCGAGAAGCTGACCTACCTGCGGACCGTGCACGACTGGTCGGTCCGCCCGACCATGCGCTCCGTCCCGGGCGTGGCCGAGGTCAACGCCTGGGGCGGGTACGAGAAGCAGTACCACGTCCGCCCCGACCCGGACCGGCTGTTCAAGTACGGCCTCACGTTCGACGCGGTCGTCGCCGCCCTGGAGCAGAATAACGAGAACGCCGGCGGCGGCGGGGTGACCCGCGGCAACCAGTTCGTGCTCGTGCAGGCGCTCGCCCGCACCACGGACCTGTCGCAGATCCGGCAGGTGGTGGTGGCGACACACAAGAACGTCCCCGTCACGGTCGGGCAGGTCGCCGACGTGGAGGTGGGGGCCGAGATCCGCCGCGGGTCGGTCACCGCCGACGGGAACGGCGAGGCGGTGCTCGGGCTGGCGTTCCTGACGATGGGCGAGAACAGCAAGACGGTCGCCACCGCCCTCCGTCGCAAGCTCGACGCCCTCCGCCCGTCGCTGCCGTCGGACGTGGAGGTGACCGTCGTCTACGACCGCACCGAGCTGGTGACGGTGGTCATCGAGACGGTCCGCGGCAACCTGTTCGAGGCCGGGCTGCTGGTGGTCGCGGTGCTGTTCCTGTTCCTCGGCAACCTGCGGGCCGCGGCCATCGTCGCGCTCGCCATCCCGCTGTCGCTCCTCTTCGCGTTCACCGGGATGTGGCGGTTCGGCATCGCCGCCAGCCTGCTGTCGCTCGGGGCGATCGACTTCGGCATGGTGGTGGACAGCTCGGTCGTGATGGTCGAGAACTGCGTCCGCCACATCGCCCACGGCGACCTCGGCACGCGGACGAAGCGCGAGGTGGTCCGCGCCGCGGCCGTCGAGGTGCGGAAGCCGACGCTGTTCGGCGAACTCATCATCATGATCGTGTACCTCCCGATCCTCACGCTCGAAGGGATCGAGGGGAAGCTGTTCCGGCCGATGGCGCTGACGGTGATCTTCGCCCTGCTCGGGTCGATGGTTCTGTCGATGACGCTGATGCCGGTCCTCGCCAGCTACGTCCTGCCGCGGCGGATCGAGGACCGCGAGCCGCTGCTGATGCGCCTCGCGCTCGCCGCGTACCGGCCGGTGCTGCGGCTGAGCATGGCCCACCCGGTGCCGGTGTTCGCGCTCGCCGCGTGCCTCCTGGCGGTGGCGTTCGGGATGATCGCCCCGTACCTCGGGTCCGAGTTCGTGCCCCGGCTGTCCGAGGGCTCGATCACCATGAACGTGGTCCGCCTCGCCGGCACCGACCTGGCCGAGTCGAACCGGCTGAACACGACGATGGAGCGGCTCGCCCGGGAGAAGTTCCCCGACGAGGTGAAGCACGCCTGGAGCCGGGTCGGCACCGCCGAGGTGGCGACCGACCCGATGGGGACGGAAATCTCCGACCTGTTCATCACCCTCCACCCGCACGCGAAGTGGACCCGCGCCCGCACGCAGGCCGAGTTGGTGGAGCTGCTGGAAAAAGAGTTCCGCGCCGTCCCGGGGCAGAAGGGCGAGTTCTCGCAGCCGATCGAGATGCGGATGAACGAGATGACCTCGGGCGTGCGCTCCGACCTCGGCGTGAAGGTGTACGGCGACGACTTCGACGTACTGGCCGCGAAGGCAGCGGAGGTCGAGCGGGTGCTGAGACTCATCCCCGGGGCGGCGGACGTACGAGTCGAGCAACTGACCGGCCAGCCGGTGTTGCAGATCAAGGTGCGGCAGGAGGAGGTCGCCCGCTACGGGGTGACCGCGAAGTCGGTGGCCGACGTGGTGCGGGTGGTCGGCACGCTGCCGGTCGGTGAGGTGGTCGAGGGGCAGTTGCGGTTCGCGCTCGCGGTGCGGCTGCCGGACCGGTGGCGATCCTCGCCCGAGGCGATCGGCGCGATCCTCGTCCCCGCCGCCGGCGGCGAACGGGTGCCGCTCGCCCGTCTGGCCGACATCCGCCTGGTCGAAGGGCCGGTGACGATCACCCGCGACTGGGGGCAGCGGCGGGTGACGGTGACGGCGAACGTCCGCGGCCGCGACATGGGCACGTTCGTCGCCGAGGCGCAGGCGAGGGTGGCCGAGAAGGTGGCGCTGCCGAAGGGCCGCTACCGGTTCGAGTGGAGCGGCCAGTTCGAGCACTACGAGCGGGCGCGGGACCGGCTGATGGTCGTCGTCCCGGTCGCGGTCGCGCTCGTGCTGGTGCTGCTGTACTTCACCTACCACAACCTCGTGGACGCCCTGCGGGTGTTCACCGGCGTGCCGTTCGGGTGGGTCGGCGGGATCGTCGCGCTGTGGCTGCGGGACATGCCGCTGTCGATCTCGGCCATCATCGGGTTTATCGCCCTCTCTGGGGTCGCGGTGCTCGACGACATGATCCTGGTGAGCTACGTCCGCCAGCTCCGGCAGCAGGGCGTGCCGGTACGCGAGGCGATCCGGCAGGCGTCGCTGACGCGGCTCCGGCCGGTGCTGATGACGACCCTGGTGGCGAGCCTCGGGTTCCTGCCGATGGCGTTCTCGACCGGGCAGGGGGCGGAGGTGCAGCGGCCGCTCGCCACCGTCGTCATCGGCGGGGTGATCGGGGCGATGGTCATGTCGCTGCTGGTGCTGCGGGTGCTGTACCTGGTGTTCGACGCCGCCGCGCACGCGGCGCACTGGGCGCTCGTTCGGGTGTTGCGGGTCGGCGACGCGACCGCGCGCGGCCTGCTCGGGCTGGACGTGGAGACGGACGTGACCGGGGCGCGGAACGGGTCCGCCCCCGCAGAGGTGGTATCGAACGTGAAGGAGGAGTGATGGTATCGCAGTTCCGACGGGCCGGCGGCGCGCTGGCCCTGTTCGCCAGCGTGGCGCTGGTAGTGGCCGGGTGTGGTAAGCCGGCCGAACCCACCGGCCCGGACCGGACGGTGGCGAAGGGCGACGGCTACGGCACGGACAAGGAGCCGGAGGGTGACCACAGCGGCTGGTGGTGCAACGAGCACGGCCTGCCGGAGGAGGTGTGCGACCTGTGCAGCAAGCGGTTCCGCACCGCCGAGAAGGCGAAGGGAAACTGGTGCGAGCACAACCGGGTGAAGTCGAGCTGCTTCAAGTGCAACCCGGGGCTGCGGGAGAAGTACGCGGCGGAGTACAAGACGAAGTTCGGCAAGAACCCGCCGCCGATCGAGGGCGAGAAGTAAGGCGTCGCCCCGCGTCGAGGCGATCGGACCCACAACCACAGGCAAGGAGTGTGCGATGCGGATGTTGTTGACCCGGTCGGCGGCCGCGGCCGTGCTGTCGGCCCTGCTGGTGTTGTCGGCGCAGGGCCAGCCGGCCCCCGCTCCGTCCCCGGTGACCACCATCTCGGTGCCGGACATGGACTGCCCGAGCTGCGCGAAGGGCGTGGCGACGAAGGTGTCGGCCGTGGCCGGCGTGGCGAAGGTGGAGGCGAACGTGAAGGAGCGCGTGGTCCGGGTGACGCCGAAGGACCGGGTGGTGCTGTCGCCGAAGGCGCTGTGGCTGGCGGTCGAGGCGGGCGGACAAGACCCGGCCAAGCTGGAGGGACCGAGTGGCACGTTTACCAAGACGCCGCCGAACTGACGGGTGCCCGCCGGGCGGGGTTGCTCCCGCCCGGCCGAGGTAGTCGCCACCCGCTGCCGATAACCATCGCGCGGGCGTCCCTCTTGTTGATAGCCACCCGGGTGTGGCTGACGCTTACCTGCGGAGTTGGTAGGCGTCGGCGACACCTCTCCCTCTCACATCGGGCGTACTCGCCTGACGGTCCCGTTCCAGGTCACGTTGGCCACCGCGACGGTTACCTGCCGAAGTCGACACAGACGACCGCCGTGCTGCCGCGGAGGTAGGCCCGACGGCCGACGAACGCCGGGTGGGCGTACACGCCCCGGTCCCCCTCGAACACCTTCATCCGGGTCACGGCGTCGAACTCGCCGGCCGCGGCGTCGAACAGGATCAGCTCGCCGTGGAGCGTCAGCACGAGCACGCGCCGGCCGTCGGTGACGGCCGACCCGTAGACGGCGAACGCCGAGTCGGCGGCATCCCACACCGTTTTCAGGCCGTCGGCCAGGTCGAGGCAGTACAGCCGCCGCGACACCCCGAACACCCGGTTCCCCGCCACCACCGGGGTGTGCGTGTCGGGGTTGAGGGTGCGGTTCACCGCGACCGGCCGCGGCATGATCTTCCCGTCCCCCCCGAACTCGTACAGCCGCGACCCGTTGTTCTCCGTCGTCACGAACAGGCGGCCGCCGACGGCGATCGGCGTCGGGACGTTGAAGTCGCCGGGCCGCTCGGGGATCAGCCGCCACAGCCGCAGCCCGGTCGCCGGGTCCCAGCCGCCGAGCGAGTCGGCGTCGTGCCCCACGACCTGCTCGACGCCGCCGAACGTGCCGTGGATGAATGACCCGTACCCGGCCGCGCGGCCCGGGCTCTTCCACAGCACCTTCCCGGTCTTCGCGTTGACGGCGACGAGCGAGGCGTCCTTCGCGCCGGGGTTCAGGATGAGCCGGTCGCCGACCAGCAGCGGCGTCGAACACGTGCCCCACTTCGGCTGCTCGGCCGGCTCGAACTCGTCGTGCGTGTTCATGTCCCACACGACCTTCCCGGTCGCCAGCTCGGCGCACGTCACGGTCCCGAAGGCGCCGTGCAGGTAGACGAGCCCGTCCCGGATGACCGGGGTGGCCCGGGGTGAGTTGCCGTAGTCGAGGGCGCCGGCCGCCGGGTAGCGGACGGCCCACGCCTCCTTGCCGGTGTCGGCCCGGAGGCACCGGAACACGTCCACCGTGTCGTTCAGCTCGCGGTCCGAGACGATCACGTACTCCGCCGTCGCCGCCACCCCGCCGAGGCTCTTCGACGCGAGCTCCGTGCGCCAGACGACGGAGGGCCGCGGCGGCAGCTTCTCCGGCAAGAACGCGACCCGGCCGGCGCGGCCCGTGCCGCGCCAGTCGGGCCAGTCGGCGGGGGTGGGGGTCGCCGCCGGGCCGTCACCTAGTTTTTTTTTGCCGCCGGCGGGGGGACGAACCCCGTCTTCGTTTCCAGGGCCGTCCGCAGGGCCGCGTCCTTCCCCGCGTCCAGGAGGGCCGCGGTCACGGCCGCCTGCTCGGCCGCGGGGAGCCGGTTGTTGACGTGGGCGGTGATGAACGGCACCGGGTCGGTCTCGCCGACCACCCGCAGGTCGCCCTTCTTGATCGTCCCGCACCCCTCCAGCAGCGGCTGGGCGTAGCTCGAAATCACCGTCGCCACCTTCTCCCCGCGCTTGAACCGGTCGATCACCAGCGTGGCCCCGTCGGTGCAGGAGACGCAGGTGTCCAGCTTCTTCGGCACCGGCACGCCGAGGTCCTGGAAGAGTTCCAGCGCGGCGCCGTGCTTCTCCTGAGCGTCGGCCGGGCCGAACACGACGTGGTAGCCCTTGAGCGACTCGACCGTCGCGGCCGGGTCGGCCCCGGCGACCACGACGAGCCCGGTCTGCGTCGTCAGCCCGTCCTTGCCCGTCAGGGCGGCGACGCAGGTGATCTGCACCTTGTTCTTCGCCGCCTCGGCGCGGACGACGGAGTCCTTGCCGATGACGAGATCGACCTTGCCGCCGGTCTTCTTCTCCAGGGCGGCGGTGAGCGTCTCGGCGAAGTAGACCTTCACCGGCCGGCCGACGCGCGCGGCGATGTGCTGGCCGAGCTTCTCGTAGTCGCGCTGGGCGTACCCCTTCACGCACGGGCACGACAGCGGGGCCGCGAGCGGGTCCATCACGACGACCGTCAGCGGCTCGTCGGCGGCCCAGGCGTTGGGGAGTACGATGGCCAGCGTGACGGCGGCCGCGAACAGGCGGATGCGGGCGGTCATGGGTGGTGCGTCCTACGGGGGTGAAGGCCCCGGGACAGCCCGGGGCCGGGGCGGTGCCGCGACCGCT
>JBGAQM010000346.1:0-6593 GCA_044220735.1 Urbifossiella sp. | reverse complement strand
GTGCGTCGGCGTGGATCGTGTGGCGTGGCCCTTTCTGACCCCGCCCACGCCGCCCCGGGTTCCACCCGGGGCTACACGCCGTCGCCCTCCGGGCTCAAATCCATCACCTCCGCAACTCCTCGATCAGCGCGTCGGCCTTCTCCGGCGTCACGTCCATGACGTGAACGTCCTCCCGCAGGCACGCCGGGGCGCCGTCGCAGGCGCCGACGCACTCGGCGAACTCCAGCGTGATGCGGCCGTCGTTCGTGGTCTCGCCGCAGTGGACGCCGAGCTTGTGCTCGCAGTGTTCGATCAGCTCGTAGGCGCCGCGGAGCATGCACGCCAGCCCGCGGCAGACCCACAGCCGCGTCGCGCCGTTCTTCTGGCCCTCGCCCTTGAAGAAGGCGTAGAAGGTCATCGTGTCCTGCACCTCGCTCGGGTGCAGGTCGAGGATTTCCGCGATCTCGACGATCGCTTCGTTCGAGACGGTGCGATTCTCGTCGTGGACGAGGTGCAGCGCCGGCAGCGTGACCGCCTGCTTGCGGGGGTACTTCGGGAGGTACGCCCGGATGCGGCTCTTCTGGTCTTCGGTCAGCACGCCCATGTCAGCCCGCCCCCTCCGCGGCACGCCCCGTCCACACGCCCCACCCGGCCAGCCCCAACTGCAACAGCCCGACGGCCGTCAGGCACCAGATCACCACCCACCCGGCCGGCCCCGTGCCGACCACCAGGTACGCCCGGCCCGGGTCGGCGGGGTCGTAGGAGACGTCGCACGCCGCGCCCGGCTGGTAGCGGTCGCGGACAACCTCCGCGGTGTCCTTGTCCACCTCGCCGCCCGCCGCGTTGAACTGGTCGGACTCGTAGGCCCGCCCGTCCACCTCGTAGCGGTACCGCACCGTGACCCGGAACCGCGGCCCCCGCCGTTGCGGGCCGGGCGCCTCCAGCAGGTCCGTCTGCAGCGCCGTCACCACGCCGGGAGCGGTCGGCCAGCCGGCGACCTCCTCCTCCGCGGCCACCAGCCAGAACGCCACCGCGAGACACACCAGCCCGCCGCACGCGACGATCGCGGCACACAGCCGCCGGACCGACCGGCCGTGCGCCACGCGGCCGCGCCGGGTCATTGGGCGTCGATCCGGCAGTTCGGCATAGCGGCCTTCGCGGCGGCAACCCCGGCCGGCGTCACCTTCGTGCCCCCGATCGACAGCTCGCGCAGCGCCTTGTTCCCGCTCAGTTCCTTCAGCCCCGCGTCGGTCAACGGGGTGCTGGTCATCCACACCGTGCGCAACTCCGGCAGGCCCGCCAGCACCTTCGCGCTCTCGTCGCCGGCGGCGGTGCTGCTCAGATCGACGTACCGCAGCTTCGTCAGCACGCCCAGCACGCGGACGCCGGCGTCGGTGACCTTGGTCTTCCCCAGGCGCAACTCCTGAAGCTCTTTCAGCGGAGTCAGCCAGCGCATCCCGTCGTTGCCGACCGCGGTGTACGTCAGGTCGAGCTTCTGGAGCTTGAGGAGGCGGTCGAGGCCGGCTAGCCCGCCGTCCGTGACGGTGGTGCTGTTGAGCTCGAGGTCGAGCAACTGTGACGGCGGCACCCCCCCGACCGTTCCGACCTGGGTCACCTTGGTCTCGGCCAGGACCAGTTTCTCCAGCGCGCGGCAGTCGGAGAGTCGGACCCAGCAGTTGTCGGTGACCTTCGCCCGGCTCAGGTCGAATTCCTTCAGCCTGGGCAGGCCGGCGAGCGGTTGCAGGGCGGCGTCCGTCACCGTGGTCCAGAACAGCAGCAGTGTTTCGAGGTTCTTGCACCCGGCGAGGGCCGGCGCGTCGGCGTCGGTGAACGTGTACGGGACACGCAGCCAGCGCAGGTCCGGGAGCCCGGCCAGCTCCTTGTACCCGGCGAGGGTCAGCTTGCTCTTCTCGCCGGTCGTGGCGAGGTTCAGCTTCACGACCTTCCCCGGAAGCCGGGCGAACGCCTTCAGGTGTGCGTCGGTCGTGCCCTGGCCGAGGAACGCTTCGATGTTCCCGCCGTAGTTCTGGTAACCCCAGCCCTCGCCGGTCGCCTTGACGAAGTCCTTGACGCCGTCGGGCTGCGCGGCCGCGCCGCCGACCGTCGCCAGTCCGATCAGGATGCCGGCCGACACGCGGAGGCGGGTGGAGTGCGTCATCGGTCCAGCTCCGCGGCGATGATGTTCAGGCTCCCCAGCACCGCCGGCACGTCCGAGATCTGGTGCCCCTCCATCATCTGCGGGAAGACGGCGAAGTGGATGAACGACGGCGGCCGGGTGCGGGCGCGCCACGCCCGCGGGCCGCCGTCCGACACCAGGTAGAAGCCGAGCTCACCGTTGGCCGTCTCCGTCGCCCCGTACACTTCGTTCACCGGCGGCGTCCACTGCCGGTTCCACATGAACAGCTCGAAGTGCTGGATCAGCCCCTCGATGCTGCGGTACGTCGCCGTCTTGTCCGGGATCGTCATCTTGTCGTTGAGCGCCACGTTCACCGGCCCGCTCGGGATGTTCTCCACCGCCGCCTTGATGATGTTCACCGACTCGACGATTTCTTCCATCCGCACATGGTAGCGGGCATAACAGTCGCCGCCGGTCGAGCACACCACTTTGAAGGCGCTCTGCAGTTCCGGGTACGCCAGGTACGGCTCGTCCTTCCGCAGGTCGCGCACGACGCCGGACGCCCGCGCCACCGGCCCCGAACAGCTGCCGCTGATGGCGTCCGCCTTCGACAGCACGCCGATTCCCTTCGTGCGGTCCACGAAGATGCGGTTGCGGTTGAGGAGGCGCACCACGTCGGCGTGGGCCTTGGGGAACGTCTTGAGGAAGTCGCGGATGAGCTTCGCCACGTCGTCGGTGATGTCGTTCATCAGCCCGCCGACGCGGCTGAACCCGGGGTGGAAGCGCTGCCCCGACGCGGCCTCGAAGATATTGTAAATCTTCTCGCGTTCGTTGAACGCGTACAGGAACGCGGTGAGCGCCCCCAAATCGAGCGCCGCCGCACCCACACACAACAGGTGGTCGTTGATACGGGCCAGTTCGGCGAGGATGACGCGGAGGTACTTGCAGCGCGGCGTGACCTCAATGCCGAGCAACTTCTCGACGGTGTGGTGCCAGCTCACCTCGTTGGCGAACGGGCTGATGTAATTCATCCGGTCAACGATCGTCACGTACTGGTTGAAGTCGAGGTCTTCTCCGAGCTTCTCGAACCCGCTGTGGAGGTAGCCGATGTCGGGGACGGCCTTGACGATGGTCTCGCCGTCGAGGGTGAGGACGAGGCGCAGGGTGGTGTGCGTGGCCGGGTGCTGCGGGCCGAAGTTGAGCGTGTACAGGAACTCCTGGTCCGCACCCGCTTCGTCGGCGATCGGCAGCACGTCCACGGGCATTGCGTCACCTTCGGGCGAACGGCCGGCGTGAGCCGGCTGGTCGTTGTCCCAGCTACCTGCCACCCCGACCAGCCGGCTCACGCCGGCCGTTCGCCTAACTCTCGGCCCGCGTGATCGTCGGGAAGTTGTGCCGCTCGCCGAGGCCGCGGAGCGGGTAGTCCTTCCGCAGCGGGTGGCTCGTGAACTCGCTCGGCATCAGGATGCGGCGCAGGTCCGGGTGGCCGCGGAAGACGACGCCGAACATGTCGTACACCTCCCGCTCCATCCAGTCGGCGCCCGCCCACAGCGGCACCGCCGACGGCAGCTCCGGGTCGGGGTCGTTGGCGAACGCCTTCACGAACACCCGTTGCGCCGTCGCCGTGTTCGCCAGTGCGTACACCACGCCGTAGCGGTCCGCGGCGCCGGGGTAGTTCAGGTAGTCGATCCCCGCCACGTCCGCGAGGAAGTCGAACCCGCACTCGTCCTTCAGGCACTTCAACAGGTCGAACAGCACGGCGGGCGCCTTGTCGGCGGCGATCTCGACCCGGGCGTTGTCCTTGAACGCCGAGATCGTGAACGCCCCGGGGAACTTGGCCGTCAGCGTATCCACGGTGCCGGGCATGGTGTGCGCCTCAGTTCAGCGGCGTGCGGAGGCGCGTCGCGGTGCGGTAGTCGCCGGGGGCCACGATGGCCTCCTCCGGCGCCAGCTCGCGGGCCAGCGCCGTCGGCCCCTCGTACGCGGAGCGGGCGGCGAACTCCCGTGCGTCGATCGTGCCGGTCCGCTGCACCTTCTCCTGGATGTCCATCACCGCGCGGATCAGCTGCTCCGGCCGCGGCGGGCAGCCGGGCACGTACACGTCCACCGGCAGAAAGCGGTCGATCCCCTGCACCGTGGCATAGGCGTCGAACACGCCGCCGCTGCTGGCGCACGCCCCCATGCTGATGCACCACTTCGGCTCCGGCATCTGCAGCCAGATGCGCTGCATCACCGGCACCATCTTCATCACCACGCGGCCGGCGACGATCATCAGGTCACACTGCCGTGGGCTGAACCGCATCGCCTCCGAGCCGAACCGCGCGATGTCGTACCGACTGCTGGCCGTCGCCATCAGCTCGATGCCGCAGCAGGCGGTGGCGAACGGCATCGGCCACAGCGAGTGCTTGCGCACCATGCTGGCGACGTAGTCGAGCTTCGTGACCAGGAAGTCGGGCAGGTAGCCGGTCAGCGCCACTGGAAGACCCCCTTCCGCCAGGCGTACACGTAGGCGATGGCGAGCGTCGCCAGAAACACGAGGATTTCCACGAACACGACCAGCCCGAATGCCTCACGCCACGCCGGGCTGCCGCCGTCGCCATAGGCGAGCACCGCCCACGGGTACAGGAACAGCAGTTCCACGTCGAAGACGAGGAACAGGATGGCGATGAGGTAGAACTTGATGTCGAATTGCATGCGGGCGGAGCCGACCGGGTCCATGCCGGACTCGTAGGGCATCTGCTTGACGCGGGTGGGCTTGCGGGGCTTGAACGGGAACAGGTGCGTGGCGAGGAGCGACCCGAGGGCGAACGCCGCGGCGGCGCCGGCGAAGAGGAGGATCGGGTAGTAGGCCGACAGGTCGAACGCGGGCTCGACCCCCGCCGCCGTCGGCACCGGCACCGGCGTCCCCACGCGCCGTCCTCCTTGGGAACCCGGCGGGGTTTGTGAAAATCTTCACAAGCCCGGCCAAAAAACATCCCGGACCGCGTGGCGGGCCGGGCTGCGTGTGCGGGTTCAGTCTAGAGAGGCGGGTGGGTGTGGCAAGCGGTTCGCCTTGACGGCCCCCCGCACCGGCGCGGCACAATGCCGCCCCCGCCCCCCGGCATGGAGGCCGACCCCGTGGCCCGTCCGTTCTGGCTCACCCGGTTGCTCGTGCGCAGCGGTGTCGCCCGCTTCCTGCCGTCCGCCCGCCGCCTCACCGACGGACACCCCCACGCCGTCCGCTACTACTCCGACAAGGTTCTCGCCGCACCCGCGGACGAACTCCTCGACCCCGCTTACCTCCCCGGCCCGGTCCCGGCGGACGTGCTCGACCTGAACTTGCCCGCCCCGCGTACCGACTCGCCGGTCGGCCCCGGCCGGCCCACGCCCGACCGCCGCGGCACCCCGCCGCCGTGGGGCACCCCCGACCTCAAGAACGCCCTCGCCGACCACTACGTCCGCCGCGACGGCCGCGACGTGGACCCCGAGCACGAACTGTTCGTCACCCACGGCGCCACCGCCGCCTACGCCGCGGCGCTCGACGCCTTCGTCAACCCCGGCGACCGCGTCGTCCTGTTCGACCCGTGCTCGCCGCTGTTCGACCTCGGGGCGAGGTCGCGCCGCGCCCGCGTCCGCCGCGTGCCGACGTGGAACGACGACGGCCGCTGCCGTTTTCTCGAGCGCGACTTCGAGCACGCCGTCCGCGGGGCGAAGTTGCTCGTCCTCGCCGACCCCGCCAACCCGACCGGCGCCTGCTTCTCGCCGGAAGACCTGGAATTCTTGCTGTGGATCGCGGCGGGCTCGGACGTGCTGGTGTACGCCGACGAGTCGTTCGGCCGCTTCCGCTACGACGGCCGCGGTAAGTCGCTGGGGGCGCTGCCGGGCGCGGATAAGCGCGTCCTCACCGCCGGCTCGGTGACGCCGGGGTGGGGGCTCGGTTCCGTGCGCGTCGGCTGGCTGGCGGGACCGCGGCCGCTGGTGCGGGCGTGCGCCCTGACGGCGAGTCTGAGTGCCCCCTACGTGCCGACCGTCTGCCAGCAGGCCGCGGCGCGGGCCGTCGCCGATTCCGACGCCGGCTTCGCCCCGACGCTCGCCCGCTACGCCGACCGGCGGCGCTACGTGATCGACCGACTACGCGGCATGGGACTCGAACCGGAGTGGCCGGCGGCCGGGTACTTCGTGTGGGTGCCGGTGAGCGGCCTGGGCCTCGACGGCCGAGCGTTTGCGGAGCGGTTGCTGCGGGAGGCGCGGGTGCTGGTGGGGCCGGGCTGTGCGTTCGGGCCGTCGGGGACGGGTCACGTCCGGCTGAGCTTCGCGGCCGACGACGGACGGCTGCGCGAGGGGCTGGCGCGGCTGGCGGGGTTTGTGTCGGGGCTGCGGACCCCGGGCGCCCTGCCGCCGGAGCCGCCCGCGCCGCCGGCCGACGCGGCGGAGTTGGGTCAGCCGGCGTTCAGCCGGGTGTGAGTGCCGGGCCGTGGGGCCGGCTTCCAGCCGGCCAGGCTCAGGCCGGGCGGAAGCC
>JBGAQM010000345.1:0-6605 GCA_044220735.1 Urbifossiella sp. | reverse complement strand
TGAACGACGGGGTCCGACGCGGCTCGATTTGTGTCGGACTCCGGTCGCTCACGCCCCCCGGCTCGCCGGCCGGTTCGGTGCGTTCCCCCTCCCGACTCGTCCCCTTATACTGACCCGCGTCCCCGCGGTCCCGCACGCGCCGAGGTCCGACCCATGCCGCACGCCCGCACCTCCGCCGTCGTCCTGGCGGTCTTCGCCGGCGCCCTCGCGGCCCAGCCGGCGCCCGACACCGAGCCCGCCGCCCTCGCGGAACGCTACGCCGCCGAACGCGCCGCCGCGGACAAGGCCGGCTACCCCGCCGCCCGCCTCGCCCCCGCCGACGACCTCGCCGCGAAGGCCGCCGCCGCCCTGAAGGTCGGCAACGCCCGCGGCGCCGCCCGGTACTACCGCGACGCCCGCTGGCAGCTGCCGTTCCTCCCGGCCGGGCTCCCGCCGCACGTCACCCGCGTGCTCGGCGAGAGCCGCGTCCGCCACGCCGACCGCGTCAACTCCGTCGCCTACCGCCACGACGGGGCCGTGCTCGCGTCCGCGGCGAAGGACGGCACCGTGAAGCTGTGGGACCTTGGCAACGGCCGCGAACTCGTCACCTACCGCGGCCACGTCGATACCGACGCGCCCCGCAGCTGGGACGTGCTCAAAGCCGCCGGCGTGGACTTCGCCCCGGACGGGAAGACGGTCGCGTCCGTCGGCGGGCTGCAACTCCACGTCTGGGACGCGGAGACGGGAAAGGAACTCAAAGTCGCCACGGTCGTCGAGAAGGACGACCGGCCGCTGCGGGCGGTGGCTTTTGCCCCGGACGGGAAGGCGGTCGCGGTCGCCGGCGACGACGGCGTCTTGCGCGTGTACGACCCCGCGACCGGCAAGGAGACGTTCAAGGCCGGCTCCCGCAACGCCCGCATCGAGCGGGTGGCGTTCTCGCCGAACGGCAAGCTGATCGGCGTCGCCGACAGCACCGGGAAGGTCGGCGTGTACGCCCCCGGGCTGGCGAACACGATGCCGATGTCGGTGGACGTGGTCGAGCGCGGCGGGCCGTGCTACGGGGTGGCGTTCGCCGCGTCCGGCGACGCCGTGTTCACCTGCGGCGCCGACTACAAGGCCCGACTCACCAGCGGCCCGAAGGCCGACGGCAGCGCCGGCCCCGAGATTCTCCAGGACAAGGAGCGGTACGTCGGCCACACCGACCCCGTCACCGACCTGGCCCTCACCGCCGACGGCAAGTCCCTCGTCACGGGGTCCGCCGACGGCACGGTCCGCGTGTGGGAGGTCGGCACCGGGAAGCAACTGCGGCTGTTCCAGGGGCACGCCGCGGAAAAGAATACCGACTCGGGCGTGACCGCGGTGGCGGTGCGGCGCGACGGCCGGCAGGCGGCCAGCGCCGGGACCGACGGGTCGATCCGACTGTGGGACCTGAGCACCGCCGACGACCACCGGCCGCTCGCCGGCGCCGCCGGCCCGGTGTGGGCCGTGGCCGTGTCGGCGGACGGCAAACTCGCCGCGGCCGCGGGAGCGGACAAGGTCATCCGCCTCTACGACGCCGAGACCGGCAAGGCCGAGGGCGAACTAACCGGCCACGCGGCCGCGGTCACGTCGCTGGTATTCCTCCCCGACGGCAAGCTCGCGTCGGCCGGCGGCGACCGCGGGGTAAAGGTGTGGGACGTGGCGACGAAGGCCGTCGTGAAGGATCTCGCGGGGCACGAGTTGCCGGTGCTGGCGCTGGCGACCGACGGCAAACTGCTGGTCAGCGCCGCTGCCGACCGCACCGCCCGCGGGTGGGACGCCGCGGCCGGCAAGGCGCTGTGGACGTGGACGACGAAGTCGGCGGTGTGCGCCGCGGCGGTCCGGCCGGGCGGCAAGCAGGTCGCGGCCGGTTCCGCCGACGGCAACCTCGCCGTGCTCGACGTGACAGGCAGCCAGCCGAAGGAGGTGTGGGCCGGCAGCGCGCACACGGCCGGCGTCGCGGCCGCGGCGTACTCGCCCGACGGCTCCACCTTGGCGACCGTCGGCGGGGACGGCGTGATGCAACTGTGGACGCTCGACGACACCGGCCGGCCGAGCCCCGGGCACCGGTTCGACGGGACGCCGCGGGCCGACAAGGGCGGGTTCGCGCCGCTGTCGGCGGTCGCGTTCACGTCCGACGGCCGGTTCGTCGCGTCGGCCGGGGCGGACGCCGTCGTCCGCGTCTTCGACACGCGTACCAAGGCCGAGGTGCGCGGCCTGCGCGGCCACGCCGAGTGGACGACGGCGCTGGCGTTCGGCCCCGGCGGGCGGGTGCTGGTGTCCGGCGGGGCCGACAAGAAGGCGCTGGTATTCGAGCTGACCCCGCAGGAGGGGGCGACGCCGGTCGGGCACCTACTGCGGCAGACCTCAGTGGCCGTGAGCGCGGATGGCAAGACTGCCGCGACAGGCTCGAAGGACAGGACGGTGAAGCTGTGGGACCTGGCGAGCGGGAAGGAACTGGACACGCTCGCCGGGCCGGCCGACACGCCGTCGGCACTCGCGTTCCTGGGGGCCGACCGGCTGGCGGTCGGGGCGCTCGCCACGTCGAGCGCGTCCGGCCAGTTGCACCTCTGGAAGGGGCGCCCGGCGAAGCTCGGCGGGTCGGTCACCGCCGGCGAGGTGTGCGCGCTGGCGGCTCTGCCGGACGGGTCGAAGCTGGCGGCGTGGTCGCTGCGGGCGGTCCAGAACGAGCCGGTGAAGCTGAGCAGCTACGAGGTGTTCGACGCCGACGGGAAGTCGCTGGCGGTGGTGAAGGACCAGGGCCGCGACGTGCGGGCGGTGGCGTTCGCCCCGGACCTGTCGGTGGCGGCGTCGGCCGACGCGGCGGGGTCGCTACGGCTGTGGGACCTGGCCACGCAGAAGCAACTCGGCGGCGACTGGCCGGTGTTCGCGGAGGCGGTCGCCGACGTGGGGCTGAGCGCGGACAAGAAGCTCCTGGTAGCCGCCGACGCGACCGGGCAGGTGAAGGTGGCCGACGTGGCGAAGCGGGCGGTGCTGGCGACGGTAGCGGCGCACCCGACCGGCGTGCGGTGCCTGGTCGTGTCGCCGAAGGGGGATTCGTTCGTGACGGTCGGCGCCGACCGCGAGGTGAAGGCGTGGCCGCTCGGCGCGGGTGTCGCCGAACTGAAGCCGACGCGGGCGTGGGCGCTGCCGGTGGACGTGACCGCGGCGGCGTACACGCCGGACGGCCGGTCGCTGGTGACGGCCAACGCCGACGGCACGGCCTACGTGCTGGCGCTGCCCTGACCGCTTCCCGTTTCGGCGCGCGGGCGTAAGACATCTCCCACCCGCGAGGCCGGCGATGGACCTGAACGCGCTCATCCGCGACGTGCCCGACTTCCCCAAGCCGGGCGTCCTGTTCAAGGACATCACCCCGCTCCTCGCCGACCCCAATGCGTTCGGCTACGTCGTCGCCCGCATGGCCGCCCACTACGCCAAGGCGCCCCTCGGGGCGATCGCCGCGGTCGAGGCCCGCGGGTTCCTGTTCGCCGCGCCGCTGGCGCTCGAACTGAACCTGCCGCTCGTCCCGCTCCGCAAGCCGGGGAAGCTGCCCTACCAGACGCACAGCTTCCGCTACGACCTCGAGTACGGCTCGGCCGAACTCCACATGCACGTCGACGGCGTCGCCGCCGGGTCGCGGGTGCTGCTGGTGGACGACGTGCTCGCCACCGGCGGCACGATGGCCGCGGCGGGAAAGCTGATCGAGCAGGCCGGCGGCGTGGTGGCCGGGTGCGCGTTCCTGATCGAACTCGGGTTCCTCGGCGGGCGGGCGCACCTGCCCGGGTACGAGGTGTTCAGCCTCCTCACCTACTGACCGCACCGGCGGGGGGCCGATGCCGCTGTCCGTTCCGTGCCCGGGGTGCCGGGAGCCGCTGGACGTGGACGAGGAGTACCGGGCCTGGAAGGTCCGGTGCCCCCGCTGCGGCACCGAGTTCGTCCCCGACGAACCGCCCCCGTCGCGCCCCGCCCCCCCCGCGCCCCGCAGCCGGCGGCGCGACGACGGCGACGACTTCGAGTTCGACGTCCGCCCGCGCCCGCGTCGCCGCCGCCGCCGGTTCGACCGCGACGACTTCGACGACGCCCGGGCGGAGGTGTTCGGCCCGGCCGTGTGCCTGGAAGTTCTGGGCTGGCTCGGCCTGCTGGGGTCGGTCGGCTGCGCCGGGTTCATGGCCCTGGCCGGGGCGGCGGCGAACCAGCCGGGCGGGCCGAAGAACGACGACGCCGTGGTGTTCATCGTGCTCGGCATCGTGATGGGCGTTCTGGGCCTGCCGTACAGCCTCCTCCTGACGATCGGCGGCCGGTCGCTCCGCCGGCTCACCAGTCACGGGTGGGCGGTGGCCGCGGCCGGGGCGGGCATTGGCGGGTTCGTGCTGTTCGGCCTGTTCGGCATCCCCCACCTCGGCGCCGGCATCTGGGCGCTGGTGGTGGCGAACAAGCCGCACGTCAAGGAGGCGTTCGAGTACCAGGCCGGCGGCGGCGATACGGACGACGACTGACGCCGCCCCGACTGTCCCCTGTTCCCTGTCCCCGACTCACACCCATGATCGACTTCGACAAGGCCGGCGGGCTGGTCCCCGCGGTCGCCCAGGACGCGGACTCCGGCGAGGTGCTGATGCTCGCCTGGATGAACCGCGAGGCGTTCGACGAGACCGTCCGCACCGGCCGGGCCGTGTACTTCAGCCGCAGCCGCAACAAGCTGTGGCGGAAGGGCGAGGAGAGCGGCAACGTGCAAGAGGTGAAGGGCGTGTTCGTGGACTGCGACGCCGACACGGTGCTGCTGAAGGTGAAGCAGGTCGGCGGCGCGGCGTGCCACGAGGGCTACCCGAGCTGCTTCTTCCGCGAGCTGGCCGGCGGCGAGCTGAAGGTCGTCGGCGAGCGGGTGTTCGACCCGAAGCAGGTGTACAAGAAGTAGCGGCGGCGCGTCGCCACCCCGGAGCCCAGCCCGATGCTGCTCACCGCCGTGTTCGTCCTCCTCGGCCTGTACGCCCTCCTGTGGGCGGTCACCGGCGTCGCCCAGGCCTACGTCTACCAGCAGCCGGCCGACCGCCTCCCGGCGCGCGCCGCCGTCGCGGCCCTGGTCGTCGGCGGGTACATCGTCTTCTGGGTCGCGCTCGACCGCAAGCACCCCGGCAAGTACGACGACTTCCTCGCCTTCGCCGGCTACTCCACCACCACGTTCGACGAGTTCGACGCCGTCCGCTGGGAGGCCGACCCGGCCGTGCGCAACAAGGCCGAGTTCAAGAAGGACGCCTCCGGCAAGCCGGCCGAGACGGTGACGCACTACAAGCGTGTCGGCAAGACGCCGCCGCGGTTCAACGACGATAAGTCCGGCAAGGAGTTCGTCCTGTCCGACGGCGGCGTGCTGACCGCGGCGGTCATTCTGAAGCCGGACCCCGCGGGCCCGCAGGTGCGGTTCAACGCCGGTTTCAAGGAGGACGCCCGCGGCAAGACGTACTTCCCGAAGGGGAACGACGGCCGGCGGTTCGTCGAGGAGAACGGCAGCCGCTTCGTGTCGCTCGACCAGCCGGGGGTGCTGTACCTCCCGTCGGCGGCGACGGTGTTCCTCGCGATCCTCATCAACCTGGGCATGTTCGCCGCGTGGTTCGTGGCGTTCTGGCCGGTGCTGCGGTTCGGGGCCGGGTTCGCGGCGCTGATGACGGTGGCGTTCGCCGTGTTCACGATCTTCGTGGTGATGCCGGTGCTGTTCAAACCCGGCCGCGCGGCGCGGCCCGCGGAGGAAGCCGTCGCAGTCCGTTCCGCACCCCGCACTCCGCACTCCGCACATCACGGATGATCGACACCCACGCGCACCTGTTCGACGACCGCTTCGCCGCCGACCTGCCGGCGGTCCTCGCCCGGGCCGAAGCCGCCGGCGTCGAGCGCGTCGTGTGTCTCGGCATCGACGCCGAGTCCAACCGCGCGACCCTCCGAATCGCCAACTCCCACGCACTTGTCATTGCGGCCGTCGGCATCCAGCCGAACCACGTCGCGGAAGCAGCCCCCGGCGACTGGGACGAGGTCGTGCGGCTCGCGGAGTCGGAGCCGCGCGTGGCGGCGGTCGGCGAGACGGGCCTCGACCGCTACTGGGACCGGGCGCCGTTCGCGCTGCAGGAGGACTACTTCGCCCGCCACATCGAGCTGGCGCGGCGGCTCGGGAAGCCGTTCGTCATCCACTGCCGCGAGGCCGAGGCCGACGTGGTGAAGGTGCTCCGCGCCGAGTTCGACCGGCACGGCCCGGTCCGCGCCGTCATGCACTCGTTCAGCGGCGACGCGGCCACCGCCTGGGCCTGCCTCGACATGGGGCTCTACGTGTCGTTCGCCGGCATGGTGACGTACAAGTCGGCCCAGCCGCTCCGCGACGTGGCCGCCGGCGTGCCGCTCGACCGCCTGCTGGTCGAGACGGATGCCCCGTACCTGGCGCCGCTGCCGTACCGCGGCAAGCGGAACGAGCCGGGCTTCGTCGTCCACACGGCGGCGTGTCTCGCGGAAGTGAAGGGCGTGACGACGAGCGTGATCGACGAGTACACGACGCGGAACGCCCGCGCGCTGTTCGGGCTCGGCGTGGGGCCGGTTTCCAACCGGCCGGCCTGACCCGGCCGGTTGGAAAC
>JBGAQM010000344.1:0-6627 GCA_044220735.1 Urbifossiella sp. | reverse complement strand
GCCGCCGGTTCGCCTACGTCGGAAGCGGTGGCGGCAGGTGGGCGAACAGCGACGCCAGCTCCGGCACGTCCGCGGCCGCGGTCCAGCCGGCCATCCCCTGCTTCCACACCAGCGTCGTCCGCGTCAGTTTCCCGGCCGACACCTGGGCCTGCAACCCGCCGATGTCGAACGGGCCGGCCTGCGCCCCGCCGATCGCGGCGAAGAACTGCGCCCCCGTCGGCAGCGGCGGCGGAGCGCCGTAGGGCTGCGTGTTACCTGGCGTCACCACGCCTGGCGCCCCGGCCGCCCCCGCCATCGCGGCCCCCATCTGCCCGCCGATCGCTACGCCGGCGCCGAGTCCGGCGCCGAGCCCGGCCACGCCGCCGGGGTTGCTCGCCGCGTCGCGGATTGCCTCGGCCGACTGAAACTTCGCGTACTGGTCCAGGTTGCCCAGAATCCCCATCTGGCTCCGCTTGTCCAGCGCCGCCTCCACTTCCGGCGGCAGCGACACGTTCTCCACGAAGAACTGCGTCAGCGAGATGCCCATCTTCGCCAGTTCGGGGCTGATCCGCTCGAGCGCCAGCTTGCTCACCTTCTCGTAGTTCCCGGCCAGGTCGAGCATCGGGATGCGGCTCGACCCGAGCACGTCCACGAACCGCGACACGATGGCGTTGCGGAACTGCGCCGTGACCTCGTACGCCTCGAACGACGGGTCCGTGGCAACGAGCTCCCGCAGGAACGTGGCCGGGTCGGTCACCTTGAAGGCGTAGGAGCCGAACGCCCGCAGGCGGACGGGGCCGAACTCGGGGTCGCGCACCATGACGGGGTTCGACGTGCCCCACTTCTGGTCGGTCCACTGGCGGGTGCTGATGAAGTACACCTCGGCCTTGAACGGCGACTCGAACCCGTACTTCCACCCCAGGATGGTGGACAGGATGGGCATGTTCTTGGTGTCGAGGGTGTAGGTGCCCGGCCCCTTCACGTCGGCGAGTTGACCCTCCTTCACGAACGCCGCCGCCTGCCCCTCGCGGACGATGAGTTTGGCACCGTTCTTGATTTCGTTCTTGTAGCGCGTGAAGCGGTAGGACAGCACCTCGTTCTGGCTCGGCTCCGTCCACTCGATGATGTCGATGAACTCGCCGGTGATTTTCTCCCAGAGCCCCATGACGGCCTCCGCGCTGCGGGTGGTAGGTCGGGGGTATTGTGGCCGGTCCGCGGGGGCGGCGGCAACGAGGAATCCCCGAGTGGGAGGGGATTCGCCGGCAGGTGAGGGAAATTGCAGGAAGTGGGCGAGAGCCCATCCCGGCAACGGGTGGGCTCCAGGCGCTGCGGTTAGCGCCCGACGCCGCCGGGGCGATCGACGCCGGCCGAGGGGAAGCGCTCGCGGTCGTCCTCGAATGTGGTCAGCCGCTCGCGGGCGCGGGCCTTCTGCTCCTCGATCGTGTAGCCGGGGCGGTCGGCCCGGTCGCCGGAACGGTTCTTGTTGTAGACCTCCAGCGGCCCCTCGTAGCGGGTGCAGCCGGCGACCGTCACAATCAGCCCGAGCAGCACAAGCCGCGTCATCGCCCGGCCTCCCAACAGGTTCCGTCCCGCCGAATTCTACCCGGCCGGGGCGCCCGGCGCGTCCGCGGCGGCGGCAGAACTTGAGTCGCGGGGGTCGGGTCGATAGGATACCCCCGACCTTCCGCCGAGTCCGTTTCTGCCAACCGGTCGAGCACCTTCGCCTCGTGGTTGGGATTCGTCCCGCTCCACCCGCGCGGGGGGTATACCGATGCTTGCCCGGAAAAACCAGCACAGCCACGAGTACCCGGACGACATCTTCGACGACACCCGCATGACCTTCGGGGAACACCTCGAAGAGCTGCGGATGCGGATGATCCGCGGCATCGTCGGGCTCGTCCTCCTCATGTGCGTCGGGTTCGTCCTCGACGGCATCGGCAGCGCCGTCGGCAACCCCAAGATCGGCGTCGGCAAGCCGATGTTTGACGTCATCACCGACCCGGTCGAGACGCAGGTCCGCGACTTCTACTACCGCCGCACGAAGAAGGCCGAGGAGGAGAAAGTGCGGACGCAGGCGTCGTCCGCGGTCAGCGAGATCGAGCGCGTTCAGAAGCGGATGGCGGAGAACGGTAACTCCCTCTCGGACCTCACCGACGAGGAGCGGCGCGTCCTCCTCGGAGCCCCGCAGGAGATGCCGGTGTTGATCCCGGTGGAGGCCTTCACTCCGGTGTTCGGCCCGCCGAAGGAGGGCGCGCCGAAGGAGATCGTCACGACGCTCAAGGTGTACCCCGGCTACATCAGTTCGTTCAGCAACCAGGGCGACGCGCTGGTCGGGGCGAAGGGCTACCTCACCACGCTTAGCGCGCAGGAGTCTCTGGTCGTTTACTTCAAGGTGTCGATCGTCTGCGGCATCGTGCTGTCGAGCCCGTGGCTGTTCTTTCAGTTCTGGGCATTCGTCGGGGCCGGGCTGTACCCGCACGAGAAGCGGTACATCCGCGTCATCTTCCTGCCGAGCCTGCTCCTGTTCATCTCGGGCGTGCTGCTGTGTCAGTTTGTCGTGCTGCCGGGGGCGGTGAAGGCGCTGCTAAAGTTCAACGAGTGGCTCAACATCGACCCGGACATCCGGCTGAACGAGTGGCTCGGCCTGGCGCTGATCCTGCCGCTGGTGTTCGGCCTGTCGTTCCAGACGCCGCTGGTGATGATTTTCCTGAACCGCATCGGCCTGTTCAGCGCCGCGGACTACCTGCGGAAGTGGCGCGGGGCGTGCTTCGTGCTGGCGCTGTTCGCGGCCCTCATCACGCCGACGCCGGACCTCGTGACGATGGGCTACCTGTTCGTGCCGATGTTCGGCCTGTACCTCGCCGGCATCGTCTTCTGCTACTACTTCCCGGGCTTCGACCCGGACGCGGCTGGACGAAGAAGGCGGGTGTTCCGCGCTCCCACTGCTCCACAGACCGGAATGTCCTCTCACCTCAACCCCGCCGAACCGACCGTCTTCCTGGTCGGCGCCGGCCCCGGCAACCCGGGGCTGCTGACCGTGCGCGCCGCGGAAGTACTCTCCCGTGCCGACCTCGTGCTGTACGACCAACTCGTGCCGCCGCGGTTGCTCGACCTGGCGAACCCGGCGGCCGAGAAGGTGTGCGTCCGCGACCTGCCCGGCACCCACCCGGACAAGTACCCGCACATCCACGAACTTCTCATCCGCTACGGCCGAGAGGGCAAGACGGTCGTGCGCCTCAAGGGCGGCGACCCGCTCGTCTTCGGCCGCGGCGGCGAAGAAGCCGAGGCGCTACGGACCGCCGGCGTCGGCTACGAGATCGTACCCGGCGTGACGGCCGCGCTCGCCGCCGGGGCGTTCCTCGAAATCCCGCTGACGCACCGCAACTACGCCAGCGCCGTGGCGCTCGTTACCGGGCACGAACTGCCGAACAAGCCCGGCAACCGCCTCGACTGGAAGGCGCTCGCGGCCTTCCCCGGCACGCTGTGCATCTACATGGGCGTGGCCCGGCTGCCGGTCATCGTCGCGGAACTCCTGAAGCACGGGAAGAACCCCGACACGCCGTCCGCCATCGTGGAGCGGGCCAGCACCGGCGAGCAGCGCGCGGTCTATTCACGACTCGCGGACCTGGAACCCGCCCGCCGCAACGCCGGCCTCGAAGCCCCCGGTCTGATCGTAGTCGGCGACCCGGTGGCGCACCGGCCCGCGGGGGCGTGGTGGGAGTCGCGGCCGCTGTTCGGCCGGCGCGTGCTGGTGACGCGGCCCGCCCACCAGGCCGCGGGAATGGTGCGGCGGCTCGAACACCTCGGGGCCGTCGTCTACCAGATGCCGACGGTCGAGATCCGCCCCCCGGCCGACCCGGCCCCGCTCGACCGGGCGCTCGCCGAGGTCCGCGACGGCCGCTGGGACTGGGTCGTGTTCACGAGCGCGAACGGCGTGCACGCCTTCTTCCGCCGCCTGGACGAACTCGGCCGCGACCTGCGAGACGTGGGGCGGGTGAAGTTCGCCGCCATCGGCCCGAAGACGGCCGACGCCATCCGCGAGTACCGCCTCCGCGCTGACGTGGTGCCGGCCGACACGTTCTCGTCCGAGGGGCTGGCGGCGGCGCTGGTCCCACATGTCGGCGGGCAGCGCGTACTGTTGGCCCGCGCGAACCGCGGGCGCGACGTGGTCCGTGCCGAACTGGCGAAGGCGGCTGCGGTCGTGGAGCAGGTCACCGCCTACGACCAAGTCGATACCGCGACCCCCGACCCGATCGTCCTCGACGCCCTCCGGCGCGGCGAAATCCACTACCTAACGCTCCCGAGTACACGCATCGCCGAGAACCTGTTGGCGGGGTTCGACGACACGATCCGTGGCCGAGTGGAGCGCGGCGAAGTCAAGCTGGTGGCGATCAGTCCTGAGACGGGCGGGGCTGTTCGCCGGATGGGCTACCCGGTGGCCGCGGAGGCGACCACGTTCACCGCCGACGGGTTGATTGACGCGCTGATCCAGCTGGTACGAGTAGAAGGGGCCGAGCAGCACCCCTGAAAGCCGGCCCGCGGTGGTGGGTGGGGTTGCGTTATTTCAAGTCCTTGCTGGCGTTGAACGCCAGGTAGCCGATGATGCCGGCCGAGACGATGCCGAGGATGTCGAGGAGCATGAACGGGCTGCCGCCGAACGGGAAGCCCGCGACGAGGTCGAGAAGGAAGACCACGAGCATCAGTGCGGCGACGCCGAGCGCCCCGTAGCAGAGCCCTTTTTCCATCGCCCGACCTTTCCGCGGTGCGCCCCCGGGGACCGGCGGGCGAGGTGGTTGGCCGTCAGGATAGGGGAACACCCGGGAACGGACACGTTACCCGCCGTGCTTCCGTGAGTTTACCGGGGTACCGCACTCCCGCGGGCACGCAGTTCGGGGCCGGTACGCGAAACCCGCCCCGGGCGCCCGCCCGGTCGGCACAACCCCCCCGACCGGCCCGGGTTCCCGCCCGCGCCGACATCCGGTAGAGTGAAAGGGTCCCACCCCACGCCTTTCCCCGCAGGAATTCGCCGCGATGCCAGCCGCGCCGCTGTCGGAGTACGCCGTCCACCTCCGCCCCGGCGACAACGTCGCCGTCGCCCGCAAGCCGATCCCCGGTGGCACCGCACTGCGGCTCGACGGCACGACCGTCACCGTGTCCGCCCCGGTGAAGATGGGGCACAAGTTCGCCGTCCGCCCGATCCCCGAGGGCGACGCCGTGAACAAGTACGGCCAGGTGATCGGCTTCGCGGGCCGGAACATTGCGGTCGGCGAGCACGTCCACGTGCAGAACGTGAAGCTCGGCAGCTTCGAGCGCGACTACGCCTACTGCGCCGACCGCCCGGACCCGCTCCCGCCGCCGGCCGAGTACCGCACCTTCATGGGATTCGACCGCGGCAGCAGCCGGCCCGACCACCAGCGGTACGGCACCCGGAACTACGTCGCCATCATCAGCACGGTGAACTGTTCGGCGAGCGCCAGCAAGTACATCGCCGAGAAGGTGCGGATGAGTGGCATCCTCCGCGACTTCCCGAACGTGGACGGCGTGGTGCCGATCGTGCACCGCGGCGGGTGCGCAATGCAGTACGAGGGGCCGGACCACCGCCAGCTCGAGCGCACGCTCGCCGGCTTCGCCAAGCACCCGAACATCGCCGGCTACATCATCGTCGGCCTCGGCTGCGAGATCGTGCAGGCCTCGCACCTCGTCGAGGCCGAGGGCCTGGTCCAGATCGGCGGGTCGAAACAACCGCCGACCGTCATCACCATCCAGGAGGCCGGGGGCATCGGGAAGACGGTGGACGCCGGCGTGAAGGCGCTGGCCGAACTGCTCCCCCGCATGAACGACGTGAAGCGCGTTTCGATCCCGGCGAAGCACCTCATCCTGGGCACGAACTGCGGCGGCTCGGACGGCAACAGCGGCGTGACGGCCAACCCGGCGCTCGGCGTCGCGTCCGACCTGATCGTGCAGCAGGGCGGCACGACGATCCTCGGCGAGACGACCGAGATCTACGGCGCCGAGCACGTCCTGACCCGCCGGGCCGTGAGCAAGGAGGTGGGCGAGAAGTTGGTGGAACGGATCAAGTGGTGGGAGTGGTACACGGGCGTGTTCGGGGCGGAGATCAACAACAACCCGAGCCCGGGGAACAAGGAAGGCGGCCTCACCACCATCTACGAGAAGAGCCTCGGCGCGATCGCCAAGGCCGGCACGACGGCGATGGTGGACGTGGTTCGCTACGCCGAGCCGGTGACGGCGAAGGGCTTCGTGGTGATGGACACGCCCGGCTACGACCCGGTGAGCATGACCGGCATCGTCGCCGGCGGGGCGAACGTGTGCGTGTTCACGACCGGCCGCGGCAGCGTGTACGGGTGCAAGCCGACGCCGTGCCTGAAGATCGCCACGAACACGCCGCTGTACGAGAAGATGGAGTCGGACATGGACATCAACGCCGGCCCGATCTTATACGGGACGCCGGTGGAAGAGGTCGGCCGCGAGATCTTCGAGGCGATCCTGGCGACGGCGAGCGGGGAGAAGACGAAGAGCGAAATCCACGGCGTCGGCGAGGAGGAGTTCGCCCCGTGGTCGATCGGCCCGACCCTGTGACGGAGGCGACCGATGAGCGATGCCGCAACCGCGTTGTTGCAACAGGCGCTG
>JBGAQM010000343.1:0-6703 GCA_044220735.1 Urbifossiella sp. | reverse complement strand
CACGCGCACCGCTGCGCCGGCGGTCTGGCCGCCGGCCGTGCGCGCCGCGACGCGCCGCCCGCCCGGCGTCACCGCCACCTTCACGCCCACGCGCATCGCCTTCACCGCCGGGTCGGCCTGTGACCACGCCGGGGCGCCGGTCGCCGCGTCCCACACGGTCACGCCGCCGTCGGGCAGGCCGGCGGCGAAGTGGGTGCCGTCCGGGCTCGCGGCGCAGTCGCCGACGGCGCTCACGGTCCGCACCCGGCCCGCGGGGTCAAACACCATCACGCCGAACACCGCCGGGTTGCCCGCCATCCGCGCCGTCAGCGCGACGTGCTCCCCGGCCACCGCCAGCGACCCCACGGCACGCAGGTTCGACACCGTGCGCACGCCGGGCTCGCGGACGAGGTTCCACACGCGCACCGTCTGGTCGCCGCCGGCGGAGGCGAGGCGCAGGCCGTCGCGCGAGAACGCCAGCGCCGACACCTTGGCCATGTGCCCGCGGAACACCGGCCCGGCGCCGCCGTCGCACGCCCACACCATCACCTCGCGGTCCGGGCCGACCACCGCCAGCCGGTCGGACACGGGGCACACCGCCACCAGCGTCCGGCCCGGCGCCGACGGCGCGACGCGGCGCACGTGCCGGCCGCTCACCGGGTCTACGACCACCACGCCCTCCGAGTGCGTTTCGAGGAGCCACTTGCCGTTACCCGCGAACGCGAGTCCGGTGACGGCCCGCGGCCGCTGCCACGGGTCGCCGACCGCCTTCCCCGTCGCCACGTCCCAGCGGCGGACGGCGCCGTCGGCGTCGCCGGTGAAGAGCTGGGTGCCGTCGGCGTTGAAGGTCATGGCCCGCACGTCGGCGGCGTGGCCGGCGAGGGCGTGGGTCTGCGTCCAGTCGTCGGCGCGGACGAGGCGTACGCCGCTCCCCGAGCCGAGGGCCACCCACCGGCCGCACGGGCTGAACGCGGCGCGGCGGTCGGCCGGGAGGGTCTTGATCTTCTCCGCCTTGCTCGCGTCCCAGATCGTCACGCGCCACGGGTCGCAGACGGCCACCCACGGCCGCGTCGGGTGCGCCGTCACGGCGTGGGCCTGCTCCGGGCCGATGCCCCACGTCCGCACCGTGGCGCCGGACGGGTTCCACACGCGCACGCTGCCGTTGGTGTCGAGCGACAGCAGGTTGCCGTCGCCGAGGAAGGCGGCGTGCGCGACCCAGGCGTCGTGCCCGGTGAGCGGCGGCGGGGCAGCGCGGCGGAGGCCGTCGAGGTACTTCCACTCCCAGCCGCGGGCGGGCTCGGGGCACTGGTCGAGGAGCTTCCACGCCTGCGGCAGCTGGTTGGCCGACACCAGGCGGCCGGCCGACGCCACGCGCTCGAGGTAGAGCGTCTGCTGCTCGCGGCCCAGCGCGTCGGACAGCTGGTACTTGAGGGCGCACTCGCGGAGGTACGCGTCGTTCGTCTCGCGCTGCTTCGCCTGAATCTCGGCGTTGCTGTGGGCCAGAACCGCCACCGCCAGCACGAGCGCCGCCGCGGTGACGAGCGTCATCGCGGCCACGACCGGGTGCCGCCGCGCCCAGCGCCAGCCGTGCTCCCAGCGGGCCGTCGGGCGGGCCAGCACCGGGCGGCCGGTGCGCCAGCGCTCCAGGTCGTCGGCCAGGTCCAGCGCCGTCGCGTAGCGGCGGGAAGGCTCCTTCTCCAGACACTTCAGGCAGATCGTCTCCAGGTCGCGCGGCACCGCCGGGTTCACGGCCGTCGGCCGCGCCGGCGGCTCGTTCGCCACCAGGTCCAGCGTCGAGAGCGGGGTGGCACCGACGAACGGCGGCTTGCCGGTGAGCTGGTGGTAGAGCACCGCGCCGAGGCCGTACACGTCGGCGGCGACGGTCACCTCCTTCGGCGACCGCGCCTGCTCGGGCGACATGTACGCGGGCGTGCCGACCACCTGCGCCGTGAGGGTGCGCGGGTCGGACGGGTCGAAGCGGCCGGCGAGGCCGAAGTCGGCGACGTGCGGCCAGCCGGCGTCGTCGAGGAGGATGTTCGACGGCTTCAGGTCGCGGTGGAGGATGCCGCGCTGGTGCGCGTGGTGGACCGCCCGGGCGATCACTTCCACGGTTCGCGCCTGAGCCGCGGGGCTGGCGCCGGGACCGGCGGGTGCCGCGTCGAGGCTACCGCCGGCAAAATACTTCATGACGAAGAACGGCACCGGCGGCAGCCCCGGCACGGCCCACTCGCCGACCTCGTAGACGGGGACGATGTGCGCGTGGTCGAGCGCGGCGATGGCCTCGGCCTCGCGGGCGAAGCGGGCCTTGCTGTCGGCCGACGGCACCGAGCCGAGCGTCTTCAGCGCCACGACGCGCCGCAGGATCAGGTCGTCGGCCTTGTAGACGACGCCCATGCCGCCGCGGCCGAGCTCGTCGAGGATCTCGTAGCCCGGGATGCTGGGCGCGACCTTGAGCGGTTCGGCGGGCGCGCCGGCGGCGCGGGTGGGGGTGAGCGGCCGCTTCGGGTCGCCGAGGAGGCTGCTGATGTCGGCGGCGTGGTCGGGGAAGCGGCGGCAAAAATCGTCGGGGTCGGCGGGCGGGCGGTGCCGGCCGCGGAGCGCGAACTCGGCGCGGATCAGGTCGAGCAGCAGGGAGTCGGTGGCGAGCGCCGGGAAGCGCGCGAGGTAGTCCTCGACGCGGGCGTCGTCGCCGCTGCGGAAGCGGAATTCGAGATCGACGTGGACGAGTTCGAGGAGGAGGTCGGTGGGCGGCGGCGTGTCGGTGGGGAGGAACGCGGCGAGGTCCGGGCGGCCGCCGCGCCAGGCGTCCTCGAACCGGCGGATGGCATCCTCGCAGTCGGACTGGAGCGCGCTCGGCGTCAGGGTAGACGACATCGGGGGGCGTTCCACTTCGGGCGACGCGGGGGATACCGGGGGCTACGGGCGAGTTAACAGTCCGGGTGCGGTTCCGGCTCGGGTCTTGAGCCCGGAGGGCGTCGGCGTGTAGCCCCGGGTGGAACCCGGGGCGGGCGTCGGCGTGGCGCGTGTGGCGTGGCTCCCTCGAACTCCGCCGCAGGCCGCCCCGGGTTCCACCCGGGGCTACACGCCGACGCCCTCCGGGCTACGGACAAAAGACCGCGATGAGTTCGACACCGCTGTCACCCGGCCGACAGCGCACGTCACCCGGGCGTCACACCGCGTCCGCCTGCATCCGTTCGATCCGCTTTCGCAGTCTCTCACGCAACCGGCGGACCGAACGCTCGGCGCGGCCGAGCTGCTCCGCCACTTCCGCCGCCGTGAACCCCTGAAGGCTCAGCTCCAGGATGGCCCGCTCGTCGGGGTCGTCGAGGCTGCGAAACAGTTCCTCCACCGTCTCGGCCAGCGCCGCCGCTTCTTCCGGCTGCGGCTCGCGGTCCAGCACCAGGTCCGCCGGCGTGACGCTGTCGTCGGCGTTCGTGACCGTCTCGCGGGCCACGTCGCGCTTGCCGGCGCTGTAGTAGGCGGCGCGGTCGGCGCACTTGCGGAGCGTAATCATCGTCAGCACGCCCCACAGGCCGTCCCAGCTCCCCACGTCCAGGCCGCCGTCGCGCTGGCGGAGGAAGAAGCTCTTGTACGCCGACTGAACCACGTCCTCCGGGTCCACCTTCACCGCCAGCCGACCGCCGAGGTTCTTCTTCGCCAGCCCGACCAGCCGGCTGGTGAACAGCTCGAACACCTCGCGGGCGGCGCCGTCCTCGCCGGAGCGGAGCCGGTCCATCAGGATCGCTACCGAGTCGTTCGCGGCCATGTCCGCCGTCTCGAAAAAAATCTTGGCCGCCCCGCGACCGCCCGCGGATTAGCCCGGTACGCCCGACGAGACACAACGCTGTCCGGTCTGTTGTACCCCCTGTCCCAGGAGGCCGCCATGTTGCGCGCCTTGTTCCGTGCCATGCTCCGTGGGTCCGCCCGCCGCTCCGGTCGTCCGACCCGCCCGCTGCGGTTCGCTCCCGCGGTTCACGGCCTTGAGGCCCGCGAGGTGCCGGCCGTCGTCGCCAGCTTCTCGGCCGGCGTCCTCAGCGTCTTCGGCGACAACCTCGACAACACCATCACCGTCAGCCGCGACGCCGCCGGGAAGGTGCTCGTCAACGGCGGCGCGGTCCAGGTGCTCGGCGGCACCGCGACTGTGGCGAACACGTCGCTCGTCCAGGTGTTCGGCCAGGGCGGCAACGACACGATCGCGCTCAACGAAGCGAACGGCGCCCTGCCGACGGCCAACCTGTTCGGCGGCGCGGGGAACGACGTGCTGACCGGCGGCAGCGGCGCCGACCTGCTGTTCGGCCAGGCCGGCAACGACACGCTGCTCGGCAAGGGCGGCGCCGACTTCCTGTTCGGCGGCAGCGAGAACGACACCCTGACCGGCGGCGACGCCGACGACCAGGTGTTCGGCGAGGCCGGCGACGACCGCATGATCTGGAACCCGGGCGACGACACCGACCTGAACGAGGGCGGCGCCGGCAGCGACACGGTCGAGGTGAACGGCGGCAACGGGGCCGAGCAGTTCACCGTCACGGCAAACGGCACGCGCGTCCGCTTCGACCGCGTCGACCCGGCGCCGTTCAGCATCGACGTCGGCACGTCCGAGAAGCTGACCGTGAACATGAACGGCGGCGACGACAAATTCTCCGCGACCGGCAACCTCGCGGCGCTGATCGCCATTACCGTCGACGGCGGCACCGGGAACGACAGCATCCTCGGCGGCAACGGCAACGACGTGCTCCGCGGCGGCGACGGCGACGACTTCATCGACGGCAACCAGGGGACCGACACCGCCCTGCTCGGCGCCGGCAACGACGTGTTCCAGTGGGACCCGGGCGACGGCAGCGACGTGGTCGAGGGGCAGGACGGCGCCGACCGGCTGGTGTTCAACGGCAGCGCCGCGAACGAGGCGTTCGACCTGTCCGCGAACGGCGCCCGGCTCCGCTTCACGCGGAACGTCGGCAACATCGTCATGGACGTGAACGGCGTCGAGGCCGTGGACCTGAACGCCCTCGGCGGCACCGACACCGTGACCATCGGCAACCTGGCCGGCACCGCCGTGACGCGGCTGAACGTGAACCTCGGGCCGGCCGACGCCGCGGCCGACACCGTGACCGTGAACGCGACGAACGGCAACGACGTCATCGACGTGTTCGGCTCCGGCACGTCGTACTCCGTGCTCGGGCTTCAGGCGGTCGTCAACGTCACGAATTCCGAAGGGGCGAACGACGCGCTGGTCCTCAACGCGCTGGGCGGGAACGACGGCCTCACCGCGACGACGGTGCCGGCGGGCGTCGTGACGCTGACGCTGGACGGCGGCGCGGGCGACGACAACCTTCTCGGCAGCCAGGGGGCCGACGTGCTCCGCGGCGGCGACGGCAGCGACTTCGTGTTCGGCGACAACGGCGACGACGTGGCCTTCCTCGGCGCCGGCGACGACCTGTTCCAGTGGAACCCGGGTGACGGCAACGACACCATCGAGGGTCAGGACGGCGCCGACCGGCTGCTGTTCTTCGGCTCGAACATCGCCGAGAACATCAACGTCGTCGCCAACGGCGGCCGCGTCCTGTTCCTCCGCGACGTGGCGAACGTGACGATGGACCTGAACGACACCGAGAGCATCGAGTTCCGGGCGCTCGGCGGCGCTGACAACGTCACGATCGGCGACCTGAGCGGGACCGACGTGACGCGCGTCGACGTGGACCTGCGCGGCCCGAACGGCGGCGGCGACGGCGCGGCCGACACCGTGACCGTGAACGGCACCCAGGGCGCGGACGTGATCGGCGCCGCGGGCGACTCGGGCGGCGTAAACGTGTTCGGCCTGTCGGCGCAGGTGAACGTCTTCTTCTCGGAGGCGGCGAACGACCGGCTGACGCTCAACGGCCACGGCGGCGACGACGTCATCAACGCCAACTCGCTCGAGGCCGACGGCCTGCAACTGACCGTGAACGGCGGCCTCGGCAACGACCTGATCGTCGGCAGCGAGGGGAACGACCTCGTCACCGGCGGCGACGGCAACGACACCGCCCTGCTCGGCCTCGGCGACGACACGTTCGTGTGGAACCCGGGCGACGACAACGACACCGTCGAGGGGCAGGACGGCCGCGACACGCTACTGTTCAACGGCGCCAACATCGCCGAGCGGATCGGCATCACCGCGAACGGCAACCGGGTGCTGTTCACCCGCGACGTGGCCGCCGTGACGATGGACCTGAACGACACCGAGGTCATCACGTTCAACGCCGTGGGCGGGGCCGACACGATCACGGTGAACGACCTGTCGGGCACGGACGTGACCGAGGTGAACCTGAACCTCGGCGGCGCCGACGGGGCGGCCGACAACGTGATCGTCACCGGCACGAGCGGCGACGACGTGGCGGTGCTGGCGGGCGACGCGGCGGGCGTGTCGGTGTTCGGGCTGGCGGCGCAGATCAACCTGATCGGGTTCGAGGCCGCGAACGACCGGGTGCGGGTGAACGCCCTGGCCGGCGACGACGTGGTCGAGGCGTCGGGCCTGGCCGCGGGCGCCATCCAGCTGACGGCCGACGGCGGCGACGGCGACGACGTGCTGATCGGCGGCGCGGGCAACGACGTGTTGCTCGGCGGGGCCGGCGACGACGTGCTCATCGGCGGCCCCGGCCTCGACACGCTCGACGGCGGGCCCGGCGACAACGTCGTGATCCAGTGATGATCCTGGATGCTCTAGAAAGGTTGCGGCAAACCCCGGACC
>JBGAQM010000342.1:0-7075 GCA_044220735.1 Urbifossiella sp. | reverse complement strand
GGTCCGGGTTGTTGAAGAGCTCGATCTGCGCGATGGTCTGGTTCGCGAAGGACGAGCTCATCACGTACGACGGGTGGCCGGTGCCGCAGCCGAGGTTCACCAGCCGGCCCTTCGCCAGCAGGATGATCCGCTTGCCGTCGGGAAGATCACGTGATCGACCTGCGGCTTGATCTCCTCCCAGCGGTAGTCTTCCAGCGACGACACGTCGATCTCGTTGTCGAAGTGGCCGATGTTGCACACGGTCGGCGTTGTTCTTCATCGCCTTCATGTGGTCGTGCGTGATGACGCGGAAGTTGCCCGTCGTCGTCACGAAGATGTCCGCCTTGTCGGCGGCTTACTCCATCGTCACGACGCGGTAGCCCTCCATCGCCGCCTGCAGCGCGCAGATCGGGTCGATCTCGGTCACCCACACCTGGGCCGACAGCGCCCCGCAGCACCTGGGCCGAGCCCTTGCCCACGTCGCCGTAGCCGGCGACGACCGCGATCTTGCCGGCGATCATCACGTCGGTCGCCCGCTTGATCCCGTCCACCAGCGACTCGCGGCAGCCGTACAAGTTGTCGAACTTCGACTTGGTCACGCTGTCGTTGACGTTGATGGCCGGGAACTTCAGGTCGCCGCGGCTTCGCATCTGGTACAGGCGGTGGACGCCGGTCGTCGTCTCCTCGGTCACGCCCTTCACGGCGGCGAGGCGCTCCGAGTACCAGCCCGGCTGCGCCGCGACGCGCTTCTTGATCGCGGCGAACAGGACGCGCTCCTCCTCGCTGCCCGGCTTGTCGAGGACGTGGATGTCCTTCTCGGCGCCGAGCGCCGAGGTGCAGCAGCAGCGTCGCGTCGCCGCCGTCGTCGAGGATCATGTTGGTGAACCCGCCGTCGGCCCACTCGAAGATCTGGTGCGTGTAGTCCCAGTACTCGGTGAGCGACTCGCCCTTGTAGGCGAACACCGGGATGCCGGCGGCGGCGATGGCGGCGGCGGCGTGGTCCTGGGTGCTGAAGATGTTGCACGACGCCCAGCGGACCTCGGCCCCCAGCGCCTTCAGCGTCTCGATGAGGACCGCCGTCTGGATGGTCATGTGGAGCGAGCCGGTGATGCGGGCGCCCTTGAGCGGCTGCCGCGCGGCGTACTCCTCGCGGATGGCCATGAGGCCGGGCATCTCGGTCTCCGCGATGGCGATCTCGCGGCGGCCCCACGGGGCGAGGCCCATGTCGGCGACGTGGAAGTCGGTGAAACTGGCGGACTTGGTTGCGGTCGCGCTCACGTTCAAAGTCTCCTGACAAATGAACGGGCGCCGTTGCTCGGTAGTAAGCCACCCCAGCGAGCCTGGCAGGGACGCCCGTGCGTCCCGTCGCAGCGCCCCTCGGAGGGGTGGGACGTTTCGTTGGTTCGGGACTTGGCCTCGTTGGGAGGGTCGCACGGGCGCTCGGCCGCGCCGCCGCGACCGACATGATAGGCCGGCTGTCGCGGATTTTTCTACCGCACTTGCTCAGTAGCGGGGGCCGGAATTGAACCGGCGACACATCGCTTCTGAAGCGATTGCTCTAACCCCTGAGCTACCCCGCCTCGACGGCCCCCGGCAACCCGGTCGCGGCCTCGTCGCTAGGTTATGACGCCGCCCGTCACCGACAAGACCAGCCGGCGTGGGGCGGTTCGCGGCTGGGGAGTGTCCGCTTGCGGCTTACACGCTGCCCAACGCTAAGCCGCAAGCGGACACTCCCCGGAAGTTCCTTCTCTCGCCAGTGCCGCGGGATGGGGTACACTTCTCCCATCCTACCTGCCTTCCACCCTCTCTCACGCGGACGGAGACTAATGCGACGTCTTCTCTCCCTCGCCGGCCTCGGGGCCGTGGTCGGCGCGCTGCTGAGCGTGCCACCCTCGGCCGCCGCCCAGCCGCCCGCCGTCCTCAACCGCGTCCCGCCGCCGCCCGAATTCAGCCAGCCGCAGTCCGCCGCCCGGCCGGCGCCGTTCCCCGTCACGGTGGTCGATCAGGGCCAGTTCGACCCGCGCCTCAAGGGCTACTACCTCCCCGAAGGTTTCCGCCTCGAAATCGTCCTCAACGAACCCGAGGTCGTGAACCCGGTCGGCATGACCTTCGCCCCCGACGGCAGCCTCTTCGTCATGGAGTGGCGGCCCGACCCGGTCACCCGAGACCGCTGGTTCCCCGTCGCCGAGACGTTCCGCTACCGCGACGGCACCAGCCGACAGATCACCACGATGAAGAAGTTCACCACCGACCTGGTGAAGCACTTCACGCCCAACAGCAATACCGGCAAGTTCGACCCGCCGCGCACCATCATCTCCGAGGAGCTGCCGTCCAGCATCCTGTGGCACGACGGCTGGCTTTACGTCACCGGCCGCGGCACCGTCCGCCGCTGGAAGCAGGCGCCCGCCGGAAACATCAGCGGCGTGGACGCCTCCCGCCCGCCGACGCCGGCCGACCCGTGGAACATCCGCGAGATTGTCGCCCAGGGCTTCTGCGGCTTCCACCACCACCAGGTGTCCGGCCTTACCATCGGCAACGACGGCCTGCTGTACCTCACCAGCGGCGACGACGACAATTACGTCGAAGGCTCCGACGGCAGTCGCGCGACCGTGCTGCGGACGGGGGCCGTGTTCCGCTGCCGGCCCGACGGCTCGCGGATGGAGACGTTCTCGCTCGGCTACCGCAACCCGTACCGCGACTTGGCCTACGACGACGCCTTCAACTGGTTCCACGCCGACAACGACAACGAGGACGGCAGCAAGTTCATGGGCTGCCGCATCATGCACGTCGCGGAAGCGGCCGACTTCGGCTGGCGGCTCCGCTACGGCGCCCGCTGCTGCCGCCCGGACGACGCCCGCGTGTCGGTCGCCGGCGAGTTGCCCGGCACTCTGCCGCCGATGATCAAGACCGGCCGCGGCTCCCCCGCCGGCCTTCTCATCTATCACGACACCCGCATCCCCGAGCAGTACCGCGGACTGCTGTACTACCCGGACGTGTACCGCCGCGTGGTGCGAGCGTACCGCACGGCGAAGACCGGCTCGACGTTCCAGATCGACGGCGAGTTCGAGTTCTTCAAGAGCGACGACCCGCTGTTCCGGCCGTGCCAGATGGTGACGGGGCCGGACGGCGCCATGTACGTCTGCGACTGGCGGACCGACTCCGGCGGCGCCGGCAAACTGTCCGGCGACGGCGTGAACGGCCGCGTCTACCGCATCCGCTGGGCCGGCACCCCGACGACGCCGGAACTGCCGCTGCGCGGCATGGACAGCTGGGCGAAGGTGAAGGCGCTGCCGGACGACGGGCTGATCGAGTCGCTCGGCCTGCCGGACCTGACCGACCGCGTCGAGGCCCGCAAGGAACTCGTCCGCCGTGGGGCGAAGGCCCGTGACGCCGTGCTCGCCCGCTTCAAGAGCGAGTCGATCCAGGGCGACGCCAAGCTCGTGGGGATGGGCGTCCTCTCGGCCGGGTGGAACGCCGACACCGAGGGCGTGTTCCGCAAACTGCTCGCCGACGAGTCGCCGGACGTGCGCCGCCTGGCGGTCGATGGCCTGGCGCTGAACGCCCCGGCCGGCGACTCGCGCACGTTCGAGGTGCTGCTGGTATCGCTCACCGACGCTGACCCGGCGGTCCGCCGCGCTGCGGCACTCGGCCTGGGCCGCATCGGCGTCCCCGCCGCGGCCGACGCGCTGATCGGCGCCTGGAAGTCCGACGAGCAGGCCGACGTGTACCTGCGCGACGCCCACGTCCGCGGCGTCGAGCGGCTGGGCAAGGCGGGCGTCGAGGCGCTGATGTCGCTCGCCCAGAGCGGCGACGCGGACTTCAAGGCCGCCGCCGACATCTTCCTGACGCTGCGGTCGCGTGAGGCCGCGGCCGCGCTGCCGCAACTGTTGGCGAACCCGCACGCCACGCCGGCCCAGCGGGAGGCGCTGGTCCGGTCGTACACCAACTACCAGCTCGAACCGCCGGTGTCGCTCGACCCGCTCGCCGAACACTTCCGCACCCGTCGCGACGAGCCGCCGGCGGTGGTCGCCGCCGCCGCAGACGTGTTCGCCGCGTCCGACGGGAATCTGTCCGCGAAGGGGCGCGAGTTCGTCGCCGGACTGCTGGACCATCCGGCGCCCGCGGTCCGCACGGCGGCGGTGAACGCCGTCGAGGCGACGCGGCTCGTCTCGGCGGCGCCGAAGCTCGTTGAGGCACTGGGGCAGGCCGACCGCGCCGCGGCCGAGCGGGTGGCACTGGTCAAGGCGCTGCGGGTTCTCGGGTCGAGAGACGCGATCGCGCCCATGACCGCGATCCTCACCGGCGCCAACCCGCCCGCGCTGAAGCTCGAAGCGCTTCGTACGCTGGCGGCGCTCGACGCCAAGGCCGCCCAGTTCGTCGCCGAGCCGATGCTCGATCAACCCGACGCGACGCTCCAGACCGAGGCCGTCGTCATCCTCGGGGCGACGAAGGCGGGGGCGAAGCTCGTCGGCGAGCGCTACCTCGCCAAGCGGCTGCCGCGCGAGCTGTTCCCCCAAGTGTCCGACGCCCTGCGGAAGTTCATGGCCGACGACCCCGTCATCGCCAAGCTGCAGGCCGACGTGCTGCGCGGCGGGTTGCTGCTGTCGCTGGAGCCGGCGCAGGTCGAGCGCATCCGCGGGCTCGTCGCCACCCGCGGCAGCGCGGCCCGCGGGCGGGAACTGTTCCTGAACACGCGGCTGCTCAACTGCGCGACGTGTCACCGCATGGAGGGCGTGGGCGGCAGCACCGGCCCGGACCTGTCCCGGCTGTGGGACACGCACACGCTCGAAAAGATCCTCGAAGCCATCGCCGACCCCAGCAAGGAGATCAAGGAGGGCTTCCAGGCCTTCCGCGTCGTCGGCACCGACGGGCAGGTCCACAACGGCCTGAAGGTGTCCGAGACGGCCACCGAGATGGTCCTGCGCGACGCCAGCGGCCGCGACATCCGGCTGGCGAAGGACGACATCGAGAACGTCACCCCGTCGCGGGTGTCGCTCATGCCCGATAACACCGTCTCCCCGCTGACGTTCGACCAGTTCATCGACCTGCTCGCGTTCCTGAAGAACCGGCCCGAGCAAGAACTCCTCCGCGGCGTCGCCGTGGAGGGGTCGATCGTCACCGGGTTCTCGGCGAACCTGGGCGTGGCCCGCGCCGAGGTCGCGGCCGACCCGGCGTCGAAGGCGGCGAAGTGGGAGCCGGCCCGCGCCGAGGCGAGCGGGCTGTTCGACCTGAAGGCCGTGTTCCCGACGACCGGCCCCGGCGGCGTCTACGTCCGCACCTTCGTCTACTCGCCGAAGGACCAGTCGGCGACGGGGATCGTGCTGGCCGACGACCCGGTGCGTGTGTGGGTCGCAGACGTGTCCGCGTTCGACCGGCCGGGGGCGCCGGTCGCCGCGACGGAGGAGACGTTTTCGGTGGCGCTGAAGGCCGGCTGGAACGCGGTGCTCGTGAAGGTCGGCAACGGCGGCCGCGGGCACCGGTTCGGGCTGCGCTTCAGCGGCGACGGCGTCCGCACCGCGGGGCTGCCGCGGAGAACGCGCCGAAACCGCGGCCGCGGCCGGGGCTCGGGTCACTTATGATGCCGCCGTGGATCCGCTCGGGCGTCAGGTGGCTGGGCTGGTCGTTGAACCAGAACCGCCGCCACTCCGGCCCGATCTGGCGGAGGTCTTCCGAGTTGTACAGCAACTGCTGCATGCGCACGTTCGGGTCGCTGCTGTACTGGTTCAAGAGGCACCCGCTGTTGGCCGTCAGGCCGACCACCGCGACCGCCCCGAGGATCAACTTGCGGACCATGACCCGCCTCCGTTCCCGGACTGAGCTCCCCCGCCGGTATGGCACAGTCCCCCAACCGTGCCGCCCGACCGACCCCAACTTCCGGGTCACACCCGTATCATCGGCACCGGTCCGGGCGGTCTTGAGTCCTACGCCGAATTTTCAACCCCACCGGGTCGCAGGGGTGGAAACGGTTGCACGGCGACCCACACACCGGGTCGCGGGAACATGTCACGCGGTTTGAACGTCGGCGGATCCGCCGACCGGATGAGATCGCAGGTCGTCACCGAACCGTAGACGTGGTCGGAAGATCGGTCTCGCGGCAGCTCGGTCTTGTTCAGGTGGGCCTCCACCGTCAGCCGCAACCCGTCCTCGAAAGTCACGGTTTGCTCGTAGCCCAGGTCGTGAGTGCGTCCGGCTGATGTCGGCACGCGAGAATCCCACGTCGTTGAAAGCGCGGGGGGCGAGGTTTGGCTGCAAGTCCTTCCCCAGTGAGCGGTCCGCCGCCGCCACCAGCTCGCGGACTGACACGGCTTGCCCGGTGCCCACGCGCTAACACGCCGCCGCTCGCCTCGTGGCTTCCGCGCGCATCGCCGCCTGCACCGCGTTCGCAACGTAAGTGAAGTCCCGTGACTGGTTTCCGTCGCTCTGGATGGTGGGCGTCTCGCCGCGGCTCATGGCCGCCGTGAATGCGCGCGGATCACACCGGAGTACGGGCTGTCGGAACGCTGGCGGGGGCCGAAGATGTTGAAGAAGCGGAGGCGGACCGTTTCCAGGCCGTAGGTGTGGGCGAACGCCTGACAGTACAACTCGCCTGCGAGCTTGGCGGCGGCGTACGGCGACTTGGCGGCGACCGGCAGGTCTTCGCGCTGGCCGCCGTCCCCGGCCGTGCCACCGTAGGCGCTCGAACTGGCGGCGTAGACCACGCGCCGCACGCCGGCGCGGCGTGCGGCGTCCAACAGGTTCAGGGTGCCGGTCGCGCAGGCGGCGTGCGACACGGCCGGCGTCTCCACGCTGCGGGCGACCGACGCCAGCGCCCCGAGGTGGTACACGACGCCCGCCCCGTGCGCGGCGCGGGCCACGGCCGCGGGGTCGGTGAGACTCCCCTCCACGACCTCCACCCGCCCGGCGTGGTGGGCGAGGTTCGTGCGGAGGCCGGTGCTGAAGTCGTCGAACACGCGGACCGGGCGGCCGGTCCGCAAGAGGGCATCGACGAGGTGGGAGCCGATGAAGCCGGCGCCGCCGGTGACCAGGGAAAGCTCGTCCACGCGGGCCGCCTCCGTGCGGGGTTGGGGGCGGGTAGTGTACCGCGACGCGGGCGGGG
>JBGAQM010000341.1:0-6917 GCA_044220735.1 Urbifossiella sp. | reverse complement strand
GCGCCTCCGGTCGCTCACGCTCCCGGCTCGCCCGATTCGGCGTCGCTGTCCGGCGGCGGGAGCGGGTACTGGGCGACGGTCGCGCGGATCGGCGCGCAAGTGGCCGACGCGCTGGCCTACGCCCACGGGCAGGGGGTGCTGCACCGCGACGTGAAGCCGGCGAACCTGCTCCTCGACCCGACGGGGACGGTGTGGGTCACCGACTTCGGCCTCGCCAAGAGCGCCGACGCCGACGACCTGACCCACGCCGGCGACATCGTCGGCACCCTGCGGTACATGGCGCCGGAGCGGTTCGACGGGGCCGGCGACGCCCGGGCCGACGTGTACGCGCTCGGCCTCACGCTGTACGAGCTGCTGACGCTCCAGCCGGCGTTCGGCGCCGAGAACCGGGCCAAGCTCGTGCAGCAGGTGATGGACGCGCACCCGCCGCGGCCGCGCGCGGTGAACGCGACCATCCCGCGCGACCTGGAAACAATCGTGCTGAAGGCGACGGCCCGCGACCCCGGGGCGCGCTACCCGACGGCCGCGGCGATGGCCGACGACCTGCGCCGGTTCCTCGACGGCCGCACGATCACGGCCCGCCGCGTTGGCAGCGCCGAGCGGCTGTGGCGGTGGGCGAAGCGCGCCCCCGCGGTGGCGTCGCTGCTGGTCCGGACGGGCGTGCTGCTCGCGGCCGGCACCACCGTCTCGACGGTGTTCGCGTTCCGCGCGGACGCGCAGCGGAAGGCGGCCGACGACGCCCGCAAGGACGCCGACGCCCGGGCCGACGACCTGAAGTTGGAGCAGGAGCGGACGGCGGCACTGCTGTACGCCAGCCAGGCGCACCAGGCGAGCACGGCGGCGCACGAGTACCGCACGGCCCGGCTGCTGGAGCTGCTGGCGGCGACGCGGCCGAAGCCGGGCAAGACCGACCTGCGCGGGTGGGAGTGGCACTACCTCGACCGCCTCGCCCACCCGTGGGACGCGGCGGCGAAGCTCGACTTCGCCGCCGTCCCGGGGTTCCAAGCCGACCGCGCCGCGGACGTCGGCTTCGGCGGGTTCGGCGGCTTCGACGGCCGCGGCCTCACCAGCGGGGCGGCGTTCGCCGCCGACGGCTCGCGGGTGGTCCTCCCGCCGATGGCGCGATTCGGCTGGGGCGGCGGCCCCGGCGGGGACGCCGGTGCGCGTGGCGCCCCGACCAACAGCGGCGGCGTGTTCGACGGCCGCACCGGCAAACTCGTCCGCGCGACCCCGCCGGCGGCCGGGGTGTCGATCAGTTCCATCGGAATGAGCGCGACGGGCGCCGCCCCGTGCTGGGCGAGCCCGGACGCCCGCTACCTGGCCCGCGCCGAGGCGATCCGCCCGCCGGAGGCGAGCCCTCCGCCCGATCCCGGGGTTCGCCGGGCGCCCCCGATCGGCTACCGGGTGCGGGTGGCCGACCTCGAAGCCGGCACCGACGCCCCGGTTCCGCCCTTCGAGGTGCCGGGCCTCCCGGTGACGGTGGCCGTCGCTCCCGGGGCGGCGCGCGTGGTGGTGGTGCTCGACGCGAGGTCGTTCAAGTATCCGGGGAGTACGTTCGACCTGTCGCCCGCCCCGGCCGCCGTGCAACCGGGCTCCAGGCCCAAGTTCGGGCCGACGGTGGTGGTCTGGGAGCCCGGCGGGGGCGTTCGCACGCGCGCGCTCCGCCACCCGGACGGGGAGCAGGATCGTCTTCCGCTCACAGGCCCGTGGGCGCTGAGCCCGGACGGCTCGACCGCGGCCCAGATTTTGGTCGAGGCGGCGCCGGCGGGTCAACCGGGCGGCCCGCTGGCAACGGCCCGGCTGGTCGTACACGACCTCGTCGGGCCGGCCGGGCCGCCGCGGGTGCTGGGCTCGGCGCCCGTGCTCAACAGCCCCACGTTCAGCGCCGGCGGCACCGCGCTCGCCGCCTGGGAGGGGGCCGACGGCCGGACGGTGCGGACCTTCGACGTCCGCGCCGGCCGCGAGGTCGGCCGGTGGGTCATCCCGGCCGCGGTGCCGATGCCGGCCGACGCGTCCCCCATGACCGTCACGCCGCTGGCAGTGAGCGACGACGGCCGGCGGGTGGCGACCGACGGGGGCGGCCTCCTCGTCGTCGGCGAGCAGGTGCAGGGCAAGCCGCCGGTCCCGCCCGGCGGCGGCGACACCGAGCGGTGGCGGACGGCCGTCGTCCGCCGCTCGGGCGCGCAGACACTGTTCGGAAACGTCTCGTCCGCCCAGGTGTGGCTGGCCGGCGACGGCTCGCGGGTGACGGCCCTGGCCGCCGACGGCGCCCTCCACACCCGCCCCTTGTATCCGTTCCCCGGGTTCGACCTCACCTGGCCGGACGAGCTGACCGTGGCCGACGTCCGGTGCGATCCGGTCGTCGCCGCCCGCGGGCGCGGCGTGGTGTACGCGCCGCTAAACCGAGGGCCCGTCTTGCGGCCCGATCGCACCAACCCGACCGAAACGATCGCCCGTTACGACCCCGTCGGCCGGACGGTCGTCGGCACGGCAACGGTGTCCGGACCGCTGGGGTGGAGGATTTCGCTCTCCCCCGACGGCCGCCGGATGGTCTCCACCTTCGCCCCCGTTCTGGTCGGCCCGCCGCAGCCCGAGAGGACCGCGCGGACGGCGTACCAGCTGGTCCCCCTCGACCGGCCGCAGGCCGCGCCGCTGCTGGACCGGTCGGCCTCGAACCCGAACTCGACCTTCTCCGCGGTGGCGCTGTCCGAAGGGGGGCGGTGGGTGCTCGACCCGGAGTCCGACCGGCCGCCGCCCGCACCGCTGCCGGGAGAGGGGGTGTGGCAGAACCCCGACCGCTACCACCTGTTCTCGGCCGAGACGGGCGCCCCGGCCGGCACCCTCCCGCCCGGCCCGCACGACTGGGACGGGCTGGCGCACGCCGGCCCGTCCCACGCCCCGGGCGACCGACTCGTTTTGGTCCTGACCTACCCGAAGCCGACGACCACCGGCCCGGACCACCCGCCGCCGGTGCCGGCCACGCCCGCTGCTACGAGGCCGGGGGCGGCCGCGAGGTATGGACCTGGGGGCTGCCCGAGCCGATCAGTTCGCGCAGCCAGCCTTACGTCCGGTACCAGCCGGTTACCCCGACGGTCCAGTTCTCGCCGGACGGCCGGCGGGTGGCCGTCGTGTGGGTGGGCGAGGACGGCACGAGTCGGGTGCGCCTCCTCGGCACGGACGCCGGCGACGACCTGGGCGAGCGCACCGCACCGCCGGCCGGCGGCGCGGGGGCCCGACCGCCGCTCATTCCCGCGGTGGCGTTCGGGCCGGGCGACCGGCTGATGGTCGCCAGCGACCGCGACGCCGTCGTGTGGGACGGCCCCGGCCCCGGGGTGCGGCTGGGCGGGCACGACCAGGTCGTCGCGGCGGGGGTGTTCTCCGCCGACGGCCGCCGCCTGTTCACCCTCGACGGCCAGCTGACCAACCGGCTCATCCACGTGTGGGACCTGGCCACCCGCCGCGAGGTGCTCACCCTCCGCGAGCCGGCGACCGGCGGCGGCGGCTGGATGGGGCTCTCGTACCAGGGCGAAGAGGCGATGTGGCTGGACGGCGAGCGGCTGATGCTGCTGACCCAGGGGGGCGTGCTGGTGTTCGACGGCACCCCGCGGGAGGCCCGCCCGTGACCGACTTCGACGCGATCGAGCAGCGCTTCCGCGCTGGCGACCCGACGGCGGCCGGCGAGCTGTTCGCCGCGTGCCGCGACCGGCTGCGGAAGATGGTGCGGCTGCGCCTCGACCGCCGCCTCCAGGGCCGCCTCGACCCGTCCGACGTGCTCCAGGACGCCGCCCTCGACGTGCAGCAGAAGGCCGCCGCGTTCGCCGCCAGGCCCGACCTGCCGGCGTACCTGTGGCTGCGGCTCGTCACCGCCGAGCGGCTCGCGGCGCTGCACCGCCACCACCTCGGCGTGCAGGCCCGCGACGCCGGCCGCGAGGTGTCCATCGCCCCCGGCGGCGCCCCCGCCGCGAGCACGCACTCGCTGGCGAACTTGTTGTTGGGCCGACTGACGAGCCCGACGCAGGCCGCCGTCCGCGCCGAGCGGCAACTGCGCTTGCAGGCCGCGCTCGACGCGATGGACCCGATCGACCGCGAGATTCTGACGCTGCGCCACTTCGAGGAGCTGTCGAACTCGGAGGCGGCGGCGGTGCTGGGGCTGACGAAGACGGCGGCGAGCAACCGCTACGTGCGGGCGCTGGTGCGGCTGAAGGACGCGCTGTCGGGCTTGGGCGAGCCGGGAACGTGAGCCCCGGACGGTGCGGCGGGATGCTCGCGCCGGGGCCGGCGGTGTTCGCCCGCGTGGGCGGGGCGCGGTCAACGCGGCGTCGCCGGCGGGGTAACCGTGTACCCCAGGGCCAGCAGCGCCCGCAGCGCCCCGAGCGCCGTCTGCCGGTCGAACTCCTTCTCCGCCTCCGTCAACTCCGCGTACGGGACGAGCCCCGGGTGCGTCTTCGCCGCGTCGTCCCGGGCCGGGCCGTACCGCCAGCCCAGTGCCAGCCGGCCGAGCGCCCACACGTCGTGCGCGTGCTCGGCCAGCCGCTCCGTGAGCGCCAGCACGTCCGGCGTCAGCGCGACGGCCGACGTGTCGAGCGGCCGCGGGGTGTACGTCATTCGCCGGCCGCGGGTCGGAGGTAGGGTTCGAGCGGGGCCAGCCGGCCGGGCAGGTCGGCCGGGACCGGCTGGCCGAGGAGCCCGTGCGCCTGGGTGACGCGGCGGAGCTGGCCGCCCATGCTCTGCGGGTGGTGCGGCCGGGCGTCCGGGTGGGTGGCGGCGGCGTGGTAGTGGGCGACGGCGTCGTCCCACCGGCCGAGGATCGCCGCCGCCTCGCCGCGGGTCGCCAGCTGCCAGACGTGATCGTCGGCCTGCCGCCGCGCCCGCGCCCGGTCCGGGGCGAGGACGGCGTCGGCCCGCTGCCGGGCCTCGGCCGCCAGCGCCGCCGACTCGGCGGCCCGCCCGCGGGCCAGCGCCAGGGCGGCCCGGAGGAGGGCCAGGAACGCCACGTTCACCGCGGGGTACTCCGACCCGGGCGCCTCACACGCCCGGCGGTACCGGCCGGCGGCGGTCGCGTACTCCTCGTCGGCCAGTTCGAACGCCAGCGTGCGGCGCGGGTCGCCGGCCGGCAGCGGGAGCCCGGCGTCCAGGTGGGCGTGCCCGCGGTCCTTCGACAGCCGGCCCCACAGGCAGTAAGTGTCCTCGTCGAGCCGGCCGCCGAACCGCCGGTCCACGTCGGCCAGCAGCTCCTCGGCGTCGGCCGGGCGGCCGCGGCGGACGAGGTTGAACGCCCGCTCGTACCACAGGTGGAGCGCCGTCGGGTAGCGGTCGGGGGCGGTGAGCGCGGCCAGCAGCCGCCCGGCCGCGTCGAGGTCGGCCGGGTCGGTGCCGCGGTTCCACCGCCGGGCGAGCCGGAGGAGGTGGTGGTGGCTCGGGAACCGCCGCGCCAGCAGCTCGGCGACGGGGTCGGTCACGTCACACCCCCCGGCCGCGTCCGCTCGTACTGGACGGCCGCCACCCCCGCCGACACCAGCGCCGCCGCCCGCTCCCGCGGCGTCTGGTTCTCGAACCCGACGGTGGTCAGCCCGTAGCACGCCAGGAGGAAGTCGTACTCCCGCAGCCACTCGTGGACGCGGTTCGGGCGCTGGCCGAGGTGCGTCGCGGCGTGGCGGCGGACGGCCAGCACGACCGCCGCCAGCCGGTCCCACCCGACCCGCGTGGCGTCGGACGTGACGCCGTCGAGCCACACGCCGGTCTCGTGGGCGTTGCGGGTGGCGGCCGCCAGCCGGGTCTCGAACGCCTCCACCACGGCGGCGAACTCGGCGACCGTGCCGGTCGGGTGGAGGGCGGCGGCGCCGCGCACCTTCAGCTCGGTTTCGAGCTTCACGAAGTCCCACCCGACGAGGTTGTCGCACGCCGCGTGCTCGTAGTCGAACAGCGCGGGCGAACCGGCCTGGTTGTCCTCGACGCCGACGAGCACGTTCCGCCCGTGCAGGTCGCCGTGGGCGCGGCCGCGGAGGGTGCGCGGCAGCACCCGGTCCGGGGGCGTGCCGGCGGCGACCTCGGCCTCCAGGAAGCGGGCGTAATCGACCGGGTCGAGGTACCGGTCGCACCCGGGGGGGAACGCGGCGCCGACCTGCTGGCGGACGTCCACCGCGTCGGCCGCCGTCTCCCACCGGGCGAGGGCGGCGGTGAGCCGCCGCCGCGGGCCGCCGCAGTGCGGGTTCAGCGCCACCCCGCCGGCGTCCGGGTCGGCCGGCCGCGTCGCCGTGTACAGCACCCGCCCGAGCTGCGCGAACAGCTGGTCGAGCGCCTGGAGGACGGAGCGCAGGTCGGGCGAGCCGAGCCGCACCGCCCGCAGCGCGGCGACCTCCAGCGGGATGACCTCGTCCACCCCGATGTGCGGCCCGGCGTCCTGGTACGCGAGCGCGGCGAGCGGCCCCGAGGCGTCTGTCTGGTAGCGGGGTTCGAGCGCCATGAACACGGCGTCGGCGCGGAACCCGACCGGCCGGCACGCGGCCCACGCCCCGAGCTCCTGGGCGAGCCGCTCGTGCGCGGCGAGCTTCACGATGTAGGTGCCCGGCTCGCGGTCGTCGCGCACGTCCACCCGAAGGACGACCTCGCCGGGGCGCGGGCGGAACCCGGCGTACACGTCGAGCGCCAGCACGGCCGTCGCGGTCGGGTCGGCGGCGGCGTGGCGGCCGTCGTAGTCGGCGAGGGGGCGGGCGAGCCCGGCGGCGGAGCCCTCGGCGCGGATCAGGTGGTCCTGCAGCCGGCGCTCGGCCCGGTGGGTCCACAGTACGTTCGGCACGGTCGAACCTCGTAAGTCGCGGGGCGGGTCGGGGATCACCCCGGGGAGCCGGAAGACGGTTTCCACCTGGGCCTAGACCGGCCGCCCGTCGGCGGCCGCCCCGCGGCGGATCTCCGGCAGC
>JBGAQM010000340.1:0-6781 GCA_044220735.1 Urbifossiella sp. | reverse complement strand
GGGCGGCGCGTATGGTAAGAGGTGGTGCGTGGGAAGGCGTGATCCGTCATCAACTCCGGGGTGCGGGATCGCCCGGGTCGGACCTCACGGAGTTCGCCGCCATGCGCCCCACGGACATCCGCAAGATCGCGTTTGTCGGCGACTACCTGCCCCGCTAGTGCGGGATCGCCACCTTTACCCACGACATGTGTACGTCGGTGGCTGCCCGGTTCCCGAGCGCCGAGTGCTTCGTCGTCCCCCCTTCAACGACCGCCCCGGCGGGCACGACTACCCGCCCGAAGTCCGGTTCGAGATCGACGCCCCCCGACCTGGAGGGCTACCGCCGCGCCGCCGACCTCCTGAACTTCGCCAACACCGACGTGGTGTGCCTCCAGCAGGACCACCTGCTGCGGATGACGGACGAGACGGGCATTCTCCAGCACGCCACGCACGCCTTCCCGAACATCGTCGAGGGGTACTGCACCGACGACAACGCCCGCGCCCTCCTGCTGACGGTCTACCTCGACGAGGTGGGCCAGACGGGGCCGGAACTCGACCGGCTGGGCGACGCGGTACGCCGCCTTCCTCCAGGCCGCCTTTATCCCGGCGGCGAAGCGGTTCCGCAACTTCCTGGCGTTCGACCGCCGCTGGCTGGAGGAGGCCTGGTCGGACGACTCGCCCGGCCGCGCGCTCTGGGCGCTGGGCACCTGCGTGGGGCGGTCGCGGCGGCGTGACATTTGGCGTGGGCAGCGAGCGTCCCACTTCGAGCTGGCCCCGGCCTGCTGCGGTCCACGGACGGACGGCGGATGGTCCCCAACAAGGTCGGCGAAGCCCACGACATGGATGTGAAGCGCACTGGGATCGTCCTCAAGCCGACCAACTCCCACGTTGTGATCCGGCAGTTCGACGGACCCAGTGAGGCCCGGGTCGCGTCCCTGCCGAAGCCGAGGTTGCGGCGCGGCTCGAAGTCGTGATGCGAGACTTCCGCGAGCGACACCAGCGCAGCCGGGAGTTCTTCCTGCGCCGGTTCGAGCAGGTCCGCAAGCATCTCCTCACCGAACCGCCGGTGAACGTGCCCTGCCGGCTGCTCATCGGTTCGTACGTTACGTCCTAGTTCGCTCTCGAGTCGGCCGCGCTGTTCAACCCGTCGATGGTCTGGCACCCCGACCAGTCCGGTCTCCCGGAAGGGGTACGGCGATTCGTCGTGAGCCTGCGCGCGACCGACGAGCGATACATTTCGTCGATCACCTTCTGGTCGGGCGTCATCGACGCCGCCGGCCGCATCGATATCGACGAGCCAACGCGGTACGGTCAGCGCATCTTGGACCCGCGCGGGACCGGATCGCCCGAGGTGCCACGGGCCAGCCGCTCGGCCACGCCCTCGCTCGCGATCCCCTGCTGGACCAGCGACTGGGCGCCCGGGCGGGCGCGCTCCATCTCCTCCCACTCGCTCTGTTCGCAGACCGAGTTCGGCCCAGTGACGACGCCCTTGTTAATTGTCTGGTAGATGACCCACGAGTTGGTTGGTACGCGCTTCCGCATTCGATCCCCCTGACCCCAGGCGATTCCGAGGGCAACGCGTTATTATCCGGCCGCGTGAGGGGGAAAGATACAGCGTCGCCAAAATTCTCGTCCGAATTCCAGGGCCGCATGCCGGTGGCGTGGACTCTCCCCGCGACGCAAAACGGTGACGCTCGTGGAGCGCGGTTCGTTCACCTGCGCGTAGTCTTACCGGGACACCGATGCCGGCTGGCTGGACGTGGCCCAGCGGGAGGAAGAGTTCCCGGAACTGGCCGTGCGAAAAGTGGTGTCGAACCGTGTACACCTGAATCGCCGTCGTTCGCGTCGCCCACGAATCGGCCGGCCTACCACCGGCCCGACCAGTCCGGCCGAACAATTTCCTTCCCGCCAGCCCGATCCACCGAACCGTCGGGGTGAGGCGGCAGCGGCATCCAGTGGGTGACGACCGGTCGGAACAGCCGCGACCCGTCGTACTCCTCCCACCGGGGCGGCCGCGGGTGGCGGCCCTGTGGTGGGGGATCCACCCACCTGGCCGCGCCTACGCGGCCGTCCGCGACCGCGACCAGCACCACGACCCCGACCGCCCGGTCGGCCGGGTTGGCCGGTAGTTCGGGCAATCGGTCGTCTACGCTGATCCAGTTCACGCCGCCTCCGGAGGTGAGAACTGGCCGGACGAGCCGGTGCAACGTTCGAGCCGGACCTCCCGGGCACGCACGCCTCCTACGCCGGCGTCCCGCGGGCCGCCGCCATGACCGCCGCCGGCGGTTGGCGCACGCCCCACACCAGGCCGAGGCGGCGAAACACGCGGATCGTCAGGTAGGCCATGTCGAATTCGTACCACGCGAACCCGTGCCGGGCCGACGTCGGGCACTTGTGGTGGTTGTTGTGCCACCCGTCGCCCATCGCCAGCACCCCGAGTACGGCATTGTTCCGGCTCCCCTCCCCGGTTGCGAACCGCTGCGGCCCCCACCGGTGACCGACCGAGTTGACCGCGAAGGTCATCTGGAAGATCAGCACGGTGCTCAGGCCGTACCCCCAGAGAACGCCGGCCCACCCGTCGATGAGGTAGCACGCGCCGGCGGCGAGTACCCCGGGGATCATCCACAGTCGGTCCAGCCACACCAGTTCGGGAAAGCGGGTCAAGTCCCGGACCGTGGCGTGGTCGGGCCGCATCAGGTCGCGGGCGAACAGCCACCCGCAGTGCCCGTACCAGAACCCGTCGACGACCGGCGAGTGGACGTCGTCGGGGGTGTCCGAGTGCGTGTGGTGCTGGCGGTGGTGGACGACCCACCACAGCGGCCCCTTCTGGAGGGCCGTACACCCGGCCGCCGCGAGGACGAACCGGAACCAACGGGACGTCTTGTACGAGTGGTGGGCGAGGCCGCGGTGGTAGCCGACCGTGATCCCCACCCCGCTCACCCGGGTCATCACGACCAGCAGGACGAGGGAGAGGAGGGTGACAGGGACGACCGCCAGCCCGATCAGGGAGAGGTGAACGAGGATGAGGGGGGCCAGGGACAGTCCGACGCGGGTCGCCCGATACCACGCCGGTGGTACGCGGACGGCGGCCGCCGGGGCGGCCGGAAGAGCATGCATTATGGGGGACGCTTTGTGATGGGGCGACGAGGCGGTAATAATGGGATTCTACGACACGATGCCGGACACGCCGCCGGCGTCTCGGGAAATCACCCACCCGGGCCGCCGGCGGTAGACCTCTCGCGGCTGACGCCGGCGTCGTGGGGTGCGGTCCGTGAGTTGTCCGGATGATTCTGTTCGTGGCATCATCTCCTTGATCCCGTTGACCGGCCGCGTGTGCGCGGCCGGGTCTTTCGGCCGAACCTGGCTCGGCACGGGGACGTTCGCCCGGCCGCCGAGTATGGCACGGTGCGGGTGGCGCACCCCGCACGGGAGCCAGTAGACGCCGGGGACGCGCAACAACGGACCCGCACGACGGTCGTCTTCCACCCGGACCTGCGCCTGGTCCTGCGTCCGGTGGGTCAATGGCTGATTCGAAGTCGGCGTGTGGTCACAACCGTACCGCGAACCAGGGGGGGGCGATTTCACACAAGCCAGACCGGATCGCCCGACGCGAGGTCGCCGGAGCACGAGACGGCCGCGTACACGCCCACGGCTGCCGCGTTGTGCGCGACCGCGGCTCGGAGCACGCCGGGGGCCGCCGACAGGCCCGGCTGGGCAAGCGTGGTCATCACGCACCGCGAGGCCGGAGCGGTGACGTCGAGCCGGACCCCACCGGCCGTGAGTTCCCGTCCCACCCACCCGGCCTCCGTGAACCCTTCCTCGCCCGCCGCCGTCTCGATCACCAGGTTCGGGCGGAACCGCCGCACGTCGAAGTCCGTTCCGGGTTCCTGTTCCCGGAACCGGCGGAGCGTCGCCGTCGTCAGGATGTGGACGGCGGCGACGTCGAAGAACCCGCCGGCGGCGAGACCCTCGACGGTCGCCGTCCCCGCGCCCGGCAGCCCCGCGACGTTGGGCCAGTCGATCTCGATGTCCGCAGCGGGCGGCGGGGTTTCGCGGAGGTCGGCCGGCCGGCCCAACTCCCGCGCCACGACCGCCGCCAGGTCGTCACGGCCGGCGCGGAGTTCCACGCCGTCCGGGGTCGTGACGACGAGTACGCCCTCCCGCAGGGCGGCGCGGAAGCCGAGGAGAGCGCCCCACTTCTTCGGCGCCTTCGCGCTCGCGACGCGACCGGACTCCGGGTCCACGACCGCGAACCGGCGGTCGCCGTCGAGCCCGTTCGGGCCGACCGTCACGCGCTTCAGTACCTCCCCCTGCATCGACTTGACGGGGTAGCGCCAGACTTCCGCGACGCGGCCCACCAGCCGCCGCCCGCCGGCCGCGCTCATGGCTTCCCCCGGGACAGTTCCACCGCGGCAACGCCCACGATCGCTGCCGCGACGATCGCCAGAGCCGTGACCGCCGCGCCGTCGGTGGGCGGGCCGATCAAGTCCGGGCCGCCGAGCGCCGCGCTGGCGACCAGCCCGACCGCCCCGACCCCGAGAACGAGACTCGCAACACCCAGCCAGTGTGGCCAGCCCACGACCCAGGCCGCGTGGGTCACCGCCGGGGGCTGGCGCGGGTCGTCGCGGAGCGGACGGCCGACGAGGGCGAAGCACGCGGCCCCGAACAGGTACGTCCCGACGGCCACGGGCACGACCACGCCGCTCCCGTCGATCCGCGGGTAGACCGCCAGCGCGACGCCGGACAGGACGACCACCGCGAGGGGGAGCCACCACCCGAGCGGGGCGCGATAGCCGGCCAGGAAGGCCGGCTCACGGAGCCGCAGCCGGACGAGCGTCGCCGTGGTCAGCAGGTAGAGCACGAGCGCCGCGAACCCGGCCACCAGTACTGCCGCCGCGACCGCCTGCTCGAACCACAGGTTGGCCACCACGAGCCCCGCAGTCACCAGGCTCGTCGCGGCGAGGGCGGCGACCGGCGTCCGGCGGGTCGCGTTCACGGCGCCGAGTCCGGCGGGGAGGAAGCCGTCGCGGCCGAGTGCATACAGCTGCCGGCTCGACCCGAACAGCAGGCCGTGGTAGCTCGCCACCAGCCCCACCAGAGCCACGACGCCGAACCCGTAAAACAGCGCGTCCGACCCGCCGGCCGGGGTCAGCCGCAGGACCTCGGCCAGCGGGTAATCCACCGACACCGGCCCGGCGTCCGACGGCCGCTCGGCGATGCGGTCGAACCGGGCGGCGCCGCAGGCGGTCACGGTGGTGAGCACGACCATCCCGATCACCGTCAGGACGGCCCACGTCAGCCCGCGCGGTACGGTCCGTGCCGGGTCGCGAGCCTCCTCCGCCGCGAGCACGGCGGCCTCGATCACGATCAGCCACCACAGCGCGAACGGCACGGCGTCCAGCACCGCGCCCCAGCCCTTCTCGGCGGGCACCGCGGGGGTCGTCCACACCCGGTCCCACGAGAAGTTCGTCAGCGCAACGACCCAGAACACCGCCAGCCCGGCGAGGCCGGCGTAGGTCATCAGCACCAGCGCCCGCGCCTGCTCCTTGACGCCGCGGGCCTGGAGAACGAAGAACACGACCACGACCCCCAGCCCCACTGCGACCGCAAGGTGCCGGTCGGGGGCGGACGGGTCCACGAGGAAGGCGACGTACTTCCCGGCCGCGAGCGCGGTGGCGACGCCGGCGAACAGACATTCCAGATACATCGACCAGCCCATGAGGAAGCCGAGCCACGGCCCGGCGGCCCGCCGCCCGTGGTCGAGCGGCCCGCCGGCCCGCGGCATCGCCACCGTCAACTCCGAGAGCGTCAGCACCCACGCCAGGAACAGCAGGCACACCGCCAGCGACGCGACGAGCATCGCCACCGGGCCGTTCCCCTTCAGGCCGAGGTTCCAGCCGAAGTACTGGCCGCACACGACGATTCCCACGCCGAGCGCCCAAACGTCCCGCACGCCGAGCTGCCCGCCGCGGAGCCGCGCGGGGCCCGTTGGTTGTTCCGCACCCATCACGCCCTCCCGTGTCACTCTCGCCGCTCACCCGTCGAACGGAAGCCGGGCGCCGGGGCCGACACGAAGTTTCGGATTTCTCCGCCCCCGGCGGTCGCGTACCATCAGCCGACCGTCCGGAGGGGGGTCGTGTCCGAGGAATCCGTCACCCACTGGCTCGTCCTCTTGAAGGCCGGCGACGCCGGCGCCGCGGGGCCGCTGTGGCGGCGGTACTTCCCCCGACTCGTGGCCCTGGCCCGCGCCCGCCTCGCCCGCGCCCCGCGCGCCGCGGCCGACGAGGAAGACGTGGCCCTTAGCGCGTTCGACAGCTTCTGCCGCGACGCCGCCGCCGGCCGGTTGCCGCGGCTCGACGACCGCGACGACCTGTGGCGCGTGCTGCTGGTCATCACCGGTCAGAAGGCGATTGATCTGGTCCGCCGCGAGGCGGCCGCGAAGCGCGGCGGGAGTGCGGTCGCCGTGGACCCTGCGGGCGTCGCTGCTGCCGACCCGACGCCGGAGTTCGCCGCGCTCGTGGCCGACGAGTTCCGCCGCCTCCTCGACCTCCTCCCCGACGCCGACCTGAAGGCGCTGGCCGTGTGGAAGCTCGAAGGGCTCACGACCGCGGAGGTGGCGGCCCGGTGGAACTGCGTGCCGCGGACGGTGGAGCGTCGGCTGCGGGTGATCCGCAGCCTGTGGGCCGGCGAGGTCGGGGCATGAGCGCGGGCGCGGACGACACCTGGCCGCCGGAGCTGGCACTCCGCCTCGACGCCGCCTGCCGGCGGTTCGAGGCGGAACTCGCGGCGGGCGGCTTCCCGG
>JBGAQM010000001.1:30884-53472 GCA_044220735.1 Urbifossiella sp. | reverse complement strand
CTGGGCGCACTTTTTCGGCCGTGGCATCGTGGACCCGCTCGACGACATGCGCGTCACGAACCCGCCGTCGAACCCCGAACTGCTCGACGCGCTGGCGAAGAACCTGACCGACAACGGCTACAGCCTGAAGGCGCTGATCCGCACGATCTGCCGCAGCCGGACGTACCAGCTCAGCAGCAACCCGAACGAGTTCAACGCCGAGGACAAGGCGTCGTTCGCTCGCTACTACCCGCGGCGGCTCCAGGCCGAGGTGCTGTTCGACGCCGTCGGCCGGCTGACGAACAGCCCCGCGGGCTTCGCCGGCCTGCCGGGCGACCGGTTCGCGCCGAGTCGGGCGATCATGCTTCCGGACGAGTCATTCTCGAGCTACTTCCTCGACGTGACCGGCCGGCCGCAGCGAATCAGCGCGTGCGAGTGCGAGCGGGTGAACGAGGCGAGCCTGGCGATGAGCCTGCACCTGCTGAACTCGAACGACGTGCAGGACCGCATCGCCCGCGCCGGCGGCCGCGCCGACGCGCTGAGCCGCGACCCGCGGCCGGACGCCGAGAAGGTCGAGGAGTTGTTCCTGCTGGCCCACGCCCGCCGGCCGACGGCCGAGCAGTTGCGCGTGGCCGTGGACCACATCACCCGTGCGACGACGCCGGCAGGGAAGAAGCAGGCCTACGAGAACATCGTCTGGGCGCTTCTGAACAGCAAGGCGTTCCTGTTCAACCAGTGAGTCGATTCTTCGAGATTGGTTGCCGCTTGCGGCTTTGCGTTCAACGTGCGGATCGTCGCAAGCGGCGACCCCGCTCGTCTCGATTTTCCCGTGCCGCGGCCGTCTCGCTCCTGCCTGCCGGCGCTTTCGCCGCCGGCAACGACACCATCCGCGTCGGCCTCGTCGGCTGCGGCGGCCGGGGCACCGGGGCCGCCCGTGAGGCGCTCCAGGCCGACCCGAACGTCAAGCTCGTCGCCATGTGCGACGCCTTCAGGGACCGGCTCGACGACAGCCTCCGCAACCTCCGCAACGTCCGCTCCATCGCCGGCAAGATCGACGTGACCCCCGAGCGATGCTTCGACGGGTTCGACGGCTACCAGCGGCTCCTCGACAGCGGCGTGGACGTGGTTCTCCTCTGCACCCCGCCGGGGTTCCGGCCGCAGCACCTGCGGGCCGCAATCCAGGCCGGCAAGCACGTATTCTGCGAGAAGCCCGTGGCCGTGGACGCGACCGGCGTGCGATCGGTCATCGAGACGACGCGGATGGCCCGCGAGAAGAACCTCGGCCTCTGCTCGGGCTTCTGCTGGCGGTACGACCAGGGGAAGCGCGAGACGGTGAAGCGCATCCACGACGGCATGATCGGCGACGTGCAGGCCATGCACATCACCTACCTGACGGGCACGCTGTGGCACCGCGGCGAGAACCCGAACTGGACCCCGATGCACTACCAGATGCGGAACTGGTACTACTACACCTGGCTGAGCGGCGACTTCATCGTCGAGCAGCACTGCCACAACTTCGACAAGGCGGCGTGGGTGTTCAAGGGCGAAATGCCCATCGCCTGCACCGCTGTCGGCGGCCGGCAGGTCCGCACCGACCCGAAGTACGGCCACATCTACGACCACTTCGCGGCCACGTTCGAGTACCGCAGCGGGGCGAAGCTGTTCTCCGCGTGCCGCCAGATGGCCGGGTGTAACGGCGACGTGAACGACCACGTGCTCGGCACGAAGGGTCAGGCGCACCTGATGCGGCACAGCATCAGCGTGAACGGCGGCACCGGTTGGGAGTTGGGCGAGGTGGACATCAAGAGCATGTACCAGGTGGAGCACGACGAGTTGTTCGCCAGCATCCGCGCCGGCCGGCCGATCAACGACGGCGAGTCGGCGGCGAACAGCACGCTGATGGCGATCCTGGCCCGCGAGGCGGCGTACAGCGGCAAGCGCATCACCTGGGCGCAGATGATGGCGTCGAAGCAGAACCTGGTGCCCGCGAACCCGGCGTGGGGGCCGCACGAGGTCGGCGGTGTTCCTGACGGTCCTCGGATCGCCGGTCTGTAGCGATTCTCCCGATTTTTCACTGGCATCACGTCACCCCATCTGTTTTGCTGACACGTCAGACGGCCGACTCGCCCGCCGTCCCGCCCATCACACGGCTCCCCAGGACGGGGTGCCCCCACGTCGTCCCCCGCGCAGGTCGGGCCGCCGGAGGCCGCCCGAGACTCGCCGCCGGAGGTTCACGTCATGACCCGACCCATCGGTCGTCGGGAGTTCTTACGGGTGTGCGCCGCCGTCTCCGCGGCCCTCTCGCCCGCCACGGTGTCGGCCCAGGAGCCGAAGCGTCCGCGGCTGCGGAAGGCTGTGAAGTACGGCATGATCCAACACCCCGGGTCGCACAAGGACAAACTTGACCTGGCGCGCCGCTGCGGCTTTGCCGGCGTCGAGATCGACAGTCCCGGTACTCAGAACCTCGACGACCTCGTCGCCGCCAGTAAGGAGACTGGCGTCGTCATCCACGGCGTCATCGACTCGGTGCACTGGCGGGACACGCTCTCGCACCCGGACGAGGCGGTACGGGCGCGTGGTCTCACGGCCCTGAACGGGGCGCTGGTAGACGCCCGCAAGGTCGGCGCGACGACGGTGTTACTCGTGCCCGGCGTGGTGAACAAGGACGTGACGGTCGAGCAATGCTGGGAGCGGTCCACGGCCGAGGTGCGGCGGGCGCTGCCGCTGGCCGAAAAGCTCGGGGTGAAGATCGCCATCGAGGTGGTGTGGAACAACTTCATCACGACGCCGGAGCAGCTGATCCGTTACGTCGACCAGTTCCGCAGCGACCACGTTGCGGCCTATTTCGACTGTTCGAACATGATCAAGTACGGCGTCGCCCCGGCGGAGTGGATCCGGCGGCTCGGGCGGCGGATGGTGAAGTTCGACTTCAAGGGCTACAGCAACGCCAAGCAGTGGGTGGCGATCGGCGAGGGGGACGAGGACTGGCCGGAAATCCGGAAGGCGCTCGGAGAGATCGGCTACGACGGCTGGGCGACGGCCGAGGTCGGCGGCGGCGGCGAGGACGTGCTTCGCCGCATCTCGGCGCAGATGGACCGCGTGCTGGGGCTGTAAGAACGAAAAAGCCCACGCGCCGCGGCGCGTGGGCTTCGCCCGCCAGAAGGCGTCCGGGTTTCACCCGGACGCCTTCTGGCGTTTTCCAGACTTGGCCCAAACCGGCAGCCGCCACGACCCGGGCACCAGGGCCGGCGGCACCGGCACTGCGGCCTGGAGCGTCAGCCCCTTCGGCATCGTGTCCTCGTCGGCGTTCAGGGCGTTGTCCCACGTCAGCCAGCGGTTGGCAAACGACGCGTTCCGCCCGAGCACGGCGGTGAACGTCGAGTCGGTGACGGCCTGCAGTTCGTTCAGCGGCCGGCCGGCACGGATTCTGTTGAGCAGGTCGATGTGCTCCTGCACGTAGGCGTTCCGGTCGTCGCTGCCGACCTCGTCGCGGTTGATCGTGTAGGCGTTCACCCGGCTCGTGCCGCGCGAGCCGAACACGGTTTCCGACACGTCCGACTCGCTCCCGGCGATGTGCCGGCAGTACGAGAACACCCGCACCCCGTTGGCGTACTCGTACTCGACCGCGAAGTGGTCCCAGATGTTGCCGAACTCCTTCGGGTCGGCGTTGCTGCCGCCCGGCCGGCTCGACCGCCCGCCGATACCCGTCGCCCGCACCGGGTGGCCCTTCAGCACCCAGTTCGCGACGTCGAGGTTGTGGACGTGCTGCTCGACGATGTGGTCGCCGCACACCCACTGGAAGTGGTACCAGTTGCGGAGTTGGTAGGCGGCGTCGGTCTCGTTCGGGCGGCGGGCGTTGAACCAGATCGGCGGGTTGCCGCCCGAGTTCCACGCCACCCGGGCCGACACCACGTCGCCGATCGCCCCGTCGTGGATCCGCTTTACCGTCTCGACGTAGCCCTTCTGGTGCCGCCGCTGGGTGCCGGCCACGATCGCCAGGTTCTTCCGCCGCGACTCGGGGACCAGGCTGTACACCTTGCGGGCGCCGGCGGCGTCCACGCACACCGGCTTCTCGCAGAAGATGTTCTTCCCGGCCCGGATGGCGGCCTCCAGGTGCAGTGGGCGGAACCCGGGGGGCGTCGCCAGGATGACGAGGTCCACGTCGGCGGCGAGCACCCGCTGGTAGGCGTCGAGGCCGTCGAACGTCGTCTCCGGCGTGGCCTTGATTTGCGCGGCGAACGGGGCGAAGTTGCGGGCCGTCTTGAAGGCGTTGACGGCGCCCTGCGCCCGCTCGCGGAACACGTCGCCGACGGCGACGATTTCGACCTTGGGGGTGGCCCCGTTGATGACCTGTTCGGCCTCCAGGATGTCGCGGACGGCGCCGGTGCCGCGGCCGCCGCAGCCGATCAGGCCGACCTTGATGGTGTCGTTGCCGGCGGCGTACACACCCGCGGTCGACACGGCGGCGACCCCGGCCGCAGCCGTGGCCTTGACGAAGTCCCGGCGGCTGCCGGACTTGGGAGAGGACATGCGAGTCTCCTTCGGGTAGAGGTTCGGACTGGGAACTATTCGGACTTCTTGATGACCTTCGGCGCCAGGTCGCGCAACTCGGCCGTCTCGTTCTCGGCGAGCACGACACGGAACCCGACCACGTCCATCCGGGTGAGCCACCAGATGCTTTGCGGCTCCTGCGGGTCCCACTTCATCCAGCTCTTGTCAGAGACCCGGCGGGCGGCGTTGCGACAGCGATCGGCCTTGTCGGCCCACGACCCGCCGCGGATCACGTGGCTCCACTTGTCCGCGGTCGGGAGGTTGATCGGGTTCAGGTTCAGCGAAATCGCCGCCCGCCGCTCGTAGGTGTTGGGGGCGTATTGATCGAGGGTCCATTCCCAGACGTTGCCGTACATGTCGTGCAACCCGAACGGGTTCGCCTTCCGCGTGCCGACCTTGTGGGTGCAGCCCTTCGGCTTGTTCGGGAAGTTCTCCTCGTCCGGCGAGTTGTCCTTGAACCACGCGTGCGTGGGCAACTCACTCGCGTCGTTCCCGAACCAGTAGGCCGAATCGCCCTTACCGGCGCGGGCGGCGTACTCCCACTCGGCCTCGGTCGGCAGGCGGTAGTTCTTGCCGGTCTTCTTCCGCAGCCAGTGGCAGTACATCCAGGCGGCGTGGTGCGTCAGGCACATCACCGGGTGCCCTTCGCGGCCGTGCTCGTAGGTCTCGTCCACGAACGTGTTCGTCGGCCGGGTGATGGCGTCGGCCTTGAACTCCTTGGCGCGGTCGTCGTTGGCCACGAGGAAGGTGCCGTCGAACCAGAACAGGTCGAACTCGTCCCACGTCACCTCGCACTTACCCATCCAGAAGTTCCCGACCTTTGCCTTGTAGCGCGGCCCCTCGTTCTTCTCTCGGCCCGCCTCGCCGTCCGGGCTGCCGACCGTGACCTCCCCGCCGGGGACGTACACCATGTCGAACTGGGCCTTCATGTCGAACTTCTGCTTCGAGTTCTCGTCGATCTTGTGCGCCGTCAGCTTCTCGGTGAAGTTCTTCGGCTCCAACTTCGCCGCCGGCTGGCCGGCGGCCGGGGCCAGCGCGACCGCGGCGGCCAGGAGGGCGGCGGCGTACAGTGTGAAGCGGGGAGGCATTCTGTTACAGTCTCCGATGGGGCGGCCGCTGTCAACAGCCGGGCCGCCGGAACCGGGCGCGCGAGGGGGAATCTGGATGGTCGTCCGGGTCGGCCTGATCGCCGTGCTGGTCTATGGTATTCCGGCGGTGCCCGCGCGGCCGGCCCAACCGACTCTCGCCCGACACGAGTTCGAGTCGAAGCACATGGGGACGACGTTCCGCATCGTCCTCTACGCGGCCGACGCGGCGACCGCGAAGGAGGCCGCGGACGCCGGCTTCGCGCGGGTGGCAGCGCTCGACGCCTGCATGAGCGACTACAAACGCGACAGCGAGTTGATGAATCTGTGCGCCGCATTCCGGACGGAGGTCGGGCCGCCCGTGGCCGTGAGTGACGACCTGTTCAGCGTGCTGTGGCAGGCCCGCGAGTTGTCCCGCGCGTCGGACGGAGCATTCGACGTGACGGTCGGCCCAGTGGTACAACTGTGGCGGCACGCCCGGCGGACGCAGCAACTGCCCGACAAGGACGAACTCGCCGCGGGGATGCGGCTGGTCGGGTGGCGGAACCTGGAGCTCGACCCGGCGAAGAAGACCGTCCGCCTCCTGGTGCCCGGGATGCAGCTCGACCTGGGTGGCATCGCAAAGGGGTACGCGGCCGACGCCGTGCTCGCGCTACTGCGGCAGCGATTCGGCATCACCCGCGCCCTGGTCGCGGCGGCCGGCGACATTACCTGCGGCGACCCGCCGCCGGGCCGCGAGTTCTGGGACGTGGACATTGCCCCTATCGCCCGCGGTCAGCCGCCGCGTCGCTTGCGACTGGCGAACGCGGCCGTTTCGACCTCCGGCGACCTGGAGCAGTTCGTCGAGATCGGCGGGGTCCGCTATTCCCACATCGTGGACCCGAGCACCGGCCTCGGAGTTACCGGCCGGCGGAGCGTCACGGTCGTGGCCCCGCGCGGCGTCACCGCCGACAGCCTGACGAAAGCTGTTATGCTGATGCCCGCCGGCCGCGGCTTCGAGCTGATCGAGCGAACCCCGGCCGCGGCCGCCTACGAAGCCGTGGTCGGCCCGAACGAGTCGGTACGGACGAGTTCGACGCAGCGGTTCGACAGTTTCTCGCGCGCCCGCGAAGTAACCCCACCCGGAGGACGACCGATGGACGAGCTGGTGAACCAGGTGTCGGCGAAGACCGGTGTTTCGGCCGATACGGTGAAGAAGGTGCTCTCGAGCGCGGCCGAGTTCGTGAAGGACAAACTGCCGGAACCGCTGGCCGGACAGGTCGCAGGGTTTCTGTCGGGGCAGGGCGGCGGCAACCCGCTGGGCGGCCTAGGCGACAAGCTCGGCGGGATGTTCGGGAGCTGACCCGTTCGCGTGAACCCGCCGGGTGCATAAACCATCCGTACTGCGACCAGCCCCGGGACCGCGTCCCGGGGCTTTCGAGTTTGTAGCGAGACCGTCATGAGCGCCGACCGGCCGGTGGACAACGCCCCGTACCTCACCCACACCCACGCCGGCCTCACCATTGAGGGGTACTCTCGCGCCGCCGTGCAGAGCTACTGGCGCGTCCCCGAGTTGAAGGTCGGCTTCGACCTCGGCGCCCACCCGTGGGACTTCATGGGCACCGGCACCTGGTTCATCTCCCACACCCACCTGGACCACGTCGCGGCCCTCCCCGTGTACGTCGCCCGGCGGCGGATGATGAAGATGGAACCGCCGACGGTGTACGTCCCGGCCGAGTCGCTGGACGACGTGAAGAAGCTGCTGATGATCTTTCACCGCCTCGACCGCGGCCGGCAGCACTGCGACCTGCGGGGCGTGTCGCCCGGGGACGAAATCCCGCTGTCGCGCGAACTCGTCGTGTCGGTGTTCAACACGGTCCACACGATCCCGAGCCGCGGGTTCGTGGTGTGGGACCGCCGGCACAAGCTGAAGGACGAGTACGTCGGCCTGCCGGGCAACCAGATCCGCGATCTCAAACAGTCCGGGGTCGAGATCACGCGGGAGGTGCGGATGCCGCTGGTGGCGTACACCGGCGACACCGCCCCGGCCGGCCTGGACGCTGAACCGGCGTGCTTCGACGCGAAGGTGCTGATTACGGAGATGAGCTTCATCCGCGAGAAGCACCGCCGCGAGAAGATCCACAAGTTCGGCCACATGCACCTGGACGACTTCGTCGAGCGGGCCGACCGGTTCAAGAACGAGCTGATCGTGGCGGGGCACTTCAGCACGCGCTACCACCCGTCGGAGGTGCGGCGCCTGCTCGACGCCAAGCTGCCCGCGGCGCTGAAGCCGCGAATGCGGCTGTGGATCTGATTCGTTGTGGCCGGCACGCCGTTCGCGGTTGAACACTCAACCGCGGTCGTCGCGGGCCGGTCCCGGACGCGGATGTCCCCTCACCCACCACCGACCCTGGCGGCGCCGCACAACCATACGGTGCGCGATGACCCGCCTCCTCCGCCGATTCTGGGACGACGACGACGGCGTGATCCTGTCCGTCGAGTTGATACTCATCCTCGCGGTAATCGTGTTCGGCATCATCCCGGGCGTGGTGGCCCTGCGGAATTCCCTGATCGCGTCGATGGCGACGACGGGGAACATGCTCATGCGCGTCACCCCGAGTTTCACCTACTCCGGGTACGCGATCACGGACGCGCTGGGGGGACAGACGATCGCGCAGATCGGCGGGCTGGCGGTGACGTACTCGACGGTCGTCTATCTGAGCGGGGCGCAGGTGGCTCCGGTCACGGGGAATTACGTCGTGGTCGCGCCGGCCCCGTGACGCGAGGTGTGCTGTTTCCGGGAAGCAGGTGGGCGACGGGCCCGGGCCTCCTCTATTACACCTTGACCATCGCGGCCTTATCGACGGTGAGGAGTTGTTCTTCGATCCGCGGTGGCCACTCGAACGGCGTGGCGAGAGCCGAGATCGGCTCGCCGAGTTGCGGGATGTCGGCTTCCTTGAGGCGGCCGAGTCGCTTGATCGCGGCGAGCACGAGCGTCGGCAGTCGTTCCGGCGGCAGGTGCATCAGGCGGCAGCACGTCGCGTCCACCGCTACCAGGTCCGCTCCCATCACCAGCGCCCCGACGGGCTTCGCGCTGCCCATCAGCGGGCCGTCGCCTTCCATGCCGACGATGCCGTCCACGATCGCCAGGTGCGGCGTGCAGGTGCAGGCGATGTCCACGATGCTGTTGGGGATGCCGCGCCAGTGGAGTTCGTTCTTCGGCCAGCCGTAGCAGATGCCGGGAAGCGTACCGAACAGGTTTTTCAGGCTCAGCGTCGCCCCGGCCCAATGGTGCGTCTTCAACTTCGGCAGCGAGATCAGCACCTCCGCCGACGCGACCGTGCGTGACAGGTAAAGGTGGTCGAGCCCGGTCAGGCGGCCCATATTCGGCAACTTCACCGGCTCGTCGTGGTTGATGTCCACGAACCGGGTGCCGTGCTTCTCCAGCACGGCGCCGAGGCCGCTCTCCTTCACCAGGTACTGCACGTTTCGCCAGTGCCCCGGCCCTTCCGCCACCACGACCTCGGCCGCGCCCTCCTTCTTGCACAGCGTGATCACCGCGTCGATAACGCGCGGGTCGGTGTTGATGACCTTCTCGCGGCGGTATTCGACAAGGTTCGGCTTTAGCACGACGCGCTTGCCGGCGAGCGGGACCGCGGCACGGAAGTGGTCGTACTGCGCCGCCAGGATGTCCGCGAGCGGGGCGTCGTAGTCGGCGGCGCGGGCGACGTGGACGGCCGACAACTCGGGCATGGGGCGGAGGTTGCCGATCTTGTTCAGTACCCAGTTGCGGACCTTCCCCTTGAGTCGCTCCAACAGCGGCGGCGTCGGCGGCGCCTGCGCCGGCTGACGCGGGCCGGTGCCGACGCCGACCGTCGGCACGTCGGCGAGGCGGAACGGGTGGCGCTCTGCGGTGCCGAGCGCGAGGGCGGCGAGCGACAGGCGGTAGGGGCCGGCGCCGAGCCCGTCGGTGCGGTGGATTTCCTCGCTGAGTGCCCCGGCGATTCGCTGGTCGAGTTCCGGCAGGAACGCGGCCGAATCCGCGGGGTCGGCGGCGAGGGCGAGTTTGGCCCAGGCGAGGTGTTCGAGGTCGGTGGACTTCGCGGCGTGAACGCGCAGGTATCCCCGGGCCGCGTCCACGCGCGGCTCGCCGGTCACGCCCTGGAGCGCGAGCACGAGTACCGCGGTTGGCCCGGGGATCGGCTCGGTGCTGCGGCCGAGGACGATGCGGTTGCCGTAGTTGGCGCCGCCGCTGTCGAAGGCGCGGTCGAGGAGCAACTTCAGCCCCTCGGCCACGCGCGGGTGCGACCCCTTGCCCGCGGCCCGGAGCGCGAGACACGCCCACGCCGTCGGCTCGACCCACGCGAAGTTCGCCTCCGCCCAGCCCCAGCCCTTCAGGGTGAGGTCGATGTCGAAGGCCATGTCCTTCTCGTCGGTCCCGTCGATGACGCGGCTCTCGTTGCGGAGCAGCGTGTCGGCGGTGGACGAGAGCCGGTCGGCGCCGAGGCCGAGCGCCTGTTCCGCGAACAGGACGAGGGCCGTCGGCCACACCGCCTGCGGGCGGCCGCGGGTCAGTCGGTAGGTGCCGTCGGCGGCGCGGTTCGCCTCGATCGCGGCGACACCGGCGTCGATCGCAGCGGCGTACTTCGCGCGGTCCGCGGAGAGCGCGAGAACGGCGAGGGCGGTCGGCTCCAGGTGGGCTGGCTGGCCGGGTTGGTACCCCCACCCGCCGCCGGGGACGGCCAGTTCGGCGAGCCGGTCGAGGGCGGTAGCGGCGGTAGGCATGCGGAACGTCTCGGGCGAGTGGTGCTGCCAGCGTAGAGCACGATCAGCGCCGCGGGAGCTCCGCCCGGTTGCGGTCCGGCGGATCGACGCCGTGGAGGTGCCGGACGAAGAAGTCCTGCGTCCTGCGCCGGCCGTAGGCCCCGCCGTCGGAGTGGCCCATTCCCGGCACCACCAGTAGCTCGAAGTCCTTGTTCGCCTTCACCAGCGCGTCCGCGACGCGAAACGTCGATTCGGGCGGCACGTTCGTGTCCATCTCGCCCACGATCAGGAGCAACCGGCCGCGGAGGCGGTGGGCGTTGTCCACGTTCGAGCACGCGGCGTAGTGCGGGCCGACCGGGTAGCCCATCCACTGCTCGTTCCAGCTCGCCTTGTCGAGTCGGTTGTCGTGGCACCCGCACGCGGCCATCGCGGCGCGGTAGAAGTCGCCGTGGAACAGTAGCGCCCCCATCGCGTTCTGCCCGCCGGCCGACGTGCCGTAGATGCCGACGCGCTCGGCGTCGTACCACGGGTAGCGGGCCGCGACCGCCCGGTGCCACAGGACGCGGTCGGGGAACCCGGCGTCCTTCAGATTCCGCCAGCACACGTCGTGGAACGCCTTCGACCGGTTCGCCGTCCCCATGCCGTCGATCTGCACGACCACGAAGCCGAGGTCGGTCAGGGCGCGGTGCCACGGGAAGCCGCGGTACGCCTTGGGCACGTGCGACCCGTGCGGGCCGGCGTAGATGTACTCGATCACCGGGTAGCGCTTGTTCGGGTCGAAATTCCGCGGCTTGCAGATCAGCCCCCAGATGTCGGTCTTGCCGTCGCGCCCCTTTGCGTGGAACACCTCGGGCAGCGCCACGTCCGCCAGCTCGGACGTGTCCGCGGCTTCGAGCCGGCAGACGAGCTTGCCGTCGGCGCAGCTCCGCAGTTCCGTCACCGGGGCGGAGTCGACGCGGCTGTAGGTGTCGATCAGGTAGCGGCGGTCGGGCGAGTACTGAACGGCGTGCGTGCCGTTCCCGGCGGTCAAGGCGACGAGTCCGGTGCCGTCGAAGTTCGTGCGGTAGTGGTGGACGTGGTACGGGTCTTCGCCGTCGTTCTTGCCGCTCGCGCGGAACCACACCTGCCGCTTCTCCTCATCGATGTGGTCGATGCCGCGCACGACGTACTCGCCGCTCGTGACCGCGGCTTTCTGCGCGCCGGTCGCGGCATCGAGGAGGTAGAGGTGTCGCCAGCCGCTCTTTTCGGTGGCATGAAGAATCTCGTTCCCCTTCGTCAGCCACGTCACGGCGGCGAAGTTGAAGCCGTCGAAGTGCTGCGTCCAGACGAACGTTTCGCTCACCTCGTCGATCAGGTTGCGCGTCGCGCCGGTGGCGGCGGTCACGGCGACGAGCCGGTGCCGCTGGTGGCCGCGGTCCACCTTTTCGTAGGTGAAGCGGCTGCCGTCCTTCGCCCAGCGCACGTTCGGAACGCCGAAGTCGACTGCGGGGGCGTCCGACTTGAGTTCCTTGCCGGCCGCTGGGTCGAACAGACGCGGCTCGAAGCGCGTGAAGCGGTCGCCTGGTTGCGCGTAGAATCGCGTGTGAAGCACCGCCCGCCCGCCGCCCTTCGGAGACGACTCCACGAACGACACGTCCTTTCGCTCGCCGGGCTCGATCCGCCACGCGACGAGCGCCTTCGAGTCTGGCGCCCAGTTCAGCATCCCGTAGGCGGCGCCGTCCTTACCATCCTTCGTGAGCGGTGTGTCCTTACCGTCAGCGTCGCGGATGACGACGTTCCCGTCCCGGACGAGTGCGGTCCACTTGCGGTCCGGCGATCGCGCCTCGGCCGACTTCCCCGGCCGCTGAGGCTGGAGGGCTTCGGCGAACAGCTCGGGGGCGATAACGGGGCCGTCCGGGAAGAGCGGGTCGGCTTGCCCGTCGGGCGGGGTCGAGTCGTCGAGACCCGACGGCGGGCGCGGCCTGGTCGTCCGTGTCCGTGGAGGGCTCAGCGCGGTAGGATCTCGACGACTCGACCCGACCCGCGGGAGCGGCCTGCTTCACGCATTCATATCCGGTCAGATCACACGCCCATTCGTCGCCGCCGAGCGAGAACCGCACGCGCGTCAGTTCGGCGTCGAGCGTAATGCTCTGGAACGGAAGGCGGCCCGCGGTGTACTCCTTCCCCGCGGCCTTCGACAGGCTCGCGGCGAGCTTCGCGTGGTCAAACGCCGGGCGGCGTGCCCCCTTCGCGGCGTCCACCACGACGAACTCTTTGGTCCCCGCCTTGAGGTCGTTCCGGTACCAGAATTTGCTCCCGTCCGCGAACCAGTTCGGCGTCACCTTTTCGCGGTACGCACGGCCCGGCGCCGGCGGCAGGGCGCCACGCCGGTCCGCTTCCTTGAGGTCACCAGGGCTCGGGACGAACCGCGGCAGGGGGTCGGCGGCCGGCAGCGGCCGGGCGACGATTGTTGCGAGTAAGACAGGGAGGAGCAGGGGGGCCAGGCGGAACGGCATGGCGCGAGACTCCAGCGGCGCGAGGCTCACCGGCTGTGCCGGCTGAGCGGTTACCCGAGTTGTACCGATTTGCCGGGCTTCACGTCGATGACCTGGAGTTCGAGCGTCTTGTTGCCGCGGAAGTCGTTCATCTTCGGCGTAAACGCCAGACAACACTCGCCGCCGGCGGCCTGTAACTCGTCGATGCGGTCGGCCATGTTCCAGGCCACCGCACGGAAGCTCGTTTCGCCCTGAACGGCCCGGAAACTCAGGTGCTTTTGCACGTCGCCGGATCCCATCTTGCGCAGCCCCTCGGCCCGCAGGCCCGCGGCGAGGAAGCGCGGCCGCGGGTTTTGCGCCCCGTAGGGTTCGAGCCGGTCGATGTCGCGCAGCAGCCCCCACGTCACGGCGCTCAGCGGCACCTCGGCGTCGAGGGTGACGCGCGGCGCGGGGGGGCCGTCGGTGTGGAAGTGCTCCGCGGCGTAGGCGATGAAGGCGTCGCGCAGTGCGGGGATGTTCGCCGGCCGAAGCTTGAACCCGGCCGCGGCCGCGTGCCCCCCGTGGCCGACGAGGTGGGGGTCGCACGCCTTCAAGGCCAGGTGCAGCGGGAAGCCCGACACCGACCGCCCCGAGCCGACGGCGATGTCCTCGTCGGTGCGTGTGGCGATCACGAGCGCCGGCCGGCCGTACGTCTCGACAAGCCGGCTCGCGACGATGCCGACGACGCCCTGGTGACCCTCGTTCCATTCGGGCGACCACACGACCAACCCCGGGGCGGCCGCCAGTCCGCCGACATCAATGATGTCCTTGGCCTGTTGGGTGACTTTTCGCTCGAGCGTCTGTCGCTGGCCGTTCAGGTCTTCCAGGTACGAGGCGAGTTGCTGGGCCTTCCCGGTGTTCGTCGTCGTCAGGAGATCGACCACCATTCGGGCGCACTGCAGGCGACCGGCGGCGTTCAGCCGCGGCCCCAGTCGGAAGCCCACGTCTTCGGCGGTGATGGGCTTCCGCTCCTTCCCCGGCTCGGGCCGCCCGAGCGCGGCATCGAGCAGCGCCCGCAACCCCACGGACGGCTTCGCGGCGATCCGCGCCAGGCCGTGCTTCACCAGCAGGCGGTTCTCGTCGTGGAGCGGCACCACGTCGGCAACCAGGCCGAGCGCGGCGAGGCCGACGGCGTCCAGCAGGAACTCGCGCAATTCCGGGCTCGTCTTCCCCCCGCCGCTCGCCTTGCGGGCCAACTCCCAGGCCACTTTCAGGGCGACGCCGGCGCCGGATAACTCGCCGAACGGGTAGGTACTGCCGGGGAGACGTGGGTGAACGAGGCACGCGGCCCGGGGAAGGACCGGCGCACCTACGTCGTCCGTCCTCATCTCGTGATGGTCGGTGACGATCAACTCCAGTCCGGCGGCGTGCGCGACCTCTGCTTCCTCGACGCTGGCGATCCCGCAATCGACTGACACCACAACCGAGACGCCGGACGCCGCGAGCTCGCGGAGGCGCGCCGCGTTCAGCCCGTACCCCTCAGACAGCCGGTGCGGCACGTGGAATTCGACGGCAGCGCCGAGTTTGGTGAGGAGGGTGACGAGGATCGCGGTGCCGGTTACGCCGTCCACGTCGTAGTCGCCGTAGATGCAAATGCGCCGCTTCTCGGCGACCGCCCGGAATAACCGGTCGGCGGCGCCGGGGACGTCCGGGAGGTCGGCAGGGGCGTATAGGCCGGAGAGTGAGCCGTCGAGGAACTTGCGGGCGTGGTCGGGCTCGGACACGCCGCGGTTGAGTAGCAATTGCGCGACCACGGGCGAGACGCGTAGCGACGCGCCAAGGCGGTTGGCCGCATCCGGGTTTTGCGGGAGGAGCCGCCACACCTTCTCGACGCGAGACACGTACGCAACTCCTGGGGGCGATCGCAAGACTCCTTTAGAACGGATGTCCACCAGCCCGGCAACCCCAACCGACTGCCCGTGAGCGAGCGGAGCCCGTTACGGCCGGCGCCGCCGTCAGCTCTTCGCCCACCGGTTCCACCTCTGTAACGCGACCCGATTCGCCGTCCCGCACGACCCGGACCGGGGCAGACACCGACTTGAAGGAATCGGTCACACGCGGTCAGGTTCGCGGCCGTGGGGGTCGATGCCACAAGTGCGTCCGCGTTCCGATCCCGGGCGCCGGTGCCGCGCCCGGGTTCTTACCGGTCGGCACCACACCCCGTTCCGTCCCGCGAGGAGACAGCACCAGTGAACGCAGCGATTCTCCTGATGGCCTCGGCCGTGACGGCCGGGCAACCCCCGGCGGCCGCGGCACCGGCCGCCCCCGCCCCCGCCGCCCCGGCGGTAGTCGCCGGCTCCGGCGGCTGCGCCGGCGACTGCGGCCCGGTCGCGTGTGGCTGTGACGTCGGCTGCAAGAAGGGCGGCCTGCTCGACAAGAGCAAGTCGCGCCTCGGCGGCCGCAAGCACCACTGCGGCTGCGACGCTGCCCCGGCCTGCGCTCCGGCGCCGGCTCCCGCCCCGTGCACCACCTGCCACGCCGCCCCGGCCTGCGACGACTGTGGCCGCGCCCCGCGGGTGAGCATTCTGGACCGGCTGAAGGCCAAGTTCGGGAAGAAGAAGTGCGACGACTGCGCCCCGGCGTGCGACGGTTGTGGCGCCGCTCCGGCGGCCGCCCCGGCCGCGGCTCCGGCTGCCAGCCCGACGCCGACGCCGGCCCCGATGCCGCCGCGGACCACCCCGGGTGCCGTCCAGCCGAAGGCGGAACTCGTGGTGCCCGGTTCGGTCACCCCGGTGTCCGGCGGCGCCCGCCTGACGGGCACCACCAGCCCGTACTGACCGGGTTCCCGGCCGTCGGGATTCGCGGCCGGCCTCACTCCCGACGGCGGGAGGTGGCCGGCCGCGACTTTTTGTGGTTCTGTTGGAAAGCCGGTCTTCCACCCGGTCGGGGCGGCATTAGGATGGGGATGGGGAGCACTTTTTCGCGGCAATGCGGACGTTCTCGGCCGGTGCGGGGCGCGACGGACGCGCACCCCGGGCGGGGCGACAATCGGGGGCAGGGATGAACGCGGCGGCCACGGTCAGCACCGCGGGGGCGGAGCTGGCGAATAAGATTGCGCGGCTGGTGGAGGAACGCGGCTGGAACCAGGAAGACTTCGCCCGCATCTCGAAACTGAATCGGCACACCGTCCGGCAGATCCTGCTCGGCGGCCCGAAGCGGCGCCTCCGCAACGCCACCGTCAGCCAGTGCGCCACCGCGCTCGGCCTGACGGTGACCGAGCTCCGCAACCTGCCGCTGGAGCGGCTCCTGCCGCGCATGCACGGCAAGCCGCCCGACGACACGGAGGCGATGGCTCTGCTGCACGAGCGAGCCACCCTCCCGGAGTTGACGGGATGGATCGAACGCAACGAAGATCGTGCCGCCCGCTTGCTCCCCGAGGAGGTTCAAGAACTCCTGGAGATGCAGTCCCCGAACGGGGCCCTGGAAAAGTTCGGGGTCGAGAACTGCGTCGAGATGATCGAGCGCCGCCGGAAGTTGGTATGCATGGTCCGCGAGATTTCCGGCACCGAGTACATCGACCTCGTGGAGCAACTGGTCCGACTCGTCTACGACAAGGTGAAGGGGCCGCGGCGCTGCTGAGCCGCGCGGCTCACGTCTCGTAGCTGATCCGGCCGTGGCGGGTGCTGCGGCTGATCCGGTCGCTCGCGTACAACCCGGCCAGCACGAACTCCACGCAGCTGGCCCGCACCGCGTCCGACTCGCCGGCGTTCACCTCGAACGCCTTCTCCCACGCCCGCGGCACCCGCTTCATCCGCGGCGCGTAGTCGGCGCTCGGCAGCATGTCGCCGACCTCCACCTTCACGCCCTTGCCGAACACGTCGGTGATGTCGTCCAGCCCGTGCTTGTCCACGTACTCTTCGAACACCGCCCGCACCGCCTCCGCGACGATACTCTCGAGTACCTGCTTCTCGCTCATCTGGTGCGCGCCCATCAGGTCGAGTTCGAGCTTGCCAAGGGCCGACGTTGGCAGGTGCCCGAGGTCGCTGATCCGCGGTACCGCCGGCTTCTCGCCGAGTCGCACGCCACGATGGCGGGCGCTCGCCACCATGGTCCGGTAGTTGGCGATGCTGAACCGCGCGCTCACGCCGCTCGACTGGTCGACGTACTTTGACTTTCGGGCCATCACGCTCACCTGCTCGACGATCTCCTTCATGAAGTACGGCACGAACACCGGATACTCGCCGCCCGTGTCCAGCCCGGCCTCCTGCTCCATGATCTCGATGCCGAGCGCCCGCTCCGTCGGGTAGTGCGTTTGAATCAGCGATCCGATGCGGTCCTTCAACTGCGGGATCACCTTGCCCGACCGGTTGTACGTCGTCGGGTTGGCGCTAAAGAGGACGAGCACGTCGAGGTCGAACTGGATGGGGTAGCCGCGAATCTGCACGTCGCGCTCTTCGAGGATGTTGAACAGGCCGACCTGAATGAGTTCGTCGAGTTCCGGCACCTCGTTCATGGCGAAGATGCCGCGGTGCATCCGTGGGATGAGCCCGAAGTGCAGCGCCTCCTCGGCCCCCATGCTCGTGCCGGTGGCGAGCTTCGCGGGGTCGATCTCGCCGATCACGTCCGCGAACTTGGTTCCCGGGGCGAGTCGCTCCGCGTACCGCTGCTCGCGCGGCCACCAGGCGATCGGCACCCGCTCCTCGGGCGTGTTCGCCAGCAGCTCCTTCGCGGCCCGGGTGATCGGACGCTCCGGGTCTTCGTGGACGGGGCTTCCGGGGATGTCGAGGTACGGAAGAGCCTCGTCGAGGAAGCGGACGAGCGACCGCATGAGGCGGCTCTTGGCCTGCCCCTTCTCGCCGAGGAACAGCATGTCGTGCCCGGCCAGCACCGCGACGCTGACTTCGGGGATCACCGTGTTCTCGTAGCCGACAATGCCGGGGAACAGGTCGTCGCCGCGGGCCAGGGAGGCGATGTAGTTCGATCGGAGTTCGTCCTTCACGGACCGCGACTTCCAGCCGGACGCGCGGAGTTCCTTCAACGTGGTCGGTCGGTCGGTCACGTGGCTTCCTCGGGTGGTGCGTACCCCGCATTCTAGGCTCGCCCGCGAGCGCGGAACAAACGACTGGTCCGGGTATACTGGACGCATGATCGCCGCACCGCCGTGGCCCGCAGCCGTGTACCGCTTCGACGCCCGCTCCGATCTCGCAACGCTCGCAACGGTCGTGTTCCGCCGCGTGTGGCGCACGTCGCTCGACGAACCCGGGTTCGCGCTGATCCGCTTCCGCGCCCCAATCGGGTCGCTGGAACTACGGCGCTACCTGCTCGACCTCGCGGCGGCGTTCCCGGTGGAATTCGTGCCCGAACGGCTCGGCCGCTTCGACCAACAGGTGAGCAGCCGCTTTCACCGCGACGGGGCGCCACCGGCGTCGCTCCTACTGCTCGGCTACGAGGCGTCGCGGGTCCGGAGTCGGGTGTTCGTCGCCGACGCCGAGCGCGCAGCGGTCGCGGCTGGGCTACCAGTGAACGAGTACCTCGCGGCGCACAACCCGATGACGCCTGCCGGCGAAGCCAGGTTGTGGCCGGTGGCGACAGAGTTGGCCGTTCCGGCGGGCGAGTCGTTCGTGGTGGTGCTGAACAACTGTTTGCTTCCGCCCGGCCCGGGTCGCGTGCTCGGGGTGCTGCACAAGGCCGAGGTGCCGGAGCCCGACCCGACCGCGGAGCGGGTCATCAACTCTGTTGGCTTGATTTTGAAGGGCGACTCGACCGGACTGGTGAAGGCCGAATCCGAGATGATCGATTTCCTTCGCTGCTCGGGGCTCGATTGACGATCGCGTCGGCGGGTGATGTGAAGAAATGCAGCCGCCGGGGCTTTCGCGTTGCCGTTGCACCGCTGCAAGTGGCGGTCCGGTCAGATGCTCAGCACGCCGGTGCTGTCGCCGAAGCTCGCGGCGGGGGCGCCCATCCGCTGGAACAGCGCCAGGTACAGGTTCATCAGCGGCGTGTCGGCCCGCTTCGGGAACACCAGGTGCCGGCCGCCTGATCGTCCCGCCGCCCTTGCCGCACAGCAGGATCGGCAGGTCGTCGTGGTTGTGGCGGTTCCCGTCGCCGAGGCCGCTGCCGTACACCAGCATCACGTTGTCCAGCAGCGTCGAGCCGTTCGCCTCGCGCGTCGCCTGCATCTTCCCCAGCAGGTAGGCCAGCTGCTCGGTGTGGAACGTGTTGATCTTGGCGATCTTCGCCAGCTTCGCCGGGTCGCTGCCGTGGTGCGACAGGTCGTGGTGCCCCTCCGGCACCTCGATGAACCGGTAGGGCCGGTTGCTCCCGTCGTTGGCGAACGGCAGCGTCACCACCCGGGTCGTGTCCGTCTGGAACGCCAGCACCATCAGGTCGCACATCAGACGGATGTGCTCCTTCGGGTCGGAGGGCGTCCCCGTCGGCGCGGGCATGTTCGGCCGCGGCGGCGGGGCGCTGGCCGTCGCCCGCGCCCGCTCGATCCGCTGCTCGACCTCGCGGACCGAAGTCAGGTACTCGTCGAGCTTCCGGCGGTCGCCCTGGCCGAGGGTGCCGTTCAGACGGCGGGCGTCGTCCTGCACGAAGTCGAGGATACTGGAGGCGTCGGCGTCGCGACGGGCGCGGGCGGCGGCGCGGTCGCCACCCCCACCGGCCCCGAACAGCCGCTCGAACACCGCCTTCGGGTCCGTCTCCTTCGCGTTAGGCGTGCTCTCGGCGCGCCAGGACAGGTTCGACGAGTAGGCGCAACTGTAGCCGCTGTCGCAGTTGCCGGCCTGCCCGCCGCGCTCGATGCCGAGTTCCAGCGACGGGAACCGCGTCCGGTCGCCGATCACGTTGGCGACGTGCTGGTCGGCCGACATGCCGACGCGGATGTCCGCCCCGTGCGTCTTGCGTGGTTGCCGGCCGGTGAGGAACGTACTCATGGCTCGGGCGTGGTCGCCGGGGCCGTCGCCGTTCGCCCGACCCTTGTCGAGGGTCATCCCGCCGATGACGTTGATGTGGCCCTTGTACGGGTCTAGCGGGGCCAGCGTGCCGGTCAGCCGGCCGAGGGCGCCGGGCTCGGCCGGCGACCACTGGGCCATGTTCACGCCGTTCGGGACGTACACGAACGCCAGCCGCCTCGGCGCCACCGCCGCGGCCTGGCCGGTCCCCTGGGTGAACCCGAGCGACTCCAGCCACGGCAGCGCCACAGCGGTGCCGAGGCCGCGGAGGATCGTCCGGCGGGAAATGGGCCTGCTCATTCGCTCCGTCTCCCCTTGCGCTTCTGGAACGGGTCTGAAGTCACTACCGCGAGGACGTAGGCGGAGAACCGGTCCTGGCTCCCCCGGGCGCGGGTCACGATGTCGTCCAGGGCACACTTGTCATAGTACTCCAGACCGCGCCCCAACGCGAACGTTAAAAGCTTGTCGGCGAAGTTCCGGCGGAACTGGTCACTCTTTCCCATCAGCACCTTGCGGAGCTCCGCCGGGCCGTCGAACTTCGCGCCGTCCGGCAGGACGCCGCTGCTGTCGATCGCCTGCTTGTTGTCCTGCGTCCGCCAGGCGCCGATGCCGTCGAAGTTCTCCAGGCCGAAGCCGAGCGGGTCGAGCCGCGAGTGGCAGCCGGCGCAGCTCGGGTTCGACCGGTGTTGTTCCATCTGCTGGCGCAACGTGCCCTTCAGCTGGCCCGTCGGCGGCAGTTCGGGCACGTCCGGGGCCGGCGGCGGCGGCGGCGTGCCGAGGATGTTCTCGAGAATCCACTTCCCGCGCTTCACCGGGCTGGTGCGGGTCGGGTTCGAGGTCACGGTAAGCGTACTCGCCATCGTGATGATGCCGCCGCGCCGCGAATCGGGCAACGTCACCCGGCGGAACGCCTTCCCGAAGTCGCCGGGGATGCCGTAGTGCTCGGCCATCCGGGCGTTCACGAATGTGTAGTCGGCGTCCAGGAATTCGAGGGCGCTGCGGTCGTTCTGCACGACGTACTCGAAGAACGCCTCCGCCTCGCCGATCATGCCGGTCCGGAGGGCCTCGTCCCACTTCGGGAAGTAGCCCTTGTCCGGGGCCAGCGTGCGGATGTTCCGCAGTTGCAGCCACTGGCCGGCGAAGTTCTCAGACAGCGCCTTCGTCTTCGGGTCGCGGAGCATGCGCTGGACCTGAGCCTCCAGCACCTCCGGCTCGCGCAGTTCGTTCGCGCCGGCGAGGCGGAACAGTTCCTCGTCGGGCATCGTGGACCACAGGAAGTAGCTGAGCCGGGTCGCGAACTCCCAGTCGTTCAGGGTACGAACACCCTCGGGGTTCTCGGGGTCGTCCTCGATGCGGTAGAGGAAGTGCGGCGAACATAGGACCGCCTTCATCGGCAGGCGAATGGCTTGGTCCCAGGCGTCGCCACGGGTAGTGGCGGCGTCGTAGAGCCGCAGGAGGCGCTGCGTTTCCTCCGCGGTCGCGGGCCGGCGGTAGGCGCGCCGGGCGAAGTTCGTCAGCACTTTCTCCGCGGCCGCGCGGGCGTCGGCGGGGCCGGTCGGCCGGGCGATCAGCAGGAGTTTCTGGCCCGCGGGGACGTTCTTGTCCACGTAGCCGATCGGGCCTTCGATCTGGATGGCCTCCACGGCCAGCTCACGGCTCGGGCTGCCGTCCTTGCCTTCCTTCGGGTTGATGAACGCGAACGCCACACGCTTCTCGCCGGCCGGCAGCTTCGCCTTCACCTCGAAGAACTCGGCCTTGCCCGTCGCGGTGACGGTGAACGTCTTGATGTCCTTGCCGTCCACCCTCAGCGTGAGCTTCGGCGACTCGCCGCCGACGCTCGTGCCCGACGCCTTCAACCGCAGGGCGTACTCGCCCTCGACGACGAAGTTGAAGCGCTCGAGGAAGGCCGAGCCCTCTGTCGTGAAGAGGATTTTGTTCCGGTTGTTGGCGTCCTTCTTCTTCGCCTCGCGGGGGATGACCTGAATCGGCTGCTGGTTGAACGTCTGTGTCGAGTTCATGATCGGCGCCGGGCCATTCAGTGCGGCGGCGAGTACGGCCTCGGCCGCGGTCATGTACTTTTCGAGCAGGATCGGCTGGAAGGAGAGCACGTCGCCGATGTTGTCGAAGCCGTAGCCTACGTCGTCGGCCGGGAAGTCGTCGGCGGGCCGCACGGTGACTCCGCACAGGTCGCGGACGGTGTTGTTGTACTCTGCCCGATTGAGCCGCCGGAGGGTGACGCGGCCGGGGTCGCGGTTCAGGCCGCAATCGACCTTGGTGAGCGCGGTTTCGATCCAGTTGATAACAAACTCGCGCTCCTCCTTGGTCGGCTGCTCCTTCTTCTTGGGCGGCATGTCGTTGGCGGCGAGGGCGTGCTGGACCGCGCCCCAGTCCTTGCGGTTCTTGCGGGCGTGCGCTTCGCTCTGGTAGCCGTCGAGGACGAGGCCGCCGGCCGCCTTATCGCCGTTATGGCAGCCGTTGCAGTACTTGTTGAGGAAGGGGAGGACCTTTTCCTTAAACGCCGGGTCGTCTTTCGCAGCCGTGGCGGCGACCTTCGGCTGATTGGGCTGTGCGGGCGCGGGAGGCTGGGCGGCGACGGCCACGGGCGCGGCGTCGGAGCGACCGGCGGCGGCGTAGTACCACCCGCCGGCGAAGCTGGCGAGCGTCGCTGTACCGACCGCGACGACGGCCACAAACCGCACCATCAGCGAAGCTCCGGGAATCTCGTGACGCGGCGGGGCGACCGGCGGGGGGCAGGCTTCCCACCAGATTAGCTTCGAATGGGTCGGGTCGCAAGCATTCTCATTATTCCCACACTCGAATCAGG
>JBGAQM010000001.1:0-30864 GCA_044220735.1 Urbifossiella sp. | reverse complement strand
GCGGTTGTGGTTCGAAGCGAAGGAAGGGAAGGGTTCGAATATCTGTGGCACAAGCGAGCTGCGATTCTCCCGCGATACGGTAGGGGGGCGGTGGGAGAATCATTCCGGATGTCGCAGTGTTCGCGGTCAGAATAATCGTAGTTCGGTGACCGCGATGCGCCCCGCGAAGCAGACATCCACATCGGCCCCCGGTTGGCGCTCGCGGAGGTGGTAGTTGCCGTCGTAAACCAGGCCGGCTTCTTCGTGCCGGTAACTCAGTGGCAGCGGGTGCGGGTCGAGCGGACAGTACACGACGTCGGGTTCGGAGTCTTTCGTGGTCAGGTGCGGGAAGTTGACGTTGTAGAAGCCCCCGCGAAGCGGTGGCCGGGCGAGCAGTTCGCAGAGTACCTGTTCGGCCCATCGGGCGGTACGTCGCCAGTCGAACGGGAGTGTTTTCTTCTTGTACTGCGACAGGGCGACGCCGGTCCAGCCGTGCAGCACCGCCTCGCGCACGGCGGCGACGGTGCCGGAGTAGTACACGTCGGCGCCGAGATTTCCGCCGTGGTTGACGCCGGACACCACGAACTTGGCGTCGGGCACGAGGTGCAGTAAGCCGACGCGCACGCAGTCGGCGGGCGTGCCGAACACGGCGTGACCCCCGGCCCGCGGCTCGACGCGGACCGCGCCGCCGGTGGTGACGGCGTGACTGACGCCAGACTGCGGCCCGGCCGGCGCCACGACAACGGGTTGACCCACGGCTCCCGCCGCGGCGGTGAGGGCGGCGATTCCCTCGGCGTCGATGCCGTCGTCGTTGGTGACGAGAAGCTTCATATCTGTCAGGATACGCCCCACGTCTGCCGCGGAGGTGTTCCATGCGCTTCGTCCTGTCGCTGCTCGCCGTCGTGGCTGCTACCGGCACTAGCTTCGCCCAGCCGCCGCGCAAGCCGAACGTCGTCGTGATCCTTGCCGACGACGCCGGCTGGGGCGACCTCGGCGTTCACGGCAACACCAACCTGCGCACGCCGCACATCGACAGCCTCGCGACTGCCGGGGCGCTCTTCCAGAACTTCTACGTCCAGCCGGTGTGCGCCCCCACGCGGGCCGAATTCTTGACCGGTCGTTGGCACCCGCGTGGCGGCGTCCGCGGCGTCAGCACCGGGGCCGAGCGGTTGAACCTGGACGAGAGCACGATCGCCGACGCGCTCCGCGCTGCGGGCTACGCGACCGGGTGTTTCGGGAAGTGGCACAACGGCAGCCAGTACCCCTATCACCCCCGCGGCCGGGGGTTCGACGAGTACTACGGCTTCGCGTCGGGTCATTGGGGCGAATACTTCTCGCCGCCCCTCGAACACGACGGTCGAGTCGTGACCGGGAACGGCTACCTGCCGGACGACTTGACCGACCGGGCCATCGGGTTCATGGAGCGGAACCGGTCGAAGCCGTTCTTCTGCTACCTGCCGCTGAACACGCCGCACTCGCCGATGCAGGTGCCGGACCGCTTCTACGACCGCTTCCGCGACGCGCCGCTGCTCCGACTCGCGGGACCGGGTGTGAAGGAGGACCAGGCGCACACGCGGGCGGCGCTGGCGATGGTCGAGAACATCGACTGGAACGTCGGCCGTCTGCTCGCCCGCCTCGACGCGTTGGGCCTGGCGCGAGACACGATCGTGGTGTACTTCCACGACAACGGCCCGAACGGCTGGCGTTGGAATGGCGCGCTCCGCGGGCGCAAGGGTTCGACCGACGAGGGCGGGGTAAAGTCGCCGCTGTTGATCCGCTGGCCCGCCGGCATCCGCGCCGGCACGCACGAGCGGCAGATCGTCGGCGCCATCGACCTGCTGCCGACGATCTGCGCCTTCACCGGCGCGAAGCCGATCGGCACCAAGCCGATCGACGGTATCAGCCTCGCGTCTTTTCTCGCCGGGGGCAAGGACGAGTGGCCGGACCGGGTGTTGTTCTCGCACTGGGCCGGGAAGACCTCGGCCCGCGCGCAGACGCACCGCCTCGACGACACCGGCCGGCTCTACGACCTGAAGGCTGACCCGGCGCAGACGAAAGACGTGTCGTCCGACGACCCGCGGACCGCCGACCGGCTCAAGCAGGCGGTCGCCGCATGGCGGAAGGACGTTGGTGTTCCCGCGAACGCCGACGACCGGCCGTACCCCGTCGGCCACGCGGCGTTCCCCGTGACGCACCTGCCGGCCCGCGATGGAGTCCCGCACGGCGGAGTGCGGCGGAGCGCCCCGGCGCCGAATTGCTCGTTCTTCACCAACTGGAAGTCCACCGACGACCGCATGACGTGGGACGTGGAGGTCGCGACCGCCGGCCGCTACGACGTGCAACTCTGGTACACCTGCCCGAAGGGAAGTGAAGGAGCATCGGTCGAGTTGAGCCTCGGCAATGCGAAACTGTCGGCGAAGGTGACAGACGCACACGACCCGCCGCTTCGCGGCGCCGAACACGACCGCGTGAAGCGCGAGGGCGAGAGCTACGTGAAGGACTTCCGCCCGCTCAACCTCGGCATCGTCGAACTCCCCCGCGGTGGCGGCCCGCTGACGCTCCGGGCCACGACCATCCCGGGAGCGGTCGTGGCGGACGTGCGCGGCCTCACGCTAACGCTCCGTCCTTGACGGTGGGCATGGCGTTTGCGTGAATCCTGACCATGAACGAGGCGCCGCCCCGAACTGGACCTGTTAGCCGTCGTCTGGCGTTCGGTGCCGAGGTCACGTGTGGCGGCGTTCACTTCCGAGTCTGGGCGCCGCGGCGCAAGCAGGTGGACCTGCAAGTCGAGTCCGGCAACGCGACCGGGACGCATCCGCTGCGACCGGAAGCGGATGGCTTCTACACCGGCTTCGTGCCCGATGCCGCGGCCGGTGACCGCTATCGCTACCGCCTCGACGGCGCCAAGTCGCTTCCCGATCCCGCGTCGCGATACCAGCCGGACGGGCCGCACGGGCCATCCCAGGTGGTGGATCCTGCCGCATTTTCGTGGAGCGATCGGGAATGGAGGGGCCGCACCCTCCGCGGACAGATCGTCTACGAGTTGCACGTCGGCACGTTTACCCGAGCTGGCACCTGGTCGGCCGCCGTCGAGCAACTGCCGCAGCTCGTGGACCTCGGCGTCACCGTGCTGGAGGTGATGCCGGTCGGCGAGTTTCCCGGCCGCTTCGGATGGGGCTACGACGGCGTCGATCTGTTCGCCCCCACTCGCCTTTACGGCACGCCGGACGACTTCCGCCGCTTCGTGGATGCCGCACACGGGTGCGACCTCGCGGTCATCCTCGACGTGGTCTACAACCACCTCGGCCCAGACGGTTGCTACCTCGCCGAGTTCGGCCCGTACTTCAGCGACACCCACGTCAGCGACTGGGGAAACGGCCTCAACTTCGACGGCCCCGACAATGGCCCAGTCCGCGAGTTCGTCGCGTCGAACGCCGGCTATTGGATCGACGAGTTCCACCTGGACGGGTTGCGGATCGACGCCAGCCAGTGCATTTACGACGACTCGCCGCGGCACATTCTGGCCGACATCGCCGCGCGCGTCCGTACCGCGGCCGGCGGCCGCGCCACGATCGTGGTCAACGAGAACGAACCGCAGGACGTGAAGCTGGTGCGGGCGACGGACCGCGGCGGCTACGGCTTCGACGGGCTGTGGAACGAGGACTTCCACCATACCGGTATGGTCGCGCTCACCGGGCGTGCGGAGGCGTACTACTCGGACCACGCCGGCGGCCCGCAAGAGTTCGTGTCAGCCGCGAAGTACGGCTTCCTGTTCCAAGGGCAGCGTTACGCCTGGCAGGAGGCCCGCCGCGGCACGCCGACGTTCGACGTGCCGCCGTGGGCGATCGTGAACTACCTCCAGAACCACGACCAGGTCGCCAACTCGGGCCACGGGTACCGCGCCCACCGGCTGACGAGCCCCGGCCGGCTCCGCGCCGCGACGGCGTGCCTGCTGCTGTTCCCCGGCACGCCGATGCTCTTCATGGGGCAGGAGTTCGCGGCGTCGTCGCCGTTCTACTACTTCGCCGATACCAACCCGGAGTTGGCGCCGAAGGTTCGAGCCGGGCGCGTGACGTTCATGAGCCAGTTCCGCTCGATGGACCGACCGGACCTGACCAGCTGGCTTCCCGACCCGGATTCGCCCGAGACGGTGGAGCGCTGTCGACTCGATCACGCCGAGCGCGAAGCGAACGCGGACGTGTACCGGCTCCACAAGGATTTGCTGGCGCTGCGGCGGACGGACCCGGCGTTCGCGCCGACCGACTCCCGAACGGTGGACGGGGCCGTGCTCGGCCCGCAGGCGTTCGTCATCCGCTTTTTCCACGACGTGACGGGCGACCGGCTGTTGCTCGTGAACTTCGGCACCGACCTGTTCCTGGACCGCGCCCCGGAACCGCTTCTGGCCCCGCCCCCGGGACACGCCTGGGGCGTCCGCTGGTCGAGCGACGACCGGGCCTACGGCGGCACCGGCACTGCGCATCCCGAAGTACGCGACGGCTGGCGCCTCGCGGGACAGGCGGCGCTGGTGATGGCCCCCGAACCGTTCCCGCCGGGCGAGCGGGAGGCCGTCCACGAGGGCGCCGAGCGGCTGGCGAAGGAACGCCGCGACCGCGAACGGACTCGCTTCTGGCGATAGGTGACACGATGACGGACGAAGTACGGACCCCGGCCTGGCAGCCCGGCGAACGACCCGAACTGGCCGCTCTCTTGGAGCGCGAGTGGCTCGTCACGAACGGCCTCGGCGGCTACGCCTCCGGCACCGTTAGCGGGGCCGCAACCCGCCGCTACCACGGGATGCTGATCGCCGCCCACCCGGCACCGCTCGGGCGGGTCATGATGGTGAACCACCTCACCGAATCCCTCCGCCTGCCGGACTACCGCACCATCCCGTTCGGCGGCGAGGAGCGGGTGGCCGGGAAGCTCGAGATCCACGGCGTCCAACACCTCACTGACTTCCGGCTGGAACACGGTCTGCCGGTGTGGCGGTACGAGGTCGAGGGTTTCGTGCTGGAGAAGCGAGTCTACTTCGCCTACCGGCACAACACGGCCTTCGTCCGCTACACGCTCTTGAAGGGCGGCGGCCCCGCCCGGCTGAAACTCCGCCCGTGCGTCCACTTCCGCGGGCACGACGACATGCTCACCGAGGGCGAGGTCTGCTCGGGGTGCGCGCTCAAAGTCGTCGGGGACCAGTACGAGTTGTCCGGCCTCGACCCGTGGCCGACGCTGCGGATGACGGTTCACGGCGGCGGCCGGGCCGGGTTCACCGCCCGGAGCGAGCGGTCCGACGACATTCTCTACCGGGTGGAGGAGAGCCGCGGCTACGCCCACGAGGGGGCACTTTGGTCTCCCGGGCACTTCCGCCTCGACCTGGAACCCGGCCGCCCGGCGACGCTCGTGCTCTCGACGGACCCGTGGGAGGTGGTGACCGCACTCGACCCCGACGACGCACTGGCTCACGAACTCGCCCGCCGACGCCGGTTGGTCGAACAGGCCGCGCCCGCGGCGCGAACGGGGTTCGCCGCGGGCCTGGTACTCGCGGCCGATCAGTTTATCTTCACGCCAGTCGTCCGGGCCGGCGACGAGGCGCGGGCGAAGGCCCACGGCGACGAGGCGCGGTCGGTCATCGCCGGCTACCACTGGTTCACCGACTGGGGCCGCGACACCATGATCAGCCTCGAAGGACTGACCCTGACCACGGGCCGGTCCTCCGAAGGCGGTTACATCCTTCGGACGTTCGCCCAGCACATCAAGGACGGTCTCATCCCGAACTTGTTTCCCGAGAAGGGGAGCGAGGGGCTGTACCACACCGCCGACGCGACCCTGTGGTACTTCCACGCGCTGCACCGGTATCTGAAGGCAACGGACGACCGCACCACGCTCCAACTGCTGCTGCCGAAGCTGAAAGACGTCGTCGAGCACCACCTGCGCGGCACCCACTACGGCATCGGCGTGGACCACGCCGATGGGCTGTTGCGCCAGGGGAAAGAGGGCTACCAGCTGACGTGGATGGACGCCAAGATGGGTGACTGGGTGGTGACGCCGCGGCGCGGGAAGGCGGTGGAGATCAACGCCCTCTGGTACAACGCGCTGCGGTTGCTCGAAAGCTGGGTTCGCCAGGAGGAAGGCGACGCCGCGGCGGCGCCGCTGGCCGGCCACGCGGCCAGGGCGCGGGAGTCGTTCAACCGCCGCTTCTGGTACGCGCCGGGCGGCCACCTGTTCGACGTGATCGACCAGCCCGACGGGACCGACGACCCGGCGTGCCGGCCGAATCAGGTGTTCGCGATCAGCCTCGACCACCCGGTCCTCGACGAGTCGCGCTGGAAGCCGGTCGTGAACGTGGTCCGCGAGAAGTTGCTGACCCCGGTCGGGCTGCGGTCGCTGGCGCCGGGGCACCCGGACTACAAACCCAAATACTTCGGCGACCTGCGGGCGCGGGACGGGGCGTACCACCAGGGCACCGTCTGGGGCTGGCTCATCGGCCCGTTCGTCGACGCCTGGGTGCGGACCTACCCCGAGGACCGGAAGGGGGCGTCGGCCCTGCTCGACGGCTTCCGCCGCCACCTGTCGGAGGCGTGCGTCGGGTCGGTGAGCGAAATCTTCGACGCCGAGCCGCCCTACACCCCGCGCGGGTGCGTGGCTCAGGCGTGGAGCGTCGCGGAGGTGCTGCGGGCGCTGGTGAAGACGGCGGACTGACGCTCATCACTCCGACCGCAACACTTGGTTCTGGGAAAGAGGGGGACCCAGTCCCAGAAGCATTGAGTCAACTGTAAGAATCACTGTTGGAACGATGTCGCGGTCGGGGCGGCAACGCAAATCCAGTCGAGGCAGGGGATTACCCCTTGATGACGCCGACCGGACGCATCCGGGCGACCTTGCGCGACAGGTTCGCCTCGTGGACCACGTCCACAACGTGATCGACGTTCTTGTACGCGGCCGGCTGTTCCTCCGCGAGTCCCATTCGGCTTGCCGCCATCGCGATGACGCCGCGGGCCTCCAACTCCTTCTCGATCTTGCGGCCGGTCGCTTTCATCTTCGCGGCGGTCCGGCTCATCGCGCGGCCGGCGCCGTGGCAGGTGCTGCCGAACGTCCGCTCCATGCTCCCGGCCGCGCCGACCAGCACCCAACTCGCCCGGCCCATGTCGCCGGGGATGATGACCGGCTGGCCGACCGCCCGGAACGCGTCCGGCAACTCCGGGTGGCCAGCCGGGAACGCCCGCGTCGCCCCCTTGCGGTGGACCCACACCATTTTCTTCTTTCCGTCCACGACGTGCTCTTCGAGCTTGGCGATGTTGTGCGCCACGTCGTAAAGGAGCTCCATGCCCAAATCTTCCCACTTGCGGCCGAACTCGGCGGCGAACACCTCGCGGGCCTGCTGCATGAGCAGTTGCCGGTTGGTGAAGCCGTAGTTGGCCGCGGCCCGCATCGCGGCGATGTACTTCTTCCCCTCCGGCGACTCGGCCGGGGCGCAGGCGAGCTGTCGGTCGGGGAGGGTGATGCCGTACTTCGCCGGGCAGTTGCGGAACGCCGCGAGCGCGTCGTCGCACACCTGGTAGCCGAGGCCGCGGCTGCCGCTGTGGATCATCACGCACACCTGGTTCAACTCCAGCCCGAACGCCGCCGCCACGTCGGCGTCGAACACCGAGTCCACGACCTGCACTTCGAGGAAGTGGTTGCCGCTGCCGAGGGTGCCGCACTGCTCGGCGCCGCGCTTCACGGCGTGGTCCGACACCTCGTCCGGGTCGCCGTCGGGGATGAGGCCGTTGGCCTCGGTGTGCGTCAGGTCGCGCGGCACGCCGAGGTCGCGGTCGATGACGAACCGCGGCCCCTGCGCCATCAGCCGGCGCGTCTCGGTCGGGTCGAACTTGTAGCGCCCGCCGCGGCCCGCGCCGGCGGGGATGGTGTGAAACAACCCCTTCACGAGGCTGCGGACGTGGTGCTTCACCTCGTCCCAGAACAGGTTCGTCTTCACGAGCCGGACGCCGCAGTTGATGTCGTAGCCGACGCCGCCGGGAGAAATGACGCCGCCCTCGGCCGGGTCGGTGGCGCAGACGCCGCCGATGCAGAACCCGTAGCCCCAGTGGATGTCGGGCATCGCCAGGCTCGCCCCCTGGATGCCGGGGAGCGTGGCGACGTTCGCCACCTGGTCGGGGGCCTGGTCCTTCTTCACCGACTCGATGAGGGCGTCGTTGGCGAAGATGAGGCCGTCCACGCGCATGTCGGCGCGGTAGCTCTTGGGGATGCGGTAGCAGCAAGAATCCACCCGCTCGAGCGGGCCGGCGAACGCAGCCTTCATGTTGCCCCAGTCTTGAAAATCAGATGTCCACAATCACCTCGGCCCGCCAGCCACCCTCGACCGGCTCGACGCTCAACTCGTGGTAGGTGATCGCCTTCACCTCGTGGTTCAGCAGGTGCCGTTCCGGGTCGAGCGGTTCGCCCCACGCCGTCGCGGTCAGCCCGTCCGGCCGCACCCGCACCTCGAACCGGCCGAACACCTGGTGCTCGGGGTCGAAGCGGTAGAGCAACTCCTTGAGCCAGTCGAACAGCAGATACTCGCGGTCGGTGCCGGCGATCTCGATCGTGACCGCGGTCGTCGGCCGCACCGTCGTCGGGTCGTCGAGGATCGCTGCGTACAGGCACGCGGCCATCTCGGCGAACAGCGTGTCGAGGTCGGGGGCCGTCGCCCGCAAGCCGAGGTCGGCGGTGTGCTCGAACAACTCGTACATGCCGGCAGCATACCCCGCCCGCGGGTGCGGGACTACGGAGCGGTGTCCGGGGGATCAGGTTCGCGCGGGCGCTCGACCCGCCGCCCGGAACCCGAACGGAGTCGATGCGATGACGGGCGAGAACGGATGGAGTGACTGTTTGGTGGGGCCGGCTTCCAGCCGGTCGTGTCAGTTCAAGCCGGCTGGAAGCCGGCCCTGTACGATAACTGGGCCGCCCGCGGCGTTGGAGCCCGCACGACAAACCGGCGTGGCCGGTCCGCGCCTCACCACCGCAGGACGGCGGTGCCCCACGCCAGGCCGGCGCCGAAGCCGCTCAGCAGGACGATGTCGCCCTCCTTCACGCGCCCCTCGGCGGCGGCCTCGTCCAGCGCGATCGGGATGCTCCCGGCCGACGTGTTGCCGTACTTGTCGAGGTTGTTGAACATCTTCGTCCGCGGGATGTTCAGCACGTCGATCGCGGCGTTGATGATGCGGATGTTCGCCTGGTGGGCGACGTACAGGTTCACGTCGTCGGTCGTCAGCCCGGCGGCCTTCAGCACGTCCTCGATGGTGTCGCACAGGATGTCCACCGCCCACCGGAACACGGCCCGGCCGTCCATGTACATGAAGTGCTTGCCGGCCTTGATGTCTTCCGGCGTCGGCGGGAGGCGGCTGCCGCAGGTCTCGCGCTGGAGGAGCGGGCCGCCGGAGCCGTCGGCGCCCATGCTGTACGCCAGGATGCCCTGGTCCGGCCGGCCGGGCTCCACGAACACGGCCCCGGCCCCGTCGCCGAACAGCGGGTACGTCTTGATGTCGTCGGGGTTCAGGACGCGGCTGTTGGTGTCGCCGCCGATCACCAGCGCCCGGTCGCTCACGCCGGCCTTCACGTAGGCGGCGGCGGTGATGAGTGCGTACATGAACCCGGCGCTCGCCGCCTCCACCTCGATCGCCGGGCCGATCAGCCCGAGTCGGTCCTGCACGAGGCACGCGGTGGAGGGGAAGGACATGTCCGGGGTGAACGTACCGAGCACGAGCAGGTCGCAATCCTTCGCCGACTTGCCGGTCTTGGCGAACAGGTCTTCCGCGGCGGCGACGCACAGGTCAGACGTGGCCTGCGTCGGGGCGGCGTGGCAACAACCGAGGATGCCGGTCCGCTTGACGATCCAGTCCGAGTCGAACCCGAGCCGGGCGTGGAGGTGGTCGTTGCCGACCACCATGTCCGGGACGTACTTCCCGGTGCCGACCACCTTCACGCCCATCAGGGACTTGGTTTTCGGCAGCGGCTGCGTGCGTTCGGTGGTCATCGGCGCGGCTTCCACCGGCGGGGAGGGAATCTCCTCAGTATAGGAACGCGGCCGGGCTCACCGGTCGGCCCCGCAGCCGAGGTAGCGCAGCAGCCCCGACACGCACCGCCCGGCGGCGTCGACCCGGAGGTCGCCGTCGGACGGGCTGAGGTGGAAGCCGCCGATCACCACGTTGGCCCGGAAGGTGTTCTCGAAGTGCCGAGTGTTCGGCTCGTCGTACTGGAGGGCGGTGACGAACAGCGCCGCGTCCTGTACCGCCTGCCGGTAGCGCTCGGCGCGGGCCACGTCGGCGTTCGGGGCCGTGACCGCGTACGCCCAGCCGAGCGACGCGAGGCACGCCGCCGAGTCGCAGGTGGGTTCAGTGTCGGCCGGTTGCCCGTTGGCGACGCCGCGAAAGCCGCCGGCCCACGTCGGGTTGCGGGGGAACGCGGCGGCGTACTGCTGCCCGCACAGCCAGTCGTTCAGCTCGAACACCGTTCCCGCGACCTTCGGCCGGCGGGTTGGAAACCGGCGAGGGCCGGTGTGAGTGTGGCCGCGAGCAGCGGGTGCGGAGCCTTGCGGAAGGCGTCGCGGTAGAAGGTGTGGCCCTTCGACACCGCTTCGAGCTTCCACGGCTCGGGCCGGACCTTGTGGCTGGTCATGATCGCGGCCAGCGCCAGCCCGGGGTATTCGTTCACCCCCGCGGGGTCGGTCCCGGCCGGCGTACTCCACCGACCCGTCCGCCCGGCAGGCCTTGCGCAGGAAGCCGCGCAGCCGTTCGGCCTCGGCGAGGAGTTGGGCGTCGGCGTCGGGGATGTCGCAGATGGCGAGCGCGAGCACGGCCGCGAAGCCAACGCGGTTCCCGGACGCGAGTGTTGGCGCCGGCACGCGCGTGTTCGGGTCGGCGGGGTCAAGCGGGGCCGACGCCAGCAGCGCCAGCACGGCCTGTCGGGCGACGGCGGCGGCGCGATCGTCGCCGGTGAACTTCGCGGCCTGCGCGAGCGCCAGCGCCCCGTAGGCCTGGCGGAGGTCGGTGTCGCCCGGCATCGACTGCCGGACGGCCGGGCGGTAGCCGTGCAGGAACCGTATCGTGGGCCTGGTTCATCCGCACCAGCCAGTTCGCCCCTCGTCGCCGCGCGCGGACGGCTTGCTGCGTCGGCGTCGGGAACAGCGTCAGGTTCTCGTAGCGGTGGATCGCCGCCCTGGCCGGCGGGGGCGTGGGAAGGGGCTGAGGCGTGCCGCGCGCCGGGCCGCCGCGACGGCGGCGAGCGCGAGAACAATAACGACAGGCCGGCGTCGGCATCGCCGAGCCCGTGCCGGTGCCGCGGATGCGCAACGACCGCCGCGACACGCAATGCGAACGGCAGCGTGCCGGGGCGTGTTGTCGGGACGCGAACTCAGGCGGTCGCGGCCGGGGTCGGCTTCGGTGCCTCTCCGCCGGGGGCTGCTCGCCGGCGCCGAGGATGTGCTTGATGCGGCACTTCACGTAGTGCTGCGTGTGGCCCTTCAGCCGGCGGTAGTTCTTGCGGCGGCGGAACTTCTGGATCACCGACTTGATCTTGGTCAGCTCGGCGACCTCGGCGACGACGCGGGCGCCGGCCACGAGCGGGCGGCCGATCAGCGTGTCGGAGCCGGTGTTGAGCAGCAGCACCTTGCCGAGCTCGATCGTGTCGCCGGGCTGCACGTCCCGGTAGTCGATGGTGACAAACCCGTTCGGTTCCGCCCGGTACTGGCGGCTGCCGTCCTCGAAGATCGCGTACATGGTCCTACCTGGCGATAACGGTTGCGCTCGTGCCAAGACGGTAATTCTAGTACCACCGCTCCCCCCCGGCCACCGGGAATCTCGGCCGCGGCCGGTCGGGCTGGTCGGCGGCGCCGTCGTCGGGGTAGTTTGTTCCATCCACAGCGGAGGGATCAGGATGCGGACGCCCTGGCGCGGGTTCCTGGCGGCGGCGGTGGCGGCGTTGGTCGTCGCGGTGCCGCTGGTGTACTCGGCGAGCCGGCAGCACCACCGGCGCAACTTCCGCGTCGTCGAGGACGGCGTGCTGTACCGCAGCGGTCAGCTCACGCCCGCCGGACTCGCGGCCGTGATCGACGACTACCGGATCAAGACGATCGTGACGCTGCGCACGTCGCGCCGGCCCGAGGAGCCGTTCCCGGACGACTGGGAGGCGGATCTCTGCGCCGCCCGCCGGCTGACGCACGTCCGCCTGGTTCCGAAGGTGTGGGGGCTCGACGAGAAGGGGGAGGTGCCCGCGGACGCCAACGTCCGCCGGTTCGTGGACGTGATGGCCGACCCGGCGAATCACCCGGTGCTGGTCCACTGTTTCGCCGGCATTCACCGCACCGGCACGCTGGTCGCCGTCTTCCGCATGGAACGCCACCGCTGGCCGGCCGACCGCGCCATCGCCGAGATGGAGTTCTGCGGGTTCGACCCCGAGGACATGCACGAACACATCGAAGGGTATTTGCGGAGTTACCGGCCGCGGTGGCAGCGGGACGAACGGGAATGATTCTCCCGCCGCCCACCGCCCGCTACATTACTGGGAGTGACGCGTACGCGGAGCCCCACCGCGAGGGTGGCGGAATTGGCAGACGCAACAGATTTAGGTTCTGTCGATCGAAAGATCGTGGGGGTTCAAGTCCCCCCCCTCGCACTGATTCGACCCACGTCCACTGACCTGGTCGTCCCGTGAACGCACCCCGCGTTCGGTCCGCGGTCGCGGCCTTTTCCGTCGGGCTCCTCGGCACCCTCGTCCTGGGACCGGTCCGCGGACAGTCGCCCGGCACGAGCCCCGCCCCCGACCCGAACGGTCGGCCGAAGGTGTTTCAGGAAGGGAAGGGGCCGGCGGTCGCCGTGTGGTACGACGACGGCTGGCACCTGGCCCTGACCACCTACAAGAAGAGCAAGGGCGACCTGTTCACCGGCAGCGTCCGCGTGGACAAGGGACTTCTGATCGGCGAGTTCGACAAACTCGAGAAGCGGAAGGACGGCAAGGTGGATTGGATCTTCCCGCACAAGGACGGCGGCGGGTTCGACTTCCGGTTCACGAACTTCGGGTTCCTCGACAAGACGCGGTTCAAGGCCGGCCCGGGCGCGAGCACCATGACGTTTGACGTGAAGGTGAACGGCCAGGCCGCCCCGCAACTCGTGTTCGTCGGCAAGGGCGGGATGCACCCCGAGAAGGTGCCGTTCACCCTACCGGCGTTCCCGTGACTCGAGCAGCGGCGAGCTGACGCCCGACGCTCGTACCAGTTACTTCCGCGCTTCCAGGTACGCCAGCAGGTCTGCCGCCTGCTGGGGCGTCAGCCCCGCGAGCTGACCGTCCGGCATCAGCGACACCCGCGACGGCTGCACCAACTCCGCGTCGCGGGCCGCGAACGTCTTCAGCTCGTTCTGCGCGTCACGCACCACCACCTGCTCCCCGTCGCGCCGCACGAGCAACCCCGTCGCCTGTCGGCCGTCGGTCGTGCGGACCAGGTACGCGGCGAACTGCGGCTCGACCCGCGCCGACGGGTTCAGCAGGCTGTCGAGCAACTCGGCGCGGCTGCGCGTCTTGGCGATGGACGTGAGGTCCGGCCCGACCGCCGTGCCGCGGTCGCCGACCTTGTGACACTTCCCGCACTGCATCTGCTCGGTGAAGAACAGCGCCTCGCCCTTCGCGGCGTCGCCGGTCAGCGCGAGGATCGACGCCGGCCGCGGGGCCGGGCCGAGCTTTCGGGCGCCGGGCTCGACCGGGAAGTAGCCCTCGAACAGGTCGCGGGCCGGCCCCGGGGGCAGCTTCGCGGCGGCGGCGAGCAGTTCCGGCCGCGGCGGGTTGATGCCGTTGTTGATACCGCCGGACAGGCCCGGGAGGCGCGACAGCGCGAACCGCGGCTCGCTGAGCTTCGCGCCGAGCTGCTCGGGTGTGAACGGGTCGTCGGGCTGCGGGTTCGGGGACAGGCCGCGAATCCAGCCCATCAGGTAGTACAGCGAGCGGGAGTCCGGCCGCTCGGACCCGACGTGCGGCATCCGCCCAGGGCCGAACCGGGCCATGCGGTAGAGCAGCACGCTCCGGAACGGGTCGCCGGGCGCGACGAGGCGCGCGTCCGGCAGGCCGAAGTCGCCCTGCTTCGGCCGCACGTCAAGGATGCCGGTGTCTTTCAGACTCTTCTCGAAGTCGAGTTCGAGTACCACCTGCCCGCCGCCGCCGCCGAACCGGTGGCAGTGGGCGCAGTTGACGTGCAGGTACGACCGCGCGAAAGCCTCCAACTCGGGTTGCGGCGCGAGCACCTTTCCGGGCGACCGCGAGAACTGCCCGAGTCCCTTGAGGTAGTCGGCGTCGATCGGCAGCTTCTCGTCCTTCGGGCCGACGCGCTCGACGTAGCCGGCGACGGCCAGGTCGCGGAGCTGGTTGTGCCCCTTGAGCCAGCTCGCCTTCTGGTCCGCGTAGTTCAGCTGCTTCGGCACGAACGACATGACGTAGCCGGACCACGCGTTGTGACAGCTGAGGCACTGCGTCCGGCTGTGGAACGTGTAGACGTGCTCGCGGCTGCGGCCGGGCATCACCGGGTCGAACACGGTGAACGTGCGCTCGGCCCCGTCGGCGGGGACGAGGTCGGCGTCGGACCCGTCCGGGCGCCAGGCGTAGGAGTAGCCGCGCCAGTCCTCGCCGTCGAAGTGGAGGAGCTGCGTTTCGACGCGCGTTCCCTTGCGATCCTGCATTTTCTGCCGCAGCGAGATCGTCTTCGCCACGACGGTGCCGGCCGGGAAGCGTGTGCCGAAGTCGTGCCAGTTCACCTGCCCCGGCAACGGCCGCGCCTTGTCGAAGAGGGCGATCTTCTCCTCGCCCGGCACGGCGATGTGCCACTCGGCCTCGGCCCCGTCCTGCCACTGCGGGAGGACCGGCTCGTACTTCACCACGCCCGGCAGTGGCGTCCACTTCTCGACCGTCGGCGCCGGCCCCTTGTCCATCCCGAACCGCGGCCGCACGCGGTCGCCGAACAGGCCCGTTTCGCCGAGCGTCTTGGGAAACCCGGCGTTCGCCGCCGCCCCCTTGTTCCGCTCCAGGGTGTAGAGGAAGCCGCTGTCGTGGTCGGCCAGGTACAGTTCGCCGTCGTGGTCCTCGCCGAAGGCCACGACGCGGACGCTCGGCTTCACGATTTCGGGCATCGCCGTCAGCCGCTCGCCGTCGAACTTCGCGGCCCAGATGCGCCGCGTCTCCCAGTCGCCGAAAACGTAGCTGCCGACCAGTTCGGGGAACTTTTTGCCGCGATACACGTACCCGCCGGTGACGCTGCACGCGATCGTGTGCGGCAGCTCGATCGTCGGAGGGCGGATCGGCGCCGGGCCGATCGGCTGCGTCGGCTTGATCGGCGTGCGGGCCTCGGTGATGCTCCAGCCGTAGTTCCCGCCCTTCTCGATGCGGTGAACCATCTCCCACTGCTCCCACCCCACGTCGCCGAGCCACAGCTGACCCGTGCCGCGGTCGAAACTCATCCGCCACGGGTTGCGGAACCCGAACGCCCAGATTTCCGGCCGCACGTCCTTCAGCCCGACGAACGGGTTGTCCTTCGGCACCGCGTAGTTCTTGCCGGCGTCCTTCCGGTCCACGTCGATCCGCAGCACGGAGCCGAGCAGGTCCGAACAGTCCTGGCCGGTGTTGATGCGGTCCGGCGGGTTCGGCGGGCTGGCGTCGCCGGTCGAGATGTAGAGCATCCCGTCGGGGCCGAAGTGCATGTCGCCGCCGTTGTGGCCGCCGCCGACGAACGTGAGGACGATCTCCTCGCTGGCCGGGTCGATCCGCGGCGAGTCGCCCTTCGGCACCGTGAACCGCGACACGCGGGTGCCGTCGTCGAGGTACGGCGACTTCTCCTTCGGCCGCATCGTGTAGCAGACGAAGCACTGCCGGTTCTGCTCGAATTTCGGGTGGAACACGAGCCCGTAGACGGACTCGATCTCCTTCGCGCCGGGGTTTTTCGCCAGCGTCTTGAGTTCCTTCCGCAGGTCGAAGAACAGCTCGCGCTGCGCGTCCGGGCGGTTCGGGATCGAGTACAGCACGCCCTCTTCTTCGCCGACGAACAGCCGGTCGGTGCCGGGGGCGCGGGCGATGAGGAGCGGCTTCTTGAAGGTGACGTTCGGGAAGGCCCGCACGACCTTGAACGGCGGCGGCGGCTCGGGCGAGCCCTTGATGTTCGAAGTCGTCCAGGCCTTACGCGGCTCGGGGTTGGACTTCGCGGGATCGGGCTGCGCCGAGGACCAGCTCGCGACCGTGGCGGCGCTGAGGGCGAAGAGGACGACGGCACGCATGGGGAGGTTCCCGAAGGGTGTTGACCCGGGAAGGCGCGTCCAGTCTACTCGGCGTCACGCCCCGATGGAACCACCCGCGAGACCTCCGATGCGACACCTCCTCCTCGTCTCACTCTCGGCGTCCGCAGTCGCGCTCTCGGCCGGCGCCGTCGAACCCGTGCCCGCGTGGGCCAGCGGCTCGAAGGTCGAGTGCCCGCTGAACGGCCCCGACGGCGCCGACCACCTCGTGTTCAGCGACCCCGCGGTCTGGTCGTTCGGCAAGGACGCGACGGGCGTCGGCTTCCTGGAACTCAAGTATGATCCGAAGAAGTACAAGAGCAGCTACACGCCGAAGCACCGCTCGCCGGTCCACATCGCGTTGTTCAAGCGGCCGGTCGGGGCGGACTTCGTCATGGACCTGGAAATGCAGTCCACGATCGCCGCCTACGGGCACCAGGACCTGTGCCTGTTCTTCGGCTTCCAGTCGCCCGAGAAGTACTACTACACCCACATCGCCCGCGCCGCCGACCCGAACGCCCACAACGTGTTCGTCGTGAACGACGCGCCGCGCAAGAACATCGCCACGAAGACGACGAAGGGCGTGGACTGGAAGGCCGACACCTGGCACAAGGTCCGACTCGCCCGGCAGGGTTCGACCGGGAAGGTGGAAGTGTTCTTCGACGACCTGAAGACGCCGGTAATGACCGCGGACGACAAGACGTTCCAGGGCGGGTACGTCGGCGTCGGCTCGTTCGACGACACCGGCCGCTACCGGAACGTGCGTATCCACCAGAGCGGCCTGACGGTCGGCAACGCCCCCGCCTTCTTCCGCCCGCTCGGGAAGTGACCCATGCCGGTTCCGCTGGTCGTCGTGGACGCCTTCACCGACCGCCCGTTCGCCGGCAACCCGGCGGCGGTGTGCGTGCTGGACGCCTGGCCGTCGGACCGCTGGCTCGCGGCGGTGGCGCGCGAGATGAACCTGGCCGAGACGGCCTTCCTCGTTCCTCTCGCGGACGACGAGTTCGACCTGCGCTGGTTCACGCCGACGGTCGAGGTCGATCTGTGCGGCCACGCCACGCTCGCCGCCGCACACGCCCTCTGGGAATCCGGCCGCGCCCCCGCCGCCCGGCAACTGCGGTTCCGCACGCGGAGCGGCCTGCTGACCGCCGAGCCGCTCACGACCGGCGAGATCGAGTTGGACTTCCCTGCCGTGGATGCTTCACCATGTGACGCGCCCCCAGGCTTGCTCGACTCGCTGGGGGCGAAGGCGGTCGCGGTTGCCCGTAATCGCTTCGATTACCTCGTGGAAGTTGCCAGCCAGACGGAACTGGCAGGCATCAAACCGGACTTCCGTGTCCTCGCCACGATCGAGTGCCGGGGCGTGATCGTGACCAGCCCGTCCGACCGGCCGGGTTTCGACTTCGAGTCGCGGTTCTTCGCCCCGGCGTCCGGTATCGACGAAGACCCGGTGACCGGGTCGGCCCACTGCTGTCTCGCCGGCTGGTGGGGCGACAAGTTCGGCCGCGACGAACTCCTCGGCTACCAGGCGTCGGCCCGCGGCGGTGTCGTGCGCGTGGTGCGCCGGGCGGACCGCGTGGCGCTGATCGGCCGCGCCGTGACCGTGACCGTCGGCCAGATTCTCGTTGACCCGGAGCCGCGTCCGTGATTCGCCCCGCCGTCCCCGCCGACCTGCCGGTGATCGCCCAACTGGTCCGCGAACTGGCCGAGTACGAACGGCTTGCGGACCAGGTCGTGCTTGACGAGGCGCGGCTCGCCGTGCACTTGTTCGGCCCGCGCCCCTACGCCGAAGTGTTGATCGCCGAGGACGGCGGTGCCGTTGTCGGGCTGGCGCTCTTCTTTCACAACTACTCGACGTTCGGCGGCCGACCGGGCATCTATCTCGAAGACCTGTTCGTGCGCCCGGGGGCCCGCGGGAAGGGACTCGGGAAGGCACTGTTGCTGGCGCTCGCCCGGCTTGCCGTGGAGCGCGACTGTTGCAAAGTCGAGTGGTCGGTGCTGAACTGGAACGAGCCGTCGATCCGCTTCTACGAGTCGCTCGGGGCGAAGCCGCAGGACGAGTGGACGGTGTACCGCCTGGACGCGGCGGCAATCACGCGCCTGGGTGCGAAGTGAGGCCCCCCGGCGTGATCACTCCGCCCAGGTCCGGCGTCCTTCCCAAAACTTGCCGTCGTGCAGCAGCGATGAAACGAGTACGCCCGTCGCCCCGGCGTTCCTCAACCGGACGACATCGGCCCAACTCCCGACGCCACCTCCACAGAACACCGATAGCCCGGGGAAGGATTGAACGCACGCCGCGACCAAGCTCTCCGTCCCGGCTCCCGACCCGGTACCGACCCTGAATAGGTCGATGAACAAGACCCTTCTGACGCCGAGCGCGTAGGCCCGCTCCACCAACCCGATCACGGAGTCCGAAGGAGTCAAACCCCACGCGACCCGGTCACCCACGAGCTCCCCGTCGCGGAGATCGACCGACAGACAACTGAGTTCTGCTCCCAGTTCGACCAGCGTCGCGGGGGTGCCGGTTTCGGTTCCGACGACGTACCCGACGTGGCAGTCGTGGTAGGGTTCGACGTCGCGGGCGGTGCGGAACCCCCCGTCACACCGTACGGGTACTCCCACCGCCTCCCGAATTGCCCGCACACTTCGCACGTCAGGCCGCCGGTGCATGATCGCGTCGAGGTCCGCCACGTACACCCAGGTCGCGTTCGCCGCCTCCACCATGACCCGTGCGACCTCGCCCGGCTCGGTCGAGTTCGTCAGCACGCTGCTGACCGGCTGATACTCGCTCCGCCGGCCGCCGACGGCACGGACCACCCGGCCGCCCATGATGTCGATCACCGGAACGATCCCCGAGAGCGCCATCGGAAAGCCGGAAGGGGGGTTGGACGATTTCGGCTGCGGCGGCTACTGTAGTGAGTTCCCGCCCCAGAAACCGTGTTGGGGGCGTTCCCGGTCGGCTCGGAGGACGGGCGGTGGTCGCGTCCTCGAAGGAGGCGTCGTGGCGCTAGTCGATGTCAAGCAGCTGCTCGAAGCGGGCGTCCACTACGGGCACCGGGCCAGCCGGTGGAACCCGAAGATGCGGCCGTACATCTACGGCAAGCGCAACCTCATTCACATCGTGGACCTGCGCGAGACCGTGCGCGGCCTCCTCCGGGCGTACCGGTACCTGTCGCAGGTCGTGGCCCGCGGCGGGCTGGTCATGTTCGTCGGCACCAAGCGGCAGGCGAAGGAAGTCGTCGAGCGCGAGGCGATGCGCTCCGGCATGCCGTTCGTCTCCGAGCGCTGGCTGGGCGGCACCCTCACCAACTACCGCACGATCCGCAACCGGCTGAAACGCCTCCAGGAGCTGGAGGCGATGTGGCTGCCGGTCGGCGAGAACCCGAACCGCGTGGACCTGAACACGTACATGGCCGGGATGATGACCGAGGCCGGCAAGCTCGACCCGGCCAAGGCCCCGGACACGTCGGACATTCGGACGCACAGCAAGAAGATGATCTCGGCCATGAGCCGCGAGCTCTTGAAGATCCGGCGCAACCTGATGGGCATCCGGGACATGGTGAAGCTCCCGGACGCGCTCGTCATCGTCGGGCCGAACAAGGAGCACATCGCGGTCAAGGAGGCCAAGCGGATGGGCGTCACCACCATCGCGCTGATCGACACGGACAGCGACCCGGACCCGGTGGACCTGCCGATCCCGGGGAACGACGACAGCATACGGTCGATCGAGGTGGTGCTGGCGAAGCTCGCCGACGCCTGCCTCGAAGGCCGGGCCGCGCTGCCGCCCGAGCAGCAGGCGATGATCAAGCCGCGCCAGCCGCAGCAGCGGCCCGCCGCCCCGACCCCGGCGCCCGAGGCGAGCCCCGCCCCGGCCCCGGCGGTCTAAATCGCGTCAGAAGCCCGGGGGCGGCCGTCCCCGGGCTTTCTCAACCCCCGCACACGCTCAGGCGCAACGGAGACGGAGAGCCCGATGGCGACGGTTACCCCGCAGATGGTGAAGCAGCTCCGCGACCGCACCGACCAGCCGATGGGGCTGTGCAAGCAGGCCCTCGACCAGTCCGCCGGCGACATGGACGCCGCCATCCGCTGGCTGCAGGCGCAGAACAGCAAGATGGGCGTCAAGCGCGAGGGGAACGAGACCGCCGAAGGCCGCGTCGGCGCGTTCGTGGACAACGCCGCTCAGGTGGCCGGGATCGTCGAGATGCGGTGCGAGAGCGCCCCGTCGGCCAAGAGCGACCAGTTCATCGCCCTCGCCACCGACCTGGCCAAGCACGTCGCCGTCGCCAACCCCGCCGACGCGGCGGCGGCCAGCGGCCAGCGCCTCTGCGGCGGGTCGGAGACCGTCCAGGAGCGGATCGACGGCGTGGTCGGCGTCATCCGCGAGAAGATGGTGCTCCACAAGCTCCAGCGGCTCGCCGGCAACGTCTACGGCGGGTACGTCCACCACGACGGCACGGTCGGCGTGATCTTCGAGGCGAAGGGGTCGCCCAACGACGAGCTGCTGAAGGACGTGGCCACCCACATCGCCGCGCTGAACCCGCCCTACGCGACCGTCGCCGACGTGCCGGCCGACGTCATGGCCCGCGAGAAGGAACTCGTGGCCGCGGAGATCGCGGCCGACCCCAAGATGGCCGGGAAGCCGGCGCAGATCATCGAGAAGATCAGCGCCGACAAGCTGACCAAGCGCCTCGCCGACGTCGTCAACGTGCTGACCGAGCAGCAGATGGCGAACGAGGGGAAGTACCCGAAGACCACGGTCGGAGCCGCCCTCAAGAAGGCCGGGTTGGAGCCGGTCCGGTTCGTCCGGTACAAGGTCGGCGCGGTCGCCCTCTAAACTCACCCCGAACATTCCTTCCATCACGAGACCCGACCGATGCCCCACACAGCGAGCGCGTGGAAGCGGCTCCGCAAGAACGAGAAGCGGCGGAAGCAGAACCGCATCGCCGCCAAGAAGGTGCGCGTGGCCCGCAAGGCCGCCGCGGTCGCCCTCGCCGGCACCGACACGGCCGCCGTCACGACGGCCGTGAGCGCGACCCAGGCGGTGGTCGACCGGGCCGCGGACAAGCAGCACCCACCCTGTCCCATGATGGGGATCAGGCTCCCGTTGGTGTCGTGGTAGCTGTGCATCCCGATGCCCAACTGCTTGAGGTTGTTCGCACACTTGGCCCGTGCGGCGGCCTCACGGACCTTCTGCACGGCCGGGAGGAGCAGACCGATCAGGATGGCGATGATGGCGATCACGACCAGTAATTCGATGAGCGTGAATCCGCGGCGACGTGCCATGGCACGGCCCTCTGGGAAGGAATGGAACGACGAGAGACGAAACAGCACCGGGGCGGGCGACTCCGAGGGAAAGTTACTTGAGGTCGAACAAGAGGTCGTTGCTACCGTCGGCCTTGACCTCGGCCCGGAGCTCTGTCTCGCGGTTGTACTTGACCGGCAGAAGGTCCGCGACCTCTCGTCCGCCTTCCCCAGGGGCCTCCCCCTCCTTCGGGGCAGGCGGCGTCCGCTTCGGGTCCGGATAGTTAATCGACACCTTGTACTTCCCTGCCAGCAGGCCAGCCGCCTGCGGAACTTCGAATCGGCCGTCCTTGATCGCTGCGCCACCGGCCGACTTCAGCGCCGGATCCTCGGGCGTGAAGGTGACCGTTCCGGCAGCAATTGAGGTTCCCTTGTACTTCACGAGACCGGTCACGCCGTACCGCTTCGGCTCGGATGGTCCGCAGCCGGCGACGAGCGCGAGGGCGAATAAGGCGAGGCAGAGATGCGGTGCGCGCATGTAGGCATCCGGTCGGCGAGTGGAAGCGCTGTGTCGTCCGATGGGCGAGACGTGGGCAGCGCCGTCGCGGAGATTTATGAGTATCTTCCCTCGTTGGGGTGGGGGTCAAGCGAAATGTGGTGATGCTAACTGTGCAAGCGTGTGGCCGCAGGGTCGGTCGAGCGTTAACTGAGTCGTACTCCCGCCTTCGCTGATCCCCAGCCGGGTACGAGAGGGTGGGCCGCATGCCAGCCGACTGGCCGGCGTCCGGGTGACCCCACGGTGGAGAGACCTGGTTCGTTCTGGGACCGGCGGAGATGAGAAGAGGAATCGGAACCGGGCGTCGAAACGAAGAAACCCCTGTGTTGCAGGGGTTCGGGACGGCTCGGGACTTTCTGAGACTGACCAGGACTAGTGCCCCCGGTGCGAATTGAACGCACGACCCCCAGTTTAGGAAACCGGTGCTCTATCCCCTGAGCTACGGGGGCATACCCTTCCCGTTATAGCACGGCGGTCGGCCCGCACCAACGCCCGCCAGACACGACACTCACACGCCGGGTTCGCCGGCCCGGGGGTCCGATGGGCGCCGGCTCCGTCCTCCTCCTCGCCTCACTTTCTGTGGCCCAACTCGACCGGACGGCGTTCGTCGCTGTCGGCCCCGGCGGCGAACGGTCCGTCGGTCGCCTTGTCCGCCTCGGCGACGGCACGGCCGAGGTCGCCACGCCCGACGGCGTTGTTGCCGTCGCCGACGTGATCAGCCTGCGGCGGGTCGGGGTGCCGCGCCCGGCGTTCCCGCGCGGCCCCGGTCTGCACACGACCACCGACGACCGCGTGGCTGGTACGCTCGTCGGCGGGAACGCCGACGCCCTCCGGTTTCAGCCGACCGCGGTCGAAGAGTCGTGGTTGGTGCCGCTACCGGCCGTCGCCGTAACGTGGCTCGCGACGCAGCCTGCGGGTACGCCCCCCGACCCTGACCGGATGGCGGGCCTGGGCCCGAACCGCAAGCGCGACCTCATCCGCCTCCGAAACGGCGACGCCACCTCCGGCACGGTCGTCGGCTTCGCCGCCGACGGCGAGTCGGTGACGATCAAAACTGATGCCGGCGAAGAGCGGGCGGTGCCGCTCGGCACGGTCGCGGCCGTCGCGTTCAACCCGGCGCTGGCGGCGGCGCGGCGGCCGAAGGGGGCGTACACGCTCGCCGTCCTCCGCGACGGCTCGCGGCTCCACCTTGTCGGCGCGGCCGCGGACGAGACGACGCTGCGCGGCAAGACGCTGTTCGGGGCGGCGGTCGAACTCCCGCTCGCGCGGGTGGTCGCACTCGACACGGTGCGTGGCAAGGCGACCGAGTTGTCGACACTTCGGCCGAAGGCGGTTCACGCCGGATTCCTCGGCGTGACGTGGCCGTGGGCCGCGAACCGATCCGTTCGCGGCGAAGCGCTGACGCTGCGGACCGTGAACGGTATCGAGACGTACGACCACGGCATCGGAACGCACCCGCACACGGTGCTGACCTACGATCTTGCCGGGAAGTACAGACGGTTCGAGGCGCTGGTCGGGCTCGACCCGATGAACGGCCGGCAGGGTCGGGCGGTCGTGCGCGTCGCCCGGGACGGGAAGGACGTCACCGTACCGGAATTGCTGGACCTCTCGCCCGGCCCGGCCGTGCCGCTCCGCGTGGAGCTCGCCGGGGCGAAACAACTGACCCTGTCGGTTGAGGCTGGCCCGGGGGGCGACGTGCAGGCGGACGTGAACTGGGCCGACGCCCGTCTTCTGGAATAGGCACAAACGAAAAAGCCCACCCGTGTTGACGGGTGGGCGTTCCGCGTAGGGCGGGTGTTACCGCTTCGAGAACTGCGTACCGCGGCGGGCGCCGCGGAGGCCGTACTTCTTCCGCTCCTTCATGCGGGCGTCGCGGGTGAGGTAGCCGCTGTCGCGGAGCCGCTTAACCATGCCGCCGGCCTCGTCGCCCGCTGCGCCGTCGGCGGCCGGGGTCGAGGCCGCGCTCGGGGCCGCCACCAGCGCCCGGGCCTTCTCCCGCTCCTTCTTCTCGTCGCGGTACATCTTGACCACGGTCGTGCGGTGGAAGACGTACCGCTTCTGGTCCTCGGCCGGGCTGAACATCGTCTTGATCGCCCGCGCCAGGCCCTGGCACACGGCGCCGGCCTGGCCGGTGATGCCGCCGCCGTTGGTCAGCACGATCACGTCCACCCGGTTCAGCTGGTCCGTCACCTTGAGCGGCCCGAGCACCGCGGCGCGGTCCTTGTCCTCGGTGAAGTAGTCGTCCAGCGCCCGGCCGTTGACCGTCACGGTGCCCTTGCCCTCGGTCACCCGGACGCGGGCGACCGCGGTCTTCCGCCGGCCGGTGCCGATGTAGTACGTCTTCGCTTCCTTCGCCGCGGGCTTCCTCTCGGCGGGCTTCTTCTCGGCCATGGTCGGGGGGTCCGTGGGTCGTGGTGTGCGGGGGGCGGGCCTCAGCTCAGCTTCAGTTCCTGCGGCTGCTGGGCCTGGTGCGGGTGCTGGTCGCCGGCGTAGATGCGGAGCTTGGTGAGCTGCTTGTACGCCTGCGGGCCGCGGGGCATCATCCGCTTCACCGCCCGGCGGAGGATCTCCTCCGGCTTCCGCGCCAGCATCTCCTTCGCCGGGGTGACCTTCTGCCCGCCGGCGTAGTGGCTGTAGTCCTGGTAGCTCTTCTGCTCCCACTTCTTGCCGGTGAACTGCACCTTCTCGCAGTTCACCACCACCACGAAGTCGCCGGTGTCGCAGTGGGGCGTGTACTCCGGCTTGTGCTTGCCGCGCAGCACGTTGGCGATCAGCACCGCCAGCCGGCCGACCACCAGGTCGGTGGCGTCCACGACGAACCACTTTTGCGTGACGGTCGAAGCCTTGGCCATCGTCGTGGACATCACTCACCCGTACCGTGTGTCGCGCCCGGAAACGAACAGACCGCCGGCGGGGCGGTCGGACCGGAAGACAGTCATCGTAGACCGGCCGGTGCGACCGTCAAGGCCGCGGCGCGGAAAGGTTTTGCCCGGTCCGGCGAAATCGGGTATAGAGAAGCCTCACGACCGGAGACAACATGAGCACCGCGTCCTACCCCGCCGCCCAGCACCCGTACGGCCTCCCCATGGGGACGGTCCGCGGGTTCATGTCGCTCCTCATCTGCTCGTTCTTCTGGATCTTCCTGCTGCTGCCGGACGGCTCCGGCCAGCCGCCGACCGCACCGCTCGGGCACTTCTTCCTCCTGACGCTCGTGTTCCTGGCGTTCGCGTCGCACCAGCACACGAACTCGCCGGAGGGGTCGGAGTTCCTGCCGTGGATCATCCGCATCCTGTTCGTCTTCGGCAGCATCGCCGTGGTCGCCTACACCGCCGTCCAGCACCCCGACCGGCTGGCCTCCCGGCTAACTCCGAACCCCGGCGAGATCGGCCAGTGGCCCGTACTCCTCGGCACGCTCTCGGCCGGGTTCGCGGTCGGGCTGTTGAGCCGGAAGCTGCTCGGGCGGAACAACAACCTGTTCATGACGGTCCGCGGCTGGACCGGGATCATCGCCTCGCTGCTGCTGGTCGCCGAGACGGTGTTCCAGTTCGCCATCCGCCCGTCGCTCGCGGAGGCGCCGTCGGACGCGGCCATGAAGGTGTGGGAGGGCGTCATCATCGCCTTCGTCGCGGCCTACTTCGGCACCCGCGTGTGACGCCCGCGAGCCGGGGGCGTCAGCCCCCGGTTTCGCTCGGGTCCGAGGACTTCACCGGCGACTCACGCCCCCCACCCGTCTCCAGCACCAGCAACCACGCCGTCGGCGCGATCACCAGCGCCGTGCCGACCAGCGCCACGGCGTTCACCTCGCGGCCCCACAGCCAGGCGTCGAACGCGAGCCCCATCACGATCTGGCTCAGCCCCACGACCGACACCTTCGCCGGCGCCCCGCCGCCGAACGCCAGCGTCAGGAACAACTGCCCGACCGTAGCGGTTACCGCCATGCCGGCGAGCCGTAGCAGCACACCCGCTTCGGCCGCCTCCGCGGGGTCGTGCTCGACCGGCCCCACGAAGTACGCCGCGACGCACACCACCGTCGCCACCGCCGAGAAGTGGACGACAATCGCCCGCGGGTCGATCCCCTTCAGGCTGTGAAGTCCGAGCATGGCCACGGCGGTGAACAGGGCCGCGGCGAGGGCCGAATACACGCCGAGATTGCCACTCTCCAGGTGCGGCTGCTCGACGAGTACCACGCCGCTGATGCCGACGCCGATGGCCAGCAGCATCTTCACCCCCGGCGGCCGGCCGAACAGCGGCCACGACAGCACCGCGACCCAGATGGGGAACGTGTTCGCCAGGGTGAGCACGTCCGCCGCGGGGAGCTTGGCGAAGGCGTAAAAGGTGCAGACCATGCTGCAACTCCCGGCCACGCTGCGGACCCACAGCCGCCACGGCCAGAACACCAGCTTCGCCCCCGCGGCCCCGGCGATGACCGCGGCCAGGACGGCCACCAGGCCGGCCCGGGCGACGGCGACGAGTTGCCAGTCGCAGACGCGGGTGAGGACGTGGGCGAACTCGGCCATCAGGGTGAACGCGAAGCTGCCGCTCAGCATCCAGAGGTACGGGCGGGCGTCGGGGGTGGTCATCCAGGCACGATACGCGCCGCGTATGATGGGGGCGAGCGAGGAGACGAACCGAGCCGGCGGCGGTAGCCGTCGGAGCCTCCGCGGAGTCGAGCCGTGTACCCGTCGGGCGAGTGGGAAGGGTTCTGGGTGCAGGAGCACTACGGCCGCCAGCCGATGCGGGCGTTCACCCTCCGCTTCGAGGCCGGGCGCATCACCGGCCGCGGCCGCGACGTGATCGCCCCGTTCGCCTTCCGCGGCACCTACGACGAGCGGACCGGCGTGCTGGTCATGGTGAAGAAGTACCTACGCCGCCACACGGTGACCTACCGCGGCCGGCCCGACGGGGAAGGGTGCATCCAGGGGACGTGGCACATCGGCGAATTGGGGAGCGGTCCGTTCCTGATCCGGCCCGTGGTCCGGCCGCCGGCCGGCGACGCGCCGATCCAGGAGATTGGTTAACGGGTCAGCGCCGCTCCTCGCCGATCGCCCCGGCCCGGACCATCAGCCGCTCGCCCTCGACGGTCGCCGCGCGGATGCGGTCGTAGCCCGAGTACGTGTCATCTGTCGGGCGGAAGATCACGTCGCGGACCACGTTGGCGACGAAACACGCCCGACCCGGGTGGTCCGGGTCGGCGAAGAAACTGGTGATCATGCCGATGTACCCCGGCGGCGGCGTGATGTCTTTCCACCTCGCCCCGCCGTCCGTCGAGCGGAGCGCCTTGTCGGCGTGGAAGCGGGTGAACTCCCCCGACTTCTCGTCGGTCGCGTTCCAGGCGTGTTCGATGACCGCGAACAGGTCGCCCGTGGTCGGGTGGACGAACAGCGTCTTGAACTCGAACGACGTGTTCACAAGCCGCCACGTCCGCCCGGCGTCCGTCGAGCCGTACAGGCCCGGGTGCTTGCCGGCGTTCCGCGGCTCGCCCCACATCCGCATCGTGTTCGTGTAGTAGTACACCCGCTGCCGGTCCTTCGGGCTCGTCACCTGCGTCCCCGGGATGGGGAGGTCGGCGGTCGTGTGGTCGTGGTCGTAGATGCTCCCCACCTTCGGCGGGACGCCCTTCGCCTGTGGCGGCATCTCCGGCGGCAGCGGGGTCGCGTCCTTCGGGATGCGGCCGATCGTCCACGCGTGCTGGGCCAGCTTGTCGATCCGCCTCGCCTGTGCTTCCACCGCGTACGCGACGAGCTGGTCCCGGGCGAAACCGGACACCATTCCCTCGCCGGCCTTCACGTCGAGCCGGTGGAACAGCACCACGGTCAAGTCTTTTTTCTTTACTCGGTCTGCGGTCTTCACCGCCAGGTCGAGCCGTTCCGCGAACGGGGCCAGCTCGTCGGGGAAGCCCTTGCCCGCCGCACCGTTCAGCACGAGGTACAGCTTGTTCCCTGACTGGAACACGTCGTCAAACTTCAGTTCGGACCGCAGCGCCGCCCCGGCCTTCGCGCCGCGGGTGAGGACGAACGTGTACAGCGTGGTGCCGCTGTTCGTGGCGTACCCCTTCGGCCGGCCGAACTCCTTCCCCTGGAGCCGCAGACAGATGCGCAGCTCGTCGTCGCGGACGAGGTAGATGCCGACGACCGTTTCGCCCTTCTTCGGGCCGTCGAGCATGGTCGCGTCGATCTCCTTCGGCTTTGCTGTGGCGTCGGTGCGGTAGCGGAAGTCGGTGAGGTACAGGACGCGGACGCCCTTCACCTCGCACCCGTCCCCGCGGAACACGAACGTCGGCGCCGGCAGCGTCTCGTCGTGGGTCTTGATGTCGAAGATCGGGGCGCCGTTCGTCTCGATCCACTTCACGGCCCACGCCCCCTCCAGCTCGCTCTTCGCGGGGGGTGCCTCGGCCTTCGGCACCGGGATTCGCAGCTTGGACGACGGGACGACCGGCGGCAGCGGCTTGTCCGGCGTCTCGGGCTGCCGCTCCTGTGCGGCGACGGCGAGACCGACGCCGGCCGCCAGAACCAGCGCGGCAGTGAACTTGGCGAACGTCATCGGAACGGCTCCTTCGACGAGGGTGAGGACGCCGGGCGGAATCGGTGCCGCCCCGGCGGCGAGCCGGGCCGCGGCGTCGGTCAGGTGAGCGGGCGCCGGGCCGGCAGCGACCAGGACCACGGCGGGGCCGAGACCGCGACGGCGGAGCAGTGCCCGGAGGCGGTCGCGGCCGCGTTCGAGGCGCTTCTTCACCGCCGCCTTCGACAGCCCGAGTTCGGTGGCGGTGTCGTCGTGCGTCAGGCCGCGGAGGTAGCACGCGACAAGCGGCTCCCGGTAGTGCGCGGGCAACCCCGCCAGCGCCTCGTGTACGACCGCCCGCACGTCGGGGGAACTCGGCTCGGATGCCGGGCCGGGGTGGTACCCCGCCTCGCACTGCTGCCGCCGAACCGAGGCGGTGCGGGCCTTCCTGGCCACCCGCACCGCGACGCCGTGGAGCCACGCCCCGACCGACCCCGGCTTCCGCAGTTGTGCGGCCCGCCGGGCGAGCGTGAGGAACGTCGCCTGGAAGGCGTCGTCGGCGTCGTCGGCGTTGCGGAGGACCGACCGGCACACGTCCCACACCGGCCCACCGTGCCGGCGCACGAGTTCCGAGAACGCGGCCTCGTCGCGCCCGCTTACGAAACGGGCGACGAGGTCGGCGTCCGCGGTGCCGGCCGTGCGGATCAGGTCGCGGACGGCAGTGGGGAGGCGAGCGACGGTCATCACCTGATAGTGCCCCGGACCCGCCGCGGGGGCGACACGAAAAGTGCGGAGAAGTGACAAAGCCCACCCGTGGCACCGGGTGGGCTCCGTGAGCGCGAGGAGCCCACCCGGTGTCACGGGTGGGCTTCGCCCTTCGTGCTAATCCAACTTCGGCGGGAACCGCGGCTGCGGCCGGCCGGCCGGGATGCGGCCGCCGGCCAGCCGCACCGGCGCCGGCGGGACCAGCCGCACCTCCGCGCCGTTGTGGTCGAGGCACTTCACCAGGCACAGGTCCGGTGACACGCCCAACTGCCCCGTCACCACGACCTCCAGGTTCGCCCGCTCCTCCAGCGTCGCCAGCTCGCGCCGCCGGCGGTTCTGGAGGTAGTGCGCCACGTCCTGGTGCACCGTGACGTGGACCGACTGGACCGCCGGGGCCCGGTGCGCTGCCAGCTGCACGAGCCGCATCACCTCGATCGACGCGCTCTCGGCGGTCTTCACGAACCCGGTGCCGCGGCAGTGCGGGCAGTCGGCGAAGATGCTCCGCTTCAGGCTCGGCCGGATGCGCTGCCGGGTCATCTCGATAATGCCGAACTGGCTGATCCGCAGGATCTTCGTCCGCGCCCGGTCGCGCCGCATCGCCTCCCGCAGGACGTTCTCGACGTTCCGGCGGTGGGCCTCGCTCCGCATGTCGATGAAGTCGTTGACGATCACCCCGCCGAGGTCGCGGAGCCGCAGCTGCCGGGCGATCTCCTTCGCCGCCCGCAGGTTCATCTGGTACGCCGTCTCCTCGGCGTTGTTCTCCGCCCGGAAGTTGCCGCTGTTCACGTCGATGGCGACGAGCGCCTCGGTCTGCTCGATGATGATCGACCCGCCCTCGGGGAGTTCGATCCGCTTCTGGTGGATGCGGGCGATTTCCTCCTCGATGCCGTACCGGTGGAACAGCGGCTCGGTCCCGTCGAAGTGCCGGATGCGGTCGGCGTACTTCGGCATGACGATCTGGAGGAACTCCCGGGCGTGCTCGAACGCGGCCGGCTCGTCCACGAAGATCGCGTTCACGTCCGCCGTGAAGATGTCCCGGATGGTCCGGGTGATCATGTCGGACTCGCGGTAGATCTCGACCGGGGCCGCGACCCGCTTAATCCGCTTCACCACCACCTGCCACAGCCGCAGCAGGTACGCCAGGTCGTTCCGCAGCTCCTGGGCGTCGCGGTCGATGGCGGCCGTGCGGACGATGAACCCGACGCCCTTGGGCGGCCCGAGCGTGGCCATGATGTCGCGGAGGCGGCGCCGGGCCTCGTGGTCCTCGATCTTCCGCGACACGCCGACGCGGTTCAGGCTCGGCATCAGCACCAGGTAGCGGCCGGCGATGCTGACGTAGGTCGAGAGCGTCGGCCCCTTCGTGCCGATGCCCTCCTTGATGACCTGGACGATGACTTCCTGGCCGCGCTTGAAGATCTCCTGGATCGGCGGCTTCGGCAGTCCGCGGTCGCGGCCGCCCTTCGGCCCGCCGGGGCCGCCGCCGCCGGGGCCGAACCGCGGCCCGCGGTCGGGGCCGCGACCGCCGCCGGTGCGGGGGCCGCGGTCATCACGGTC
>JBGAQM010000339.1:0-6824 GCA_044220735.1 Urbifossiella sp. | reverse complement strand
GCTTCCAGCCGGCCAGGCTCAGGCCGGCTGGAAGCCGGCCCCACACCGACCCCGCCCGCCCGGCCGGAACCAAGAAACCCCACCGGAGCGTCGGCCGCCGCACTAGAATGCCCGGTATGGAACGCCTCAACAAATTCCTGGCCCACGCCGGCGTCGGCTCGCGGCGGCACTGCGACGACCTCATCGCCGCCGGCCGGGTCAAGGTCAACGGCCGCCGCGTCGAAGACCTCGGCCTCAAGATCGACCCCCAGCAGCACGCCGTGTCCGTGGACGACCACCCGGTCAAGACCGAGAAGGCCGTCTACTGGGCGGTCAACAAGCCGGTCGGCTACCTGTGCACGAACGACGACCCCGACGGCCGGCCGCGGGCCGTCGAGTTGTTGCCGCACGTCGAGCAGCGCGTCTACACCGTCGGCCGGCTCGACGAGGCCAGCGAAGGCCTCCTCCTGATGACCAACGACGGCGAACTCGCCCACGCCCTGACGCACCCGCGGTACAGCATCCCCAAGACGTACCTCGTGCTCGTCGCCGGCAAGCCGGGCCCGGACGACCTGCAGAAGTTGCTCGACGGCGTGTGGCTGTCCGACGGCAAGGTGCGCGCGTCGGACGTGCGCAGGCTGAAGCCGCAGGGCGACAGCACCTGGCTGCGCATCGTGCTCACGGAAGGCAAGAACCGCGAGATCCGCCGGATGCTGGCGGACCAGGGGCACAAGGTGCTGAAGCTGCGCCGCGTGGCGATCGGCCCGGTGAAGCTCGACAAGCTGGCGAAGGGGAAGGCCCGGCGGGTGAGCGAGCCTGAGCTGGCCGAGCTGCGCCGCTGGGTGGCGCTGGCGAGCGAGCGCATCGCCAAGCTGAAGGAGAAGGCGGCCAAGGCGATACCGGACGGGATGAAACTGGCGCCCCGGCCCAAGCCCGCCGGCCCCAGGCCGGGCGCCGCGTTCAAGCCCGCCGGCCCCGGGCCGGGCGCCGCGTTCAAGCCCGCCGGCCCGCGCCCGGGCGCCGCGTACCGGCCCGCCGCGCCGACGCCCGGGGCCACGCCCCAGCCCGCCGGCCCCAAGCCGGGCGCCGCGTACAAGCCGGTTGGCTCGAAGTCGGGCGCCGCGTTCAAGCCCGCCGGCCCGCGGCCCGGCCCGGCCCGCACGCCGCCCCGCCCCAAGGGCTGGCGCCCGCTGCCGAAGTCGCGCTGACCGCCCCTTCCCTCCTGCGACCGCCATGTTCCAGCGCACCGCCCGCGTCGTCGAACACGTCCGCCTCGCCGAGCGGACGTACCGCGTCCGCCTGCACGCCCCCGACGTGGCGGCGGCGGTGCGGCCGGGGCAGTTCGTCATGCTCCGCCTCCCCGGCACGTCCGACCCGCTGCTCGGAAGACCCTTCGCGCTCTACGACCTGTCGCCCGACGGCGCCGCGCTCGACGTGGTGTACCTCGTCGTCGGCAAGATGACGGGTCGGCTCGCGGACGTGCAGGCGGGCGAGTCGCTGGAGGTGTGGGGGCCGCTGGGGAAGCCGTTCCCCGAGGTCGGTGAAGTTGACGAGGTGCGGCTCGTCGCCGGCGGCATCGGGCAGACGCCGTTCCTGGCCTACGCGCGCGAACTGCTGGGCGAGCGCGGCTTCGGCGGCGCCGCGGCTCGGCCGCGGGCGAAGCGGGTGACGCTGTACTACGGCGTGCGCACCGCGGCGCTGGCGGCGGGCGTGGACGACTTCCGCGCCGCGGGCGTGACGGTGAAGCTCGCCAGCGACGACGGCAGCGTCGGCACGAAGGGCTTCGTGACGCAGCTGCTCGCGGCCGACGGCCCCGGCGGGCCGGTGGTGGGCTGCGGCCCGGAGCCGATGCTACACGCGCTGGCGAAGCTGACGGCCGGGTGGGGCGTGTCGTGTCACGTGTCGCTGGAGACGCCGATGGCGTGCGGCGTGGGGGCGTGCTTCAGCTGCGTGACGCGGGTGAAGACGGCCGACGGCAGCGACTACAAGCGGGTGTGCGTGGACGGCCCCGTGTTCGACGCCGCCGCGCTGGCGTGGGAGTGAAAGGCGAACGGCCGGCGTGAGCCGGCTGGTCGTTGGTAGAGGTATTCTACCAACGACCAGCCGGCTCACGCCGGCCGTTCGCCTTGTTCCGATCACCCGCGTGTCGCCCGCAGCCGCGCGAAGTGCGGCCGCAGCACCGACACCACGTCGCCGCGCCACGCCTCCGTACCACCCACGACGCGGAGGAACGGGAGCAGGGGGCGACCTTCCCTGGCCGCGTGCGCATCCTGCGCGCCCCTGTGGCTCCGCTGCGACCGCCGCGCCGCCTCGAACCGCACCCGGTTCCACAACCCCGCCACCGACGCACACGCCGGTCGCAGAAAGCGTGCCTTCTGCACCACGCGCCGCGCCGCAATCAAGCGCCCGCCCTCGAGCAGGCCGTCTACCGCCACGCGCAGCACCGTCAGGTCGGCCGCGTCGGCCGCGGCTTCCAGCGCCCGCGCGCCGGCGTTCACCAGCCCCGCCCGCACCAGCGCCCGGCCGAAGGCGGCGCGGTAGTTCGCGTTCGTCGGCTCCAGTTCGCTCGCCCGGCGGAACCGCACCGCGGCGCGGCGGTCGTTCCCGGCCGGGTCGCGCTCGGACGCCAGCCCGGCCAGGTAGTACGCCGCGGCGCAACGGGGCTCCAGCCCGAGCGCGGCACGCAGGTGCCGCCGGGCCGCGCCGAAGCGGTCGCGGTCGATCAGGAGTTCCGCCGCCAGCCGGTGCGCCTCGGCGGCCGTCGCCGGCGGCACGTCGGCCGTGGCGAGCAACTGCCGGAGCCGGGTCAGAGCCTCGGGCCGGCGGCCGCGTCGCGCCAGGTCGCGCGCCGCAGTCAAGCCGCCGTGGACCAGGCTGAGCGTCCTGCTCATGCGCTGCCTCCGTGCGTCCGCCCCGCGGCGGGTTGGGTTGAGTGACGAAACTATACCGAGACGCAACGCGGCGCCAAGAGAGAACTTGAATGCCGTTCGCGCCGAAAATCCAAGGAAAAACCGGCACGACCTGCGCATCACATGCGAGCCAACCACTTGCGCCTCAAGCCCCGCCCGGACCCACGCCGATAACCCGACGGGGTATTACGCCGGGTTCACGGCTCGTGAAAAAAGGTGGCGACGTGGACTGGTCGCACTTCGGGTTGGCCCGCCGCCCGTTCCGCCCCGCGGCCGACCCCGGCGCGTACTTCGCGTCCCCGCCGCACGAGGCGGCCGCGGCCGAACTCGACGCCGCGCTGTCGCGCCGCGAGCCGTTCGTGCTGCTCGACGGGCTGCCGGGCACCGGCAAGACGCTCGTCGCCCGCCGCTGGCTCGGGCGGCTGCCGACGGCAGGAACTCCGCCTCGCCGTCACGGCGCACCTGCTCGCCGCGGCCGAGGGCGGGCTGCCCACCGTGCTGCTGATCGACGAGGCGCAGCACCTCACCGCGGAGGCGCTCGAGGAGCTGCGGCTCCTGGCGAACCTCGACACGCCGGCCGGCGCCGCCGCGGTGGCCGTGCTGGTGGCGCAGCCGCCGCTGCGCGAGGCGCTGGCGAAGCCGGCGTACGCGGCGCTGGCGCAGCGGGTGGCGGCGCGGCCGCACCTCGAACCGCTGACCGTCGATCAGTCCGTGAAGTACCTGCGGCATCAGATCGAATCGGCGGGCGGGCGCCCGCTCGAAGTGTTCGACCTGGAGGCGCTCGACCTGCTGGCCCGCGCCTGCGGCGGGGTGCCGCGGGTGCTCAACCAGGCCGCCGCCGCCGCCGGCGAGCTGGCCGCCGCGGTGGGGAGCGACACGGTGGACGCCGAGGCGGCGGTCGAGGCGCTGGGGCGGCTGGGCATCGCCGTGCCGGACGAACCGGCGGAACCGGCGCCGGCGGAGCGGCGGGCGGGGGAAACCTTACGGGCGCGGCCGGCGGCCGGTGATGGCGGTCCGGGGCGCGGGACGAAGCAAAAGGCGGCACGGAAGCGGTCGGCCTGACGGCAGGGGGAGCCGGGGTCGGACCAGGCCGCACGGGGGCAGGGAATGAGCCGGATGTACAGCGCGTGGAACGGCCCGTCGTCGCGGGCGCCCGGCGACGCGGGGGGCGGCGCGCCGTCCGTCGCGTGGGCCGCGCCGCGCCCCGCGCCGGCCGACGAGTTCATCCCGACCACGGACGACGCGCCGTTCGTCGAGGTCGGCGCCCCCGGCGGCGCGGTGTTCTCGCCCGGCCCGGCCGTCGTGAAGTTCCCGCCGCTGCCCGCGACCGCAAAGGCCGAAGTCGCACCCGCACCCGCACCCGCGCCCGACCCGCGGCCGTTCCCGCGACTCGCGTCCGACACGCCGCGCTACCTGTCGGTGAGCTTCCACGACCTCTCCGGGCGCGCCCGCCCGCCGGAGACGAGCGACGGCCCCGACGCGGCGCTGGTGGCGTACCACCACCCGGACCACCCGGTCAGCGGCGAGTACCGGGTGCTGCGCGACGAGGTGAAGGCGCAGTTCGCCGAGCACGCCCCGCGGGTGCTGTTCTTCACCGCCGCGGCCGGGGAGTCGGGCACCACCACGGTGGCGCTGAACCTCGCGGTCACGCTGGCGAAGGAGACGGCCGGGCGCGTGCTGATCGCCGACGCCAACATTACGCGGCCGGGGGTGGCGCGGATGATGGGGTTGAAGCCGGCGCCGGGGCTGGTGGAGGTGCTGGCGCACACGGTGCCGCTGGCGTGGGCGGCGCAGGCGACGGCGGTGCCGAACCTGCAAGTGCTGGCCGCGGGCGGGAACCCGGCGGCGCCGCCCGCGGGCATCGCCGACGACCTGCCGCGGCTCGCCGAGCAACTGCGGCAGTGGTACGACTGGGTGCTGATCGACGGCGGCGTGTGGGGCGTGCTGCCCGACCGCGACGCCGCCTGCCCCGCGGCCGACGCGGTGTACCTCGTGGCCCGCGAGGCGGCCGTGGACCGCACCGAGTTCGCCGGCCTCCGCGGCTGGGTCAAGGAGCTCGGCGGGCTGCTGCGGGGCTACGTCACGACGCGCGGATAAGGTCGTGGGTGAGTCCGCTCGCGGCTTGGCGTTGGGCAACGCCAAGCCGCAAGCGGACTCGCCCATTACCTCACTCCTTGCCGCTCAACTCTTTCACCAGCGTCGCCACCATTTCGGGCTTCTTCTGCGCCAGCAGGTGGTCGATGCGGGTCTGCGGCACGCCCAGTTTCTGCATACACGACACCGCCGACTCCCACACCTTCGCCTGCTTCTTGCCCGTCGCCAGGTACAGGTCGCCGACCAACTCCGCGAGGCGCTGCAGCGCGATCTGGTCGATGTTCTCGTAGTACCGCTTGATGATCTTCTGCTGGTTCGCCGTGTAGTCCTGCATGCCCATCGCGGCCGGCCCTCGGGGTGGTCCCCTCAGCAAACGCCATCCGCGGCCGGGCGCCAACCCCAGATGCGGGAAACGCCCGGCGCCAACACCCGGCCCGCGGCCGCGTTCGCTACTCTAACCCGACCCACCCGCGGAGGCCTCCCATGCGTCCCGCCGCGCTCGCGCTCGTGCTCCTCGCCGCCCCCGCCGCCCGCGCCCAGACGCCCGAGGTCGTCGCCGCCGTCGAGGCGAAGCTCGGCGCCGCCCGGTACGTCTTGAAGCTCGAAGACCCGGCCGGCGGGTTCGCCGCGGCCGCCGGCGGCAAGCCCGGCCTGCGGGCCACGTCGGCGAGCATCCGCACCCTGAAGTACACCGGCGGCAAGTCGGAACACGCCGACAAGCACGCGGCGTTCGTGATGGCGTGCTTCGACCCCAAGACCGGCGGCTTCGCCGACGCCCCCGGCGGCAAGGCGGACGTGACCCTCACCAGCGTCGGCGTCATGGCCGCGGTCGAGTTGAAGGTGCCGAAGGAGCACTACCGCAAGGCGCTGGACTACCTGAAGGAGAACGCGAAGACGTTCGAGGACGTACGGATCGCCGCCGCGGGCGTGGAGGCGTGGGGCGTGACGGACGCGCCGTTCAGCGTCCGCCCGTGGATCGACCTGGCGTGGGACCAGGTGAAGGGCGAGTTGCCCGACGCCCGCGACGGCGGCGCCCGCACGGCGGGCTCGGCGGTCGCGCTGGTGGCGCGGCTCGGGGGGCGGGTCAGCGAGCAGGACCGCCTGATCATGCGGGGCGTCCTGACGAGCGGCCAGCGGGAGGACGGCGGCTGGGGGAAGGCCGGGGCGAAGGCGTCCGACCTGGAGACGACGTACCGGGTGATGCGGGCGCTGGTGCTGCTGGACCAGCGGCCGTCGTACCCGGGTCGGCTGCGGGCGTTCCTGGCGTCGTGCCGCAACGCCGACGGCGGCAGCGGCGTCGGGCCCGGCGAGCCGTCCGGCGCCGGCCCGACGTACTACAGCGCGATCGTCGCCCACTGGCTCGCCGGCTTCGAGAAGTGACGCGGCCCGCCGGTCACGCCGCCGACCCGCCCGCCTGGCGGGCCTTGCGGGCGGCGATGAACGAGCGGACGCAGAGGAACAGGAACACCGCCGACAGCCCGGTCATGCCGAGGCCGACCTGCACGGCGGTGGTGTTCACGTCGAACTTCCGCAGCACCACCGGCACGAACCCGCCGACCACCCCGAGCAGCGCCAGCACGGCCGCGAGGTGCATCGCGTGCTTGCGGGCGCCCGGCGCGGCCAGCGACAGCAGCCCGGCCAGCGCGATCGGCAGCCCCACGAACGCCGGCGACGCGGCCGACACCTGGTTCGGCTTGCCGCCGGCGAGGAGGTCGGGGTTGAAGTAGGCGACCGCCCCGAGGGCGGTGAGCAGGGCGCCGAACACGATCGCGTAAACCGGCATCGAAGACTCCCGGGCGGACGACATCTCGCCCCGCTGTTGTACGGTCGTGGCTCGGCGTG
>JBGAQM010000338.1:0-6872 GCA_044220735.1 Urbifossiella sp. | reverse complement strand
CCCGGCCGGGTCGGCGGTGTGGAAGCGGGTGCGGCGGAAGGTGCTATTCTGGAAGCCGTCGACGGACACGCTGTGGGTGCGGGTGTACGGCCCGCGGGCGGCCGCCCGGAGCGAGGCGCCGCGGGTGACGGTGTTCCTGTTCCCGCCGCACGCGGCCGGCAGCGTCGCCACGCTGGCCCGGGCGTTCGACCACGCGGCCGTGCTGCTCGGCGCCGGGGCGCTGGCGCGCGAGGTCGGCCGCGGCGAGGCGCTGGCCGTTCACCTGTCCGTGGCCGGGGTGTCGGTGACGACGCCGCTGCGGACGGTGGAATGGCACGGCAGCCCGTGCCGGGCCGAGTTCGACCTGCTGGTGCCGTGGGAGGCGCCGGCCGGCCCCGCCGCCGGGGTAGTGTCGATCGGCCACGGCGACGTGCGCGTCGGCAAGGCCGAGTTCCCGCTGGTCGTGACCGCCGACCGGGGGTAGGGTGCGGCGATGACCGAAGCCGAATTCTGGGCGCACGTCGCCGCCGCCCGCCCCCGCCAGTACGACGCGGACGCCCACGCGGAGAAGCTCGCCGCCCGCCTCGCCGGGCTCCCCGAGCCCGACGTCCTCGACTTCGTTCATCTCTGGGACGCGGCCAGCGCCCGCGCCTACCGCCGCGACCTGTGGGGCGCCGCGTACCTGGTCAACGGCGGCTGCTCCGACGACGGCTTCCAGTACTTCCGCTGGTGGCTCATCCTCCAGGGCCGCGCCGCGTTCGACGCCGCGCTCGCCGACCCGGACACGTTGGCCGAGGTGCTCGACGGCGAGACGGAGGTGGAGGCCGAGGTGTACCCCGGGACGGACGCCTGGTTCCGCGCCACCCGCCGGGAGCGCGACGACGACGGGTACGAGGCGTTCGACCGCGCGCTGCGGTTCCGCCACCCGACGCGGCCCGCCGAGCCGCCGCTCGCCCCGCGCTGGGACTTCGACGACGACGCCGAGGTCCGCCGCCGCCTCCCGCGCCTCGCCGCCGCGTATCTTGACGGGGACGAGTGACGCGGCGGGAGGGCGGGCGATGGAGTGGAAGCACTTCTGGAAGATTCTCGAGTCCGCGTACCGGGCCGACGGCCCCGACCACTTCGAGGCGCTGAAGGCCGAGCTCGACGCGCTGCCGTGGTTCGCCGTGGTGGCGTTCCAGGCGCGGTTCGACGAGGCGGTCGCCGCCGCGAACCGGCTGGACCTGTGGGGCGCCGCGTACCTCGTCCAGGGCGGCTGCTCGGACGACGCCTTCCGCGACTTCCGGGCGTGGCTGGTGGGCCGCGGCCGGCACCCCTACGAGGCGGCCCTGAAGCACCCCGACTCCCTCGCGGACATCCTCGACGGCGACCCGGTGGACGGGTTCGGGTTGGACGCCGCGGCGGTGCGGGTGTACGAGGCGAAGACGGGGATGAGCGACTTCTACGAGCAGCTGGACCGCGCCGAGAAGGACGCCCCGCCGCCGCCGCCGGAGGGCGACGACTGGGACTTCGAGGACGCCGCCGAGCAGCGCCGCCGCTTCCCGCGACTGGCCGCGCTGTATTTGGTGGACGACGGCGCGCCGGAATGACACGGGTGAGAGGTCATGGTCGGGTTGCCGCTTGCGGCTTCGCGCTGGGCGACGCTACGCCGCAAGCGGCAACGTATCCACCTGCGTCGCCGCTCGCGGATGCGCGCCGCGGCGCCAACCCCGTCACTTCTTCCCCAGCTCCTTCACGCGGATGTTGCGGTAGCGCACGAACTGCTTCGTGTAGTCGCCGCCGCCGTGCACCTGTAGCGCGATGCCGCCGGCGTCGCCGAGGCGCTTCTCGGTGTCCTGGTACTCCAGGAACTTCACCCCCTTGATCCACGTCGTGATCTTCGGCGGGTTCCCCTCGACCCGCGCCCGCAGCTCGTTCCACTCGCCGTGCTTCCAGAACGCCTTCCAGTCGGCGGCGCTCACCGGGCTCTTGTAGTCGGGCGTCTGCTTGCTCGGGACGACGATTTCGGTCACGTCCTTGCCGAAGTCGAAGTTGCGGACGTGCGGCCGGCCGCCGATCCCCTCGCCGTACACGCCCATCAGGTTGCCGCCCTTGTGGTAGTCGATCATCGCCTGGTAGCACTTGCCGGTGTCGGTGCTGCGCAGGAACAGGCCGCTGTCGGGGCCGTCGTCGTTGTTCATCTCCAGCGCCACCTCGAAGTCGCCGTACGGCTTCTCGGTGATGACGATGCCGCCGTTCCCGGGCACGTCCTGGCTGCCGACGATGGCGCCGTCCTTCACCACCCACAGGCCGCCGCTCTTGTTGCCGCTGGTGCGGCTGTGGCCGGTCTTGGCGGACACCTTCCAGCCGGTCAGGTCCTTGCCGTTGAAGATGGAGACGAAGCCCTCGTCGGAGAATTTTTCCGGCGCGGGCGGCTGCGCGGCGGCGGGGAGGAGTGCCGCGGTCGCGGCGGCGAAGAGGACGGCGAGGGCGCGCATGTACGGCTCCGGGGAGGGAACGGGCGGGGGTCAGTATCCCGGCGGGCGCGGCGGGCGTCCAGCACGGCGCGCGGATTGTACTAGTCTTGCCGGCCGCGCGCCCTCGCCCGGGGGCCGCGGCGCGATAAAACAGTCGGTCGCCCCCGGAGAGTCCGCCCGATGCGCGAGACGTTGCTGTTCTACGGCGAGATCGTTCGGCGCTGGCGGGTCACCGGGGCCATCGGCCCGAGCGGCCCCGTCCTCGCCCGCGCCATGGCCGACGCCGTCGGCCCCGTCGCCCCCGGGCAGGTGATCCTCGAACTCGGGCCGGGCACCGGCGTGTTCACCCGGGAACTGGTGCGCCGCTTCCCGTCGTCGCGCGTGGTGGCGGTCGAGTTGAACGAGCGGTTCGCGGGCCACCTGCGGGCCGCGGTGCCGGGCGCGACCGTGCTCAACGGCTGCGCGTCGCGGCTGGACGCGCACCTGGCGGCCCTGGGCTGCACCCCGTCGGACGTGGCGGCGGTGGTGAGCGGGCTGCCGCTGCTGGTGCTGCCGGGCGACCTGCCGCGGCGGGTGTTCGGGTCGGTCGCGGGGGCGCTGCGGCCGGGCCGGCGGTTCGTACAATTCACCTACTCCCAGAAGGCGTGGCGGCGGTTCGACGCGACCGGCTTCCGGCCCGACGCGCCGCGCCGGGTGTGGCGGAACTTCCCGCCGGCCGTGGTGCTGCCGTTCACCCGGACGGACTGAATCTCAGCTCCGTTGCCGCTTGCGGCTTCGCGTCACGGGGATCGCAACCCCCGACGCGAAGCCGTAAGCGGCAACGGAACCGAGCTCCTACCCCCTCGGAACCCGCATGTCGTCCGCCGCCCCGCTCCCGCCCGAGCCGATGGACCCCAAGCTCACGACGATCCAGCCCGGCGGCGGCGTCGTGATGCAACTCGAACTCGCCTGGGGCCGCGTCCGCCGCGCCTATCTGAAGACGTTCCGCCCCGGCTACGTCCGCCGCATGGCCGCGCTCCGCAAGGGCGACGCGAACCCGTGCCCGTTCGAGGTGCTCGACCCGCGCGACCTCAAGTTCTACCGCAACCAGCCGGGCTACCACTGGGAGCCGCAGGACGACCCGTTCCGCTGGCGCGACCGCATCCCGTTCGCCCGCGCCGGCCTCGCCGAGTTGCTGGTGTTCTCGCTCCTCACCTTCGGCCCCGCCGCGGCGCTGGCCGCGTGGCTGTCCGCCGCCGCCGACGACGGCCTCCTGCCCGCCGCCGGCTGGGCGCTGGCCGCGGCGCTGTGGGTGGCCGGGCTGCTCGTCGTGTGGTTCTTCCGCGACCCCGAGCGCGCCGTGCCGGCCGCCCCGGGACTCGTCATCTCCCCGGCCGACGGCAAGGTCGTGCTCATCGAGGAGCTGGAGTACGACGAGTTCGTCGGCGGGCCGGCGGTGCAGATCGGCATCTTCCTGTCGATCTTCAACTGCCACCTCAACCGCGCCCCCGTGGCCGGGCGGGTGGTCGGGCTGCGCTACAAGATGGGGAAGTTCCTCAACGCCATCCGCCCCGAGTCGGCGCGCGAGAACGAGCAGCTCGCGGTGCGGATGCAGGAGGACGCCCCGCCGTACCGCCGCTACGTCGTCCGCCAGATCACCGGCGCCATCGCCCGCCGCATCGTGTGCTGGCTGAAGCCCGGCGACGCCGTCGGCCGCGGCGAGCGGTTTGGTATGATCAAGTTCGGGTCGCGCACGGAGCTGGTGATGCCGCGCGAGGCCGGGCTCAAAATCGTCACGAAGGTCGGCGACAAGGTGAAGGCGGGTCTCTCGGTGCTGGCCGAGTACACCACGCCGGGGGCGACATGAAGCTGAAGCTGCGCGGGCGGCGGCCGCGGCCGAAGGCGTTCGCCGTGCTGCCGACGCTCCTCACGCTCGCCAACGCGGTGTGCGGGTTCGGGGCGATCGCGTTCGCGTCCGGCTGGGCCGGGTACGAGCCGGCCACCGCCCTGTTCGCCGCCGGGTGCCTAATCTTCCTGGGGATGCTGTTCGACGGCCTCGACGGCGCCGCCGCCCGGTGGGCCGGGCAGACGAGTAAGTTCGGCGCCGAGCTCGACTCGCTGTGCGACGCGATCACGTTCGGGGCGGCGCCGGCGTTCCTGATGCTGGCGCTGGCGAAGTTCGAGCAGGTGGGCATCCCGTCGCGGCTGCTGTTCGTGGCGGCGTCGCTGTACGTGGTGGGGGCGGTGCTGCGGCTGGCCCGGTTCAACGTGGAGCCGCCGCCGGCGCCCGAGGTCGCGGCCGAGGAGAAGGCGAAGGGGTTCACGGGCCTGCCGTCGCCGGCCGCGGCGTCGGTTGTGGCGTCGTTCCCGATCGCGCTGTTCGGGCCGCAGCTGGTGTCGGACGCGACGCCGTCGCCGTCGGCGGAGCTGATGGACCTGTGGGCGGCCCGGCTGCTGCCGCTGGTGACGTTCGGGGTGGCGCTGCTGATGGTGTCACGGGTGCGGTACGCCCACCTGTTCAAGCAGCTACTCCGCCGCGGGCGGAACCGGAAGCTGCTGCTGGTGGTGGTGTTCGCGCTGGCGGTGGTGATGGCCGTGCCGCGGGTGGCGGTGCCGATCCTCGTGTGCTGGTACGCCTTCGCCCCGCCGGCGGCGGCGCTGTGGTCGCACTACCTGCGCGGGCCGCAGCCGACGCCCGCGCCGGCGTCCGGGGTGTTCCGGCTGACCGCCCACCCCTTTCCCATGTCCGACCCCAACGTCCTCGTCGTGTGCTGGCGGCAGTGGCGGGCCGAGCGCGCCCTGGCGCGCCGCGGCGTCCGCTTCCGCTCGACCGACCCGGCCGCCGTCGCCGCCGGGTACGCCGCCATGTCCGCGGCCGAGTTCGACGCGGTGAACGGCCGGCAGGACTGGGCCAACCGCCGCACCATCCCCCGGGCGCTCGCCGGCCGCGTCCCGCCGCGACCGTGGCGCGCCCTCGACCTCGGCTGCGGCACCGGCACCTCGACGCGCGTCCTCGCCGCGTGCGCCCCCGCGGGGTCCGAGGTCATCGGCTACGAGCTCGCCGCCCCGCTCGCGGAGGTCGCCGGCCGGCGGGCCTACGCCCCGGGCGTGCGCGTGCGGGTCGTCTGCCAGGGGATCACCGAGCTGCTCCGCGACCCCGACGGGTTGTTGATACCCGACGGGACGATCGACGTGGTGAATTCGAGCGGCGTGATCGGGCACCACCTCGACGCCGAAGCCGTGCGGCGGGTGGCGGCGGAGGTGCGGCGGGTGCTGGCGCCGGGCGGGCTGGCGGTGCTCGACGACGGCCCCACGGTTCCGACCGCGGTGCTCGTGGGGGTGATGAGGGCGGCGGGCTTCGAGGTGCTGGGGCGGTACAAGTGCTGGCCGCTGGCGACGAGCGCGCAGGTGGCGTTCCGGGCGCCGACGTAAAGGGTCGTTGCCGCTTGCCGCTTCGCGTCGCCCAGCGCTAAGCCGCAAGCGGCGAAACCCCGGATCGCCTCACGCCTTCCCCCGCGTCACGGCGCGCGCCCACCCGGCGGCGCCGATGAACCCCGCGTCCGACCCCAGCGACGCGAACGCGACCTTCAGCGTCTTCGTCGGGAACGGCAGCCCGAACCGCTTCACCTGCGCGTCGATCTTCGACCGGAACCACTCGCCCGCCGCCACCATCCCGCCGCCGAACACCACCATCTCGGGGTCCACCACCGCCGTCAGCGCCGTCGCCCCGAGCGCCAGGTAGAAGGCGGTGTCGTCCACGACCTTCAGCGCCAGCTCGTCGCCGGCGACGGCCAACTCGAACACGACCTTCGCGGTCAGCACGTCGTCGTTCGCGGTGTAGTAGTCGCGCAGCTTCGTGGGGCCGCGGTACGCCGCCAGCTCCTCGCGGGCGCGGCGGACGACGTTCGTGGCGCTGGCGTAGGCCTCCAGGCAGCCGCGGGCGCCGCACCCGCACAGCCGGCCGCGGTCCGGCAGCTCGATCCGCAGGTGCCCGAGCTCGCCGCCGTGGCTGTGCTCGCCCGACAGGATCACGTCGTCGATGATGATGCCGCCGCCGACCCCGGTGCCGAGGGTGAACAGCACCATGCTGCGGGCCTCCTGCCCGGAGCCGACCCAGAACTCGCCGTAGGCCGCGGCGTTGGCGTCGTTCTGGTAGATGGTCGGGATCCGGAACACGCCCTGGATGTGGTCGCGGACGGGGACGTTCTTCCACGGCTTGAGGTTCGGCGGGTCGAGGATGAGCCCGGCCTTGATGTCCATGAGGCCGGGCGTGGCCACGCCGACGGCCGCGACGTCCTTCAGGTCGAGCCCGGCGGCGGCGACGGCGCGGCGGATCGTCTCGCACATCGTCTCCAGGCCGGCGTCCTGGCCGCGCTCCGGGTTGGTGTCCATGACGACCGGCTTCGACCGCGGGGTGCCGTCGTCGGCGACGACGGCCGCCTTCATCGTGGTCCCGCC
>JBGAQM010000337.1:0-6893 GCA_044220735.1 Urbifossiella sp. | reverse complement strand
TCTTCTGGCGGCGCGACAGGATCTGAATCACGCGCTCGATCTCGTTCGCCCGGCCGATGACCGGGTCGAGCTTGCCCGTGCGGGCCAGTTCGGTCAGGTCGCGGCCGAAACTGTCGAGCGCCGGGGTCTTGCTCTTGGTGCGCGACGACCGCTCGCCGCCGCCCCCGCCGCCCTCGCCGCGGCCCTCGCGGCCGCCGCCCTCGCGCCCGCCGCGGCCGCCTTCGCCTTCGCTCTCGTTCGGCATGTTGTGCCCCAACAGGTTGAGGACTTCCTCGCGGACGTCCTCGAGCTTGAGACCCAGGTTCATGAGCACCTGCGCCGCCACGCCCTCCTGCTCGCGGAGCAGGCCGAGGAGGAGGTGCTCGGTGCCGACGTAGTTGTGGTTGAGGTTCCGGGCCTCCTCGACCGAGTACTCGATCACCTTCTTGGCCCGCGGCGTGTGCGGCAGGCGGCCCATCACCACCTGGTCGCCGCCGGGCCCGTGCTGGACGATCTTCTCGACCTCGAGCCGGATCTTGCGAAGGTCGATGTCCAGGTTCTTCAGCACGTTCGCCGCGACGCCCGAGCCTTCCTTGACGAGCCCGAGCAGGACGTGCTCGGTGCCGATGTACTCGTGGTTGAACCGCTGGGCCTCCTGGTTGGCCAGCTGCATCACCTTTCGCGCCCGGTCCGTGAAGCGTTCATACATCGAGCCGTCTCCGGAGGTCGGCCGGGGTCGCCGCGTCGGGGTGAGCCGGGGGCGGCGGGGCCGTCGTCTGTCCCCATCCTATGCGCGGCGGGCCGTGCCATCCAATCCGCGGCCGGCGCGGGACCGACACCACTGAGAGGGCCGGCAGGGGGTCGAGGATTCGGCGCGGCACGGGCGCGGGAAAGGGGGCGTCGGGCCGCGGCACATTCTAGCCGTCGTCCGGGGCGAATCAAGGCGACCGGGAGTCGGCCCGGCGCCCTAAAACAACGTGCCCGCACCACCCCGAGGGCCGCCGATGAGCACCGACCCCAACCCCCCGTGGCAGCCGCTCCCCGAGTACGAGCGCCGCGTCCTCGGCGTGCTGGTCGAGAAGCAGAAGACGGCCAAGACCGCCGACGCCTACCCGCTGACGCTCAACTCGCTGACCACCGGCTGCAACCAGAAGAGTAACCGTGACCCGGTCGTGGAACTGAGCGACGACGAGGTGGAAGAAGTGCTGTCGGCGTTACAGAAGAAGGGGCTCGTCAACCGGCTCACGGGCGGCCGCGTCGATAAGTTCCGGCACCTCCTCTACGACGTGTGGACGAGCAACGGCCCGCAACTCGCCGTGCTCGCGGAACTGCTGCTTCGCGGCCCGCAGACCAAGGGCGAGCTGCGCGGCCGCGCCAGCCGCATGGCCGCGATCGACACGCTCGACGACCTGGAGGACGTGCTGAAGCCGCTGGCCGAGCGGAAACTCGTCGTCCACCTCGGCCCGCCGGACCGGCGCGGGGCGCTGGTGACGCACGGGTTCCACGGCCCGGACGAGGCCGCGGGGCTGTCGGCGCGACAGGCCCACGTGTCGGCCGACGCGGAGGCGCCGCGGGTCAGCGGTCGCGCCGAACCGACGGGCGAGTTCGAGCGCCGGTTGGGTGTGGCGGAAGCCGAGATTGCGGCGCTGAAAGGACTCGTGGCCGAGCTGTCGAACCGCGTCGCGGAACTGGGGCGACGCACCCCGCCCGGCTGAGAGACGGCCTCAGCGGCAGGACTGGATGCGCCGCAGCAACTGCTGCTCCAGAGCGAAGTCGCGGCCGACGCGGAACCACATCGTCCCCGCCGCCGGCGCCGCGGCCGCCGCGGGCACCACTTCCAGCTGCCGGTCCACGGTCGGCGCTTCCTGGAACACGGCGCCCACCGTCTGACGGCTCGGCCGCGGCAGGTCTTCCAACTCCTTCTCGACCACCACCTCGACGAGGTAGCCGCCCCGCTCGCCGACTCGGACCGTCACGACGGCCGTCTGGCGGATCGTCTGCAGCGTGGCGAGCAGCCGCTCGCGCGGGTCCGGGTTGCCGCCCTTCCAGATCTGCTCAAAGCCGGGCGCGACCCGCGGGCTCGTTACGATCACGCCGTAGTGCGGATTGGCGTTGGCGACCTGGAAGTAGTCGTCCACGACGTCGATGCACTTCTCGAACACCTCGCGGTACGACGCGGCGGTCGGCTGGCCGGGCGAGACGAGGACCGGGTTCTCGCAGTCGTCGCGGCCGGCGCGGACGCTGGTCGGGTTGTCCGCCGGGGGCGCCGTCGCGCACCCGGTCAGGCACACGGCCGCCGCCCAGCCGAGCCACACGCCCCTGGCCATCGGGTTCCCCCAGTACCACCCCCCGGAAAACGGCGTATGCCGACGCCAGGCCCGGGCGTCAACCCCGACCGGCTGGAGGAATTCCGACCGGCCCCCGCTTGCGGCGAGGGCGGGGCGGGCCTACAGTCAGCAGCACCCACCGGATCGGCCTTCCGATGTCCCGCCTCCCCCGCACCCTCCGGCGCCTCTCGCGACCCGCCCTCGCGGTCGTGCTGGTGCTGGCGCAGGCGGTCGCGGCGTTCGGCTACCCGGTCCTGCGGTCGAAGTCGGGGGCGGTGAAGCCGTGCGGTTGCGTCGTCGCCTGCGGAACGACGCCCGGTTGCTGCTGTGCCGCGCCGGCGGCGTGCCCCGTGCCCGAACCGGAGCCGGAACCGCCCGCCTGCCCGAAGTGTAAGGCCAAGGAGCGGCCCATGCCCGTCGCACCGGCCGACGACGTGACTTGGGTCGCGGCCTGGAAGGCACGTCAGTGCCGCGGCGAGGCGCCCACGAGCGTGGCGGCCGAGTCGCCGTCCTTGCCGCCGTCCGCCATGCCTGCCGCCCCCACGTTCCCCGTCCCGACGGCGTTCCCGCCGCCGGCCGACGCCGGTGAATCGCACTTCGTCACCGACCCGTCCGACCCCCCGCCGCGCGGCTGACCCTCACCAGCCACGTTACCCTGAGTCGTCCTGTACCCCGGCCGCTGCGCGCCTGCGCACGCCGGATGCCCACACCGCTGCGTCGCCAACCCGTGAGGGGGTTTGTCGTGTCCCGCCGTCGCGCCTTTACGCTGATCGAGTTGCTGGTCGTCATCGCCATCATCGCCATCCTGATCGGGCTGTTGCTGCCGGCCGTGCAGAAGGTCCGCGAGGCCGCCGCGCGGATCAAGTGCCAAAACAACCTCAAGCAACTCGGCCTGGCGATGCACAACTTCGAGGGGACGGAACAGAAGCTGCCGCCCGCCCGCCTCACGTCGTCGCTGGTGCATTCGGCCCTGTCGCGGCTCCTGCCGTACTGCGAGCAGGACTCGCTGAAGCAACTCGTGGACTACAACGTGTCGATCACGACGGGAACGAACGTGACGGCGAGCACGACCCGGTTGCCGTTCGGGGTGTGCCCGAGCGACCCGGCCGGCGGGCAGGTGCCGGGCGCCGCCACCCTGGGCACGAACTACCTCGTGACCAACGGCACCGGCACCCTGCGCGACGCAGCTGGGAACGTGACGGACACGGTCCACCTGAACATCGGCGACGGACTGTTCCAGCTCACGCCGCGGCGGTTCGCGGACGTGACCGACGGGCTGTCGAACACGGCGGCGTTCTCCGAGACGCTGCTCGGCAACGGGGCGCCGCCCCCGTCCGGGGCCGCCCCGCCCGACGCTCGCTTCCCCGTGCTCCGGGTCACCACCTCAACAAACGTGACGTACCTGACGTCGAGCCGCTCGCCGGACATGCCGGGCCAGTGCCTGAGCCCGGGTAGCGGCACCTGGGTCGCCGACCGGGCGAACAGCTGGCTGAACGGGCACCTCACGTTCACGATCTACAACCACCACTACACGCCGAACCAGGCCGGGGTGTGGGACTGCAAGAACGCCAGCAACAGCCACGCGCTCGTCGCCGCTCGTAGCTCCCACACCGGCGGCGTGAACGTCCTGCTCGCCGACGGCTCGGTCCGGTTCGCCACGAACGCCGTGGACGTCAACACCTGGCGGGCGATGGCCACCGTCGCCGGCGGCGAGGTCGTGCCCGGGTTCTGATCGTGGGCGGCGTGCGCCCGCTGCAACGGGCGCGCCCGCTGCCCGTTCTCGCCTTCCACAATCCCGCGAGCGGCCCCATGACGCGCTTCCTACTCCCGCTGGTCGTCGTCGCTGCGGTCGCAGTCGCGGCCCCGGCGCACGACACCTGGGTGCAGACGAACACGCACATCGTCCGCACCGGCGACGCCGTCCACCTCGACCTGATGCTCGGCAACCACGGCAACGACCACCGCGACTTCAAGATCGCCGGCAAGCTCGCGGCCGCGTCCGTCGGCGTGTTCGAGGTCCACGCCCCCGACGGCAAGAAGTACGACCTCCGGCCGGACCTGATCGACCTCGGCTACGCCCCGAAGGAGGGGTTCCATACCGCGAAGTTCACCCCGACGGTGCCGGGCGTGTACGTCGCGGCGCAGGCGTCCGACTCGGTGGTGAACCACGGCAAGCTGGTGCGGGCGGTCCGCAGCGCGAAGGCGTACTTCCTGGCGAGTCCGAGCCTGGACAAGGTGCGCGACGACTGGGGCGGGTTCGACAAGGCGCTCGGCCACCCGTTCGAACTGGTGGCGGTGAAGAACCCGGTCGCGCCGCTGGGGCCGGGCACGCCGATCCGCGTGAAACTGTTGCACAACGGCAAGGCGCTGCCGGGCGTGAAGGTGAGCTTTGTGCCCCGCGGCGTGACACTCAAGGACGGCGACGACCCCGAGTTCGAGCGCACGACGCCGGCCGACGGCGTGGTGTCGTTCACGCCGAAGGCGGGAAACTACTACCTGGTGGTGGCGCACCACACCGTGCCGGCGCCGGTGAACGAGACGGCCTACGCGGAGGTGAAGTACGCGGCGACGATGACGGTGTTCGTACCGGACCGCTGCCCCTGCTGTGCGGAGTGAGTGGTTCGGTTCCCGCTGGCGACTTCCCGTCGGGCAAGGTGAAGCCACCAGCGGCCAAGGATGCGAACCGCAATCCGCCTACGGCGCTTGCGGGGCGGTGCGGCGGGACGTACCATCCTCCACAATCCCCCCCCGTAGGCCCGCCCGATGGCCTTCTTCCGCAAGAAAAGCCCGCCGCCGCCGCCGCCGGACCCGCGGTGGTCCCGTGCGATGGAGTTGTTCCGCGCCGGTGACGCCACATTCGTGGACGCCGTCCGCGCCATCCACGAGGCGAAGGCGCTCGCGGTGTTCGCCGAGACGTGGTACACCGACCCGCGCATCGAGGCCCGCCGCCTCCTGCACCGCTACCTGTCGTTGCCGCTCAACGCGCCGCGGCACGAACCGCTCGTCAAGCGCGTCTTCAAACTCGCCGAGGCCGCCGGCGACGACGACACGATGGCCCGCTACCTCGTCGCCTTCGACCGCACCGTTCGTCGCCGCCGGGTGACACGCCGCCGATACGACTATCGCGCCGGCCGCGTGACCGAGGAACAGGCGGTTGTCACGCCTGGCAATACCGTCCTGCCGCGCCACGATCAGGCCGCGTTCGCGGCCGGCGAGCACCAGTTCCTGTTTTCGATGCGAACGCGGAACTACCTTCGCCGACGGGCGTGGCGATACTTTCGCAAGCTCGGCCGCAACGCCCCCGAGCGGTACCTCCCGGCCGTTTGTTCCGCGCTCAAGCGGTACGCCGACGCCGACGTGGCCGACGGCCTCGCACTCCTCGACAACTGGGGGCTCGTCCACGTCCTGTTCCACTTCTCGCCGGCGCTAGAGGCGAAGCCGACCGGCTGGCGCCTCGCGGCGAACGGCTCGCTGGCCAACCTCCAGCCCGAGCCAATGTTCCGCAAGTTGTGGCTGAGGTCGCCGGAGCCCGCGTTCGTACTGCTAACCGCGGCGTGCGGCACCGTCCGGCAGTGGGCGATCGCGTGGCTCCGCAAGAACGCTCCCGATCGGCTCGCGCGGGTGACCCTCGACGAACTCCTGCACTGGCTGGAGTCACCGTTCCCCGAGTTGAACGACCTCGCCGCCGACCTCATCGATAAGTTGCCGGGACTGGACGCGATTCCGGTCGAGCGCTGGCTCGCGATCCTCGGTGCGGCCAAAGCCGAGGTGTTGGACCGCATCACGGGGCTGATGCTCAGGGTGGTGAAGCCGGCGCGGGTGTCCTTCGCGGACGCGGCACGCCTCGCGATGGCCCGCCCGATCCCTCTGGCCCGCCTCGGCCAGCACCTGTTGACGGACAAGCGGCCGGCGACGCCGGACGACGTGCGGGCCGTGTTCGGGCTCCGCGACGCCGAGGCCGAACCGCTGCGGCCCGCTCTCGTCGCCTGGGCGTGCCGCGTGCTCGGCGAGCGGCCCGACTTCCTGCCGACGTGGGTCCTCGAATTCCTGGACGCCCGCCACGCCGACGTGCGCGACGCCGGCTGGGACTGGCTCCAGTCCGACGACCGCGCGAGAGAGAACGCCGTCGTGTGGCAGCGGCTGCTCGAATCGCCGCACGACAACATCCGCCTGCGACTCGTCGCCATGCTGGAGGAGCGAGCGCGTGGGGCCGGCGCCGTCGACGCGCTGCCCGTCGACCGCGTGCGGTTCCTCTGGGCGGCGGTGCTGCTCAACGTGAGCCGCGGCGGGCGGGCGAAGCCGTTCGTCGTGCGCCAGATCCTCGACCGCCTGGGGCAGAAGCCCGACGAGGCGGCGGACCTGTTGCCGATCGTGGCGGCGGCGCTGCGCTCGGTACGCGGGCCGGAGTTCCGGGCGGGGCTGGCGGGCGTGGCCGGGTTCGTGGCCCGTCACCCGCGGCACCGGTCGCTGATCGAAACCACCTTCCCCGAGTTGACGCTGGGAGGTTGAGCCACGGTGTCCGTCGCGGTCGAGACTACCGTGCTGCGGCGTTCCGCCGCGGCCGCGCTTGCCTGCGATTGCGTCCCC
>JBGAQM010000336.1:0-6911 GCA_044220735.1 Urbifossiella sp. | reverse complement strand
CCCCAGGCCGATCACCCCGAGCACCAGGCCGAAGATCGCCAGCGCCCGCCCGTCGCGGCCGCGGAGCCCGAACAGGCCGGACAGGACGGCGCCGCCGCTGGCCACCAGCCCGAGCGGGCCGCCGGCGCAGCAGCACGGCACCCCGAACAGCAGCCCGACCAGCCCGAGGAGCAGCGACAGGACGCCGAGCACGGGGCCGCCGTCGCCGCGCTTCCGCCGCGGCGGCAGGTCGTCCGGCTCGCGGCCGCCGGGGTCCATCACCGGCACGAACGGCTTCCCGCACGCCCCACACGTGACGGGGCGGTTCATCAGCTCGCGGCCGACCGTCAGGTCGGCGTCGCAGCGCGGGCAGGTGACGGGGAACTGGGGCATCGGCGCGAGTGACGGATGACGAGTGACGACAGACGACCGCCGTCAGTCGTTGAACAGCTCGCTGATCGACTGGTCCTCGTGGATGCGGCGGATGGCGTTCGCCAGCAGCGCCGCCACCGAGATCACCTTGATGTTCGGCAGCTGCTTCTCGGCCGGCAGCGGGATGCTGTCGGTGATGGCGATCTGCTCGATGCCGGCGTCGCGGAGCCGGTTCACCGCCTTGTCCACCAGCAGGCCGTGCGTCGCGCAGGCGTACACCTTCTTGCACCGGTGCTTGCGGGCGATTTCGATCGCCTTCACCAGGCTGCCGCCGGTCGAGATCATGTCGTCGAACAGGACGACGGTCTTCCCCTCGACGTCGCCGATGAGGTGGGCCGCGGTCGTCTCGGTGGCGCTGGACCGGCGCTTGTCCACGACGGCGATCTGCCCGCCGAGCCGGCCCTGGTACTTCAGCGCCTTCTTGACGTTCCCCTCGTCGGTGCTGAGCACCACGAGCTCGTTCGCCGGGATGTTCAGCGAGCGGACGTGCGCGGTGATCTCGTTCGAGGCGTACAGGTGGTCCACGGGGATGTTGAAGAACCCCTGGATCTGCGCGGCGTGGAGGTCGAGGCAGAGGACGCGGTGGGCGCCGGCGGTGGTGAGGAGGTCGGCGACGAGCTTGGCGGTGATGGGGACGCGGCCGGTGTCCTTGCGGTCCTGGCGGGCGTACCCGTAGTACGGGATCACGGCCGTGACGCGGGCCGGGCTGGCGCGCTTGAACGCGTCCAGCATCGTCAGCAACTCCATCAGGTGCTGGTTGACCGGCGGGCACGTCGGCTGGACGACGAACACGTCGCGGCCGCGGACGTCCTCGTCGATGCGGACCATGGTCTCGCCGTCGGGGAAGCTGCCCAGGTTGATGTTCCCGAGCGGCACCCCGAGGTGCTTGGCGATCCCCTCGGCGAGCGGCCGGTTGGCGCGCCCGCTGAAAATTTTGAGCTTGTGACTGCCGCCGTTCCCGGTCACCGCGTCCCCCCGCCCGACGTGTCGGTGACGGCATTATGCGGGTTTGATGAGGGTGGAGCAACCGCCGAATGGCTCGGGGCTTCGCCGCTTGCGGCTCCGCGCTTGGCGGTGCGTACCGCGTAGCGCGAAGCCGCAAGCGGCTACGAACCTGTGACTACTCCCGCAGCGCCGCCACGAGCGCGTCGGCGAACGCGGCCGCGTGCTCGGGGCCGGCCGCGGTCACCACCCGGCCGTCGGTCCGCACCGGGGCGTCGTCCAGGGTAAACTGCGGCGACGGGTACGGCACGCCCCAATTCTTCCCGTACTGCTCGGAATACGTACTGCGGGCCACCGTCTTGCCGTCCAGCACGCCGTGCTTCGCCAGCACCAACTGGCCGGTGCAGATGCCGCCGATCACGACGTTCTGCGCCCGCGCCCGGCGGAGCACGTCGGCCGTGGCCTTCGCCGTCGGCGGGCCGCCGCCCCCGCCCTTCTCGAACCCCTGCGCCTTCGGCGGCAGGACGAACTCGCCCACGTCCTCCCCGACGAACACGATCCCGCGGACCGGCCCCAGGTCCAGCTCCGGGCCGAAAAAGAAGTCGGCTCGGACGGGCGTGGCGGGGGTCGCGTCCTTTTTCGGGTACGAGAACCCGGCCTCGAACGGGCCGAACGGCGGCCGCGGGCCGACCGCCACCTTCACCCCCACGCCGGCCGCTTCGAGCCGCTCGCGCACCGGGCCGTAGTCCGGCGGGTACAGCCCCTTCGCCGGCAGCACGAACAGCACCTGCGGCGGCGCCCCGCGCCACGGGTTCGCCGCCGGGTCGGTCGCCTTCGCCGTTACCGTCCTTGTCGTCGGCGTCGCGGCGGTCGCGCGCGGCGGGTCGGCGGCGGGTGTCGTGGCGGCCGTCTGCGTCAGGGGCTTCTTCAACGCTGAGCGCACGACCAGCCCGCCGATCAGCACCGCCACCGCCACGCCGCCGACGGCCGCCAGGCGGGCCGGCGTCCAGTTGCCGCGGGCCGCCTTCTTCTTCCGCTTCGCCGGCCGCGCCCGCGACGACACGATCACCTCGGTCGCCGGCGGCTCGGGCACGAACTCCGCGGCCGGCGCCGGCTTGGCGACCGGCGCCGGGGTGACGACCGGAACGAGCGTGGCCGCCGCCGGCGCGGGGGCGAACGCCGCCTCGACCACCGGCTGCGCCCCCGCCCCCTCGCCGCGGGCGTACGGCGCGAGCGCCGCGGCCACCTCGGCCGGCGTGGCGAACCGCGCCGCCGGGTCCTTCGCCGTCATCTTCGCCAGCACGAGTTCCAGCCCGCCGGGCACGTCGAGTCGGGTCGCGGCCAGCGGCGGCTGCGCCTCCGTGGCGTGCGCCAGAATCTTGTCGAACACCGACCCCGCCGTCTCGAACGGCGCCCGCCCGGTGAGGAGGAAGTAGAGCGTGCAGCCGAGCGAGTACACGTCGGCGCGGATGTCCACGGCGGCGCACCGGGCCTGCTCCGGCGACAGGTAGTCGGGCGTGCCCATGATCATGTTCATGCCGGTGACCGCGGTCGGCGGGTGCGCCGCCGACTCGCCCGACCCCGGCGGCGGGTTGTCGGCGGCGTCGCGGGCGAACCGGGCGAGGCCGAAGTCGAGCACCTTGACGTGCCCCTTGCGGGTGACCATCAGGTTCTGCGGCTTGATGTCGCGGTGGACCATCCCCTGCTGGTAGGCGTGCTGGAGCCCCTGCGCCGCCTGGCGGACGAACTGGCACGCCTGCGGGATGGCGAGCGGCCCCTTCTTCGCCACCAGCCTGTCCAGGCTGACCCCCTCGACGAACTCCATGACCAGGAAGTGCAGCCCGCCCGCCTCGCCCGCGTCGTAGGCGGTGACGATGTTCGGGTGGGTCAGCTTCCCGGCGGCCTTCACCTCCTGCTTGAACCGCGCGACGGCGCTCGGCTTCTCGGTCAGGTGCGGGGCCATCACCTTGAGGGCGACGACGCGGCCCATCACCTTGTGCTCGGCCCGGAAGACGACGCCCATGCCGCCCTCGCCGAGCTGGTCGAGGATGCGGTACTGCGGGTGGTCGGCGAGGGCGGACCGGGGGTCGGTGAAGGCGAGGATCGACGGCGTGCTGCCGGGCGGGGTGGCGTTGGTGCGGTCGCCGGCGGCGGGCGGCGTGCCGAGTTCGCGGAGGAGGCCGACGAGGCTGTCGTCGCGCACGTCGCGGAGGGCGGCGCAGCAGTCGGCGCAGCCGGCGACGTGGTCGGCGACGCCGGCGAGTTCGTCGGGCGGGAGTTCGCCGCGGCCGAACGCGGCGAGGGCGGCGGGCGGCGGGTGGGTGGCGGCGGTCACGGCGGCGGCTCCGCGGGGTGTGCAGGATAGGATGGCACACGCGGGGACGAATCTGTCAGGAATTCGGACGTGCGAGTCGCCATCTGTTCGATTGGCGTCGGTCTGACGGCGTGACATGTTCCCGCGACCCGGTGGGTAGGTGGGCGGGAGAATGCGATCGGGCCGGCCATTTTCTCGCTACAGCCGACACATTCCGCAAACGTGATGTAGAGTACAGCCGAATCCGACCGCCCGGCGGCCGGGTACCCTTCGCCCTTCGCCCATCGCCCCTCGGGCACGACGCCCTTCCCGCAACCCGTTGGCGCGACCCCTCATCCGCCCGCCGGTGCGACATGAGCACGACCGACTCCCCGACCCCGTCGGCCGACCGGCCCACCCTCCGCCGGCCGTTCGAGCCCGACGACCTTCCCGCCACGAACATTCTCGACACCCCGCCGCCGGTCGCGTCGTCGGTGGCCATCCCCGCGGTGCTGCTGGCCGGCGCCGGTCGCGGCGACCCGTTCGACCAGGCGGCCGCGAACCACCTCGCCGCCGCCGCCGCCGCGCTGCTCCGGGCCGGCGGCGAGTTCCTCGGGTTCAAGCTGGAAGAAGAGATCGGCCGCGGCGCCTACGGCCGCGTGTACCTGGCGCGGCAGGCCGACCTGTCCGGCCGGCCGGTGGCGCTGAAGGTGTCGCTCGATGCCACGACCGAGACTCGGGCGCTGGCGCAGTTACAGCACACGAACATCGTGCCGGTGTACTCGTTCCACCGGGCCGGGCCGTTCCAGGCGGTGTGCATGCCGTACCTCGGCCGCACCACCCTCGCCGACGTCGTCCGCCACGTCCGCAACCGGGCGACACTCCCGCTGTCGGGAAAGGAACTTCACTCCACGGTCGAGGGGCGAGTCGGGGTGCCGTCCACGCGGTCGGGGCCGGCGTCGGGGCCGGCGGCCCCGGCCGGGGTCGGCGCGCCGGAACCGACGCTCGGCTGGGGACGCGTCGCCGACCTGGCCTACCCCGACGCCGTGCTGACGCTCGCCAGCGAGCTGGCCGACGGCCTCGCCCACGCCCACGCCCGCGGCATCCTCCACCGCGACCTGAAGCCCGCGAACGTCCTGCTCTCCGACGACGGCCGGGCCATGCTCCTCGACTTCGGCCTGGCCGAGGACACCAAGCGGCGCGGCCTCGGCGTCGCGCCGGTCGTCGGCGGCACCGTACCGTACATGGCCCCCGAGCACATCGACGCCTACCGCCTCGGCCGGGCCGACCTCGACGCCCGCTGCGACGTGTACAGCCTCGGCGTGATCGTGTTCGAACTCCTGACCGGCCGGGCGCCGTTCCCCACGCGGGTCGGCGGGTCCGGCGAGGTGCTGAAGGCGTCCGCCGCCGACCGCCGCCGCCCGGTGCCGCGGCTCCGCCGGCTCAACCCGGCCGTGTCGCCGGCGGTGGAAGCGCTGGTGCGGAAGTGCCTGGCGGCGAACCCGGCCGACCGCTACCAGTCGGCCGCGGACCTGGGCGACGACGTCCGCCGCCACCTGGCGCACCGCCCGCTGCGGCACGCGGCGAACCCGTCGGTCGGCGAGCGGGTGCGGAAGTTCGCCCGCCGCTGGCCGCGACTCGCGTCGTCCGGCACGGTCGCTGCTGCGGCCCTAGTGCTGCTCGCCGGCGGGGCGGTGGCGGCGGGCGTGGTCCGCGAACGCACCCGCGGCCTCGAAGCCCGCGGCCGCCTCGCCGAGCACGACGCCGCGTTCCGCGACACGCAGCTGTTCCTCGACGACCGCCAGCGCTCGTGGCCGGCGCTCGACGAGGGCCTGGGCCGCCTCCGCGCCGTGGTCGCCCGCTACGACGCGGCCGAAGGTGACACCTGGTTGTCATCGCCGGCCGTGCGGTCGCTCCCCGGCGCCGAGCGCGAGCGCGTCCGGCAGGACGTGGGTGAGGCCTTCTACCTGATGGCCCAGGTGGCGCAACTGAAGGCGAGCGCCGCGACGCTCCCGGCCGAGCGCGCGGCGGAACAGGAACGCGCGCGGGCGTGGAACGAGCGGGCCGCGCGCTTCGCCGGCGACCGGCTGCCGCGGGCCGTCCACGAGCAGCGGGCGGCGCTCGTCGGACTGGGCGGCAGCGCCCATCCGGTTGAGGCGCCGCCGGAACCGGGGTCGGCGCGAGACCGGTTCCTCGTCGGGGCGCAGCACGCCCGCGTCGGCCGGCAGCGCGACGCCCTTCCGCACCTGACCGACGCGACGCGACTGGACCCGTCGAGCGTGTCGGCGTGGTTCGTCCGCGGCACGGCGCACCTGGGGCTGGAGCAGAACGAACTCGCCGCCGTGAGCTTCGCCGCGTGCGTGGCGCTGCGGCCGGACTTCGCCCCGGCGTGGCAGAACCGCGGCGTCGCGCTGACCCGTCTCCGCCAGTTCCCCGCCGCCCGCGCCGACTTCGACCGCACCCTCGAACTCGACCCGACCCGCGGCGAGGTGTACGTGCTGCGCGCCGGCCTCCGCGACGGCGCCGGCGACCTGAAGGGGGCGCACGACGACCTGTCCGCGGCGCTGGCCGCCGGCGTGAGTCCGGTCCGCGTCCACTTCCTGCGGGCGGCCGTGCGCGACCGGCTGAACGACAAGGCCGGGGCCGCCGCCGACCGCGACGCCGGGTTGAAGCTGACGCCGGCCGACGAGCTGAGCTGGGTGGCCCGCGGCGAGGTCCGCAAGGCGCGGGACGCCGCCGGCGCGCTGGCCGACGCCGACGAGGCGCTGAAGCTCAACCCGACTTCGGCGCCGGCGTTGCAGCTGAAGGCGCACCTCCTCGCGGAGCACCTGAACCGCCCGGCCGACGCGCTGGCGGTGATGGACCGGGCGGTCGGCTTCCACCCCGACGCCGTGCGGGCGCTCGCCGGCCGCGCCGTGCTGCTCGCCCGCGCCGGCAGGCGCGACGACGCGATCCGCGACGCCCAGGAGGCGCTGCTGCGCGACACCCGCGGGCCGAACCTGTACCAGGTGGCGTGCGTGTACGCCCTCACCGCCGCGACCCACCCCGCGGACAAGCCCGAGGCGCTGCGGCTGCTGGCGACGGCGCTGCGGGCCGGGTTCGGGCAGCAGTACATCGAGTCCGACCCCGACCTGGCGGCGCTCCGCGGCGACGCCGAGTTCCAACGCCTGCTGGCGACGACGAAGGGGCCGCGCCCGGCGGCGCGGTGACGACCTGTGGGGAGGGTGGGCGTTCGCCCCAGTGACTCGTCGCAGGTGGTGCCCCC
>JBGAQM010000335.1:0-6801 GCA_044220735.1 Urbifossiella sp. | reverse complement strand
CGAGGGGCCACGCCACACGATCCACGCCGACGCCCGCCCCGGGTTCCACCCGGGGCTACACGCCGTCGCCCTCCGGGCTCAAGCCCCGAGCCGACGAACGATCCACCGAAGTAGGTCGATTCCGATGCCGTACGAACCGATCCTCCTGGCCCGCATCGGGAAGCCGAACAGCAACCGGCTGGAGGGCTACCGCGCCGACGGCGGCTACGCCACGGCCGAACGCGCCCTCAAGGACATGAAGCCCGAACAGGTCGTCGCCCAGGTCAAGGACTCGGGCCTCCGCGGCCGCGGCGGCGCCGGCTTCCCCTGCGGCCTCAAGTGGACGTTTCTCCCCAAGGACCACCCCGGCCCCATCTACCTCTGCGTCAACGCCGACGAGTCGGAGCCGTGCACGTACAACAACCGCATCCTGATGGAGAAAGACCCTCATCAGGTGCTCGAAGGGATCATGCTCGCCTGCTTCGCCATCAAGTCGAAGAAGGCGTTCTTCTACGTCCGCTACGAGTACGGCGACGCCTTCCGCGCGGTGCAGGGCGCCGTTGACGAGTTGTACGCCGCCGGGCTCCTCGGCACGAACATCTTCGGCTCCGGGTTCGACCTCGACATCGTCGTGCACCGCGGCGCCGGGGCGTACATCTGCGGCGAGGAAACGGGCCTCATCGAGAGCCTCGAAGGGAAGCGGGCGTGGCCGCGGATCAAGCCGCCGTTCCCGGCCATCGAGGGGGCGTTCCGCAAGCCCACCATCGTCAACAACGTCGAAACGCTGGCCTGCGTCACGCAGGTGATGAAGCGCGGCATCGACTGGTTCAAGAGCCTCGGCGTCCCGCCCGACCCGGCCAACCCCCGCGACGCCGGCAGCTACGGCCCGAAGCTGTACACCCTCGCCGGGCACGTCAACAAGCCGGTGTGCGTCGAGCTGCCGATGGGCGTCACGCTCCGCGAGCTGGTCGAGGTCCACGGCGGCGGCGTGTGGAAGGGGCGGAAGGCGAAGGCCGTCAACCCCGGCGGCCTCAGCATGGGCTACGTGGACGTGAACGCCCCGCTGAAGGGCGCCGACGGCAAGACGGAGTACGACATCCCGCTGGACTTCAACGGCCCCGGCAAGGTCGGCTGTCTCGGCCTCGGTACCGCGGCCGTGACCGTCATCGACGACCAGACCAGCATGGTGGACGTGCTCCACAACACCTGCCAGTTCTTCGCCCACGAGAGCTGCGGCCAGTGCACCCCGTGCCGCGAGGGGACCGGCTGGATGCTCAAGATCACCGACCGCCTCCGCCGCGGGCTCGGCCGCAAGGAAGACCTCGACATCCTGATCGAAGTCGCCGACCGCATCGGCATCATGCCGGGGACGACGATCTGCGGGCTGGCCGACGGCGCCGGCTGGCCGGTGAAGACGGCGGTGCGGAAGTTCCGCGCCGAGTTCGAGGCGGCGGTGCGGAGCGGCGAGAAGAGCAAGTACGCGAAGGCGCTGGCGATGGCCCACTGACCGGCAAATGGGGTCATTCAGGCCGGCACACTTGGTTCTGAGAAAGAGGGGGACCCCGTCCCAGAAGCATTGAGTCAACTGTAGGAATCTATGTTGGAGTGACGCGGCCCGCGTGGGTGGGCGGAAGGTCTGGTGGCTCAGGGGGTTGTGATGGTTCGGCCCGGGGCGCGGCCCCGGGCGTGGTTCCGCTGACGATGGATCACTGTCCCGGGAGGGTGGTGTCATGCGGCGGTTCGCTCTGCTCGCGGTGTGCGTCCTGGCGCTGGCCGGGTGCAAGAAGAAGCCCAAGCCGGCCGCGGTCGAGCCCGACCCGGCGCCGGGTCTGAAGAAGGACGGCCTGCCGGCGGAGGGACCGGCGCCGTCGGGCGGCGGCGGGAACGGCGGCGGCGGCATCATCGCCGCGGGCGGCGGGATCGGCGTCGTGAACCCGGTGCAGGCGCTCGGCGGCGGGGGCGGCGGCGGGGCCGCGATGGCCGTCCGCAAGGCCGCCCGCCGCACGCAGGCGCTCAACGAGCTGAAAAACATCGGCGAGATCATCTTCGCCATGCAGGTGGAGACCGGCCGGATGCCGACGGTGCCGCAGATTCTGGAGGAGCTGAAGCGCACGCCGCAACTGCTGGCCGGCGTCGCCGAAGGCGCCTACGTGCTGACCGGCACGACGGAGGCGGGCGGGCTGTACGCCTTCGAGGTGGACGCGGACAAGCAGCCGGGCATTGCCGTCATCGGCGGCCGGGCGACGCGCACCCAGCCGGAGGAACTGCGGCCGTACCTCCTGGCCCTGCCGCCGTCGGTGCTTCAGCCGCAGCCGCAGGCTCCGCAGCCGGGGGCGCCGCAGCCGAAGGGGAAGATCGACAACCAGCCGGCCCCGCCGCAGCCGGCGCTGCCGGTCGGGCAGAAGGACCTGGAGGACGTGCGCATCTTCATCGACAACGCCTCCGGGGCGAGCGGCCAGATGCCGGCGCCGAAGGCGACGTTCGCCGCCCTCCAGCAGAGCGGCAGCCCGGCGTTCGGGCTGGTGCAGAAGGGCGCCATCACGCTGGTCCCGGCCCGCACCCGCGAGGGCATCTGGGCCTACGAGACGGCCGCCCTCCAGCGCGGCGGCTGGGCGACCGGCGCGAACGGCACCGAGACGCTGACCGCCGTCGAACTCCGCCGCCGGCTGGGGCGGTAATGTGGGGCCGGTTTCCAACCGGCCTGGGTACGCAAGGCCGGTTGGAAACCGGACACCAGACTCCGAACCCGACCTGGGCCGCACATGCCGACCGTGTACGTGAACGACAAGCCGGTCGAGATCGGCACCGCCCGCCTGAACTGCGTGCAGGCCGCCGACCTCGCGGACACGTTCGTCCCGCACTACTGCTACCACGAGGCGCTGTCCGTGGTCGCGTCGTGCCGGATGTGCCTCGTCGAGGTCGGCGAGCGCAAGCCGGACGGCACCGTCGTCATGCAGCCCAAAGTGCTCCCCGGCTGCCAGACGCCCGTGAAGGACGGCACCGTCGTCGTCACCGGCGACTACGCCAAGCGCGACCAGACGCAGGCGGCGCTGGCGTACCCCGCCGACTACGTGAAAGGCGGCCAGCCCGGCGACCGCGCCAAGCGGGCGCAGGCCGACACGCTCGAAGGGCTGCTCCTGAACCACCCGCTCGACTGCCCGGTGTGCGACAAGGCCGGCGAGTGCAAACTGCAGGACTACAGCTACGACTACGGCCGGTCCGAAAGCCGCATGGTGGACGAGAAGAACCAGCCGGCGAACAAGCCGGGCCTGTCGAGCAAGATCACCCTGTTCACCGACCGCTGCATCATGTGTACGCGGTGCGTGCGCTTCACCCGCGAGATCAGCGGCACCGCGGAACTGATGGTGAACGGCCGCGGCCACCACGAGGAAATCGACACCTTCCCCGGCCGGCCGCTCGAAAACAAACTCGCCGGGAATGTGGTGGACTTGTGCCCCGTCGGCGCGCTCGGCAGCAAGGATTTCCTGTACAAGCAGCGCGTGTGGTATTTGAAGACGGTCGATCAGGTCTGTTCGCGGTGCAGCACGGGGTGCAGCACGCACGTCGATGTGAACAAGGACATCGTCTACCGCCTGCGGGCGCGGGAGAACCCGCTGGCGCAGGGCTACTTCATGTGCGACGAGGGCCGCTACGGCTACCACTTCGCCAACTCGGGCGAGCGCTTCCAACGGCCGCAGGTGAAGCGCGACGGCCGCTTCCAGCCGGCGCCGTGGTCGCAGGTCACGCCGCTGCTGAAGCAGGAACTCGCCGCCGCGGCGCAGGCGAACCCGCGCGGCGTCGTCGCGGTGCTGTCGCCGTACCTCACGGTGGAAGAAGCGTTCCTGCTCGGCAGCTACTTCAAGAGCCTGTCGGCCGACGTGCGGCTGACGCTCGGGCCGGTGCCGGTGGTCGGCGAGGACGACCGCTACCCGAAGGACGTGAAGGGCAACGCGGTCGAGCCGACGAAGTTCGTCATCCGCGCCGAGAGGTGTCCGAACACCGCGGCGTGGGGGCGGTGCTGGCGCACCTGCAGGGGAGCGTGATCCCGTTCGCGGACGTGGCGCGCGAGTCGCTGGACGCGGTGTGGTTCGCCGGCGGCTACCCCGACCCGGGCTACGCGGAGGGCGGCATCCCGAGCGACTGGAAGGCGCCGGCGCTGCTGGTGGCGCAGGACCTGTTCCCGTCGCTGGTGACGGCGGCGGCGAAGTACGTGCTGCCGGGGACGGCCTCCTTCGAGAAGGAAGGGACGTTCGTGAACCACGCCGGGCTGGCGCAGCCGTTCGCGCGGGCGGCGCGGCCGCCGGTCGAGGCGCGGACGGAGTTGCAGCTGGGCTACGACCTGCTCGGCCGCCGCGGGCTGGCGCAGGCGGCGGCGGTGCGGGCCAAGCGGCGGCGGCGGTGGGGTGGCTCGCGCCGCTGGGCGGCGAGGTGCCGGCGGACAGGGTGAAGTTGGCTGACTGATTTCCGCCGCTTGCGGCTTGGCGGCTGGGCAGCGCTTAGCCTGGCGGCGGCACAGGTGCGAGAACGAGATGCCGCAGTTCGACCTGACGACCGCGCTGGTCCTGATCGTCGCCGTGATGGGCGGCGGGCTCGGCCTCGTCGCGTACCTGACGCTCGGCGAGCGGAAGGTGAGCGCCTGGATTCAGGACCGCGTCGGCCCGAACCGCGTCGGCCCGTTCGGGCTGCTGCAGCCGCTCGCCGACGGCGGCAAGTTCTTCCTCAAGGAAGAAGTGATCCCCGGCCACGTGGACCGCATCTTCTACGTCCTCGCGCCGGCCGTCGGCGTCATCACGGCGCTGCTGGCGCTGGCGGTCGTGCCCGTCGGCGGCGCGCTTCCGCCCCCCGACGCGCAGCCGACCGTCGCCGCGTTCGACCAGGCGCAGGCCGACTACCGCTCACAGCTGAAGCTCGTCATCGCGCCGGGCCTGGACGTGGGCGTGCTGTACGTGTTCGCGCTCGGCTCGCTCGCGGTGTACGGCGTGATCCTCGCCGGGTGGAGCGCCAACAACAAGTACTCACTGCTGGGAGCGATGCGGAGCTCGGCGCAGATCATCAGTTATGAGATTCCGCTCGGCATGGCGGTACTCGGCGTGTTCCTCATCGTGGGTTCGCTGAACCTCGAACGTATCGCGGCGTGGCAGGAGTCTCACACCTGGTGGCTGGTGTTCTTCCAGCCGCTGGCGGCGCTCCTGTTCATGGTGTCGGCCTACGCCGAGGGGAGCCGCCTGCCGTTCGACCTGCCGGAAGCCGAACAGGAACTCGTGGGCGGGTTCCACACCGAGTATTCGAGCATGAAGCTCGGCCTGTTGCTGATGACGGAGTTCATCCACCTCATCACCGCCGGCTTCATGATGTCGATCCTGTTCCTCGGCGGGTGGTCGCTGTTCGGGCTCGAAAGTGTGTCGAGCGACCCGACCGTAACGGCGGTGATCAAGGCGGGAATCCTCATCACGAAGATGTTCCTGTACTGCGTGTTCGCGCTGGTGGTACGGTGGACGATTCCACGGTTCCGCTTCGACCAGCTGATGAACCTGGCGTGGAAGGTGATGATCCCGCTCGGGCTGGCGAACGTGGTGTGCGTGGTGTTCGCCCTCCAGTTCGGCGCCCCGCTGTGGGTGCTGACCGCCGCATCGGTGGGGCTGTTCCTCGTCGCGGGGTGCATCGCGGTGCGGGCGGCGGGGTCGATTACCAACCCCAAGCGCGCGGTGCGGAAGCTGCCGCCGGGCATGCCGGTGGGCGTGACGTACGCGGGGCGCTGAATCACACCCACCGCCCTGGGACGGCCGTCCCAGGGCTTTTGAGGGATCACTGATGCCGCTGACAGAGAACGACGTGCGCTGGGTGGAAGCCCCGAAGCTGGGCTTCTGGGACCAGCTGTACCTCCCCGCGATGGTGGACGGGCTGAAGACCACCCTCGGCCACATGTTCTCGAAGAAGATCACCGAGCAGTACCCGGAGCAGGAGCCGGCGCTGCCGCCGAACTACCGCGGCGTCCACCGGCTCAACCGCGACGAGGCCGGGCGGGTGAAGTGCGTGGCGTGCTACATGTGCGCCACCGCCTGCCCCGCCCACTGCATCGACATCGTGGCCGCGCCCGCCCCGGCGCAGTGGAAGGACCGCGAAAAGTACCCCGAGACGTTCGTCATCGACGAGCTGCGCTGCATCTACTGCGGCATGTGCGAGGAAGCCTGTCCGGTGGACGCCATCGAGCTGACCAGCCTGTACGACCTCACCGGGGCGAGCCGCGAGCAGATGGTGTTCGACAAGGAGAAGCTGCTGAGCGTCTTCGACCAGACGACCAAGAGCGACCCGGTACGCAGCCGCGGCGGGAAACTCGGCGCGGCGTCGGAACCCCCGCCCGGGTAGCCGCTTGCGGCATCGCGTTACGCGGTGCGCACTGCCAAACGCGAAGCCGCACGCGGCAACGGGTGTGCCTGATCCCGCCCCGTTCCTATAAGAACCCCGACCGCTTGTGAAAAACTGCACGAGCCCCGCATGACCCTCCTCGCCGTGCAACCCCCGTCGGCCGCCGGACAGCTCGCGCTGGCCGCCGGCCTCGCCGCGGTGGGGGCGTTCCTGCTGCTTCCGAAGCCCGGCCTCCGCTCCGTCGCCGGCGGCGTCGCGGGGCTCGTCGCGGGGCTGGCCGTCGCCGTCGCGTGGGTGCTGACCACGTTCGGCGGGCCGGTCACGAATTACGTCGAGACGGCGCTGTTCGGCCTGTTCGCGGCCGGCGCCCTCGGGTTCGGGGTGGTGCTCGTCACGCAGCGGAACCCGGCGCGTGGGGCGATCGCGTTCGCGTTCGTGATCCTCAGCGTGTGCGGG
>JBGAQM010000334.1:0-7097 GCA_044220735.1 Urbifossiella sp. | reverse complement strand
AACTTCGCCATGAACGACGGGTCCGTCCGGTTCATCCGCGACAGCATCGACGGGGCCACGTACCAGGCGGCCGGCACCCGGAACGTCGGCGAGTCGCTGCAGCTCAACTAACTCGCCCGCGCCCGGCGCGAGCGACGAGCCCGACCAGCCGCGGACCGGTCCGCGGCTGGTTCGTCTTTGGGGCCCGGCCCGACACCACTCCTTCGAGGCCATCATGCGCGCGATCTGCGTCTTCCTGTTCGGGGCCGTCGTGATGGCGGCCGGGTGCGGCGGGGCCGGTGGGGTCACGGCCAACGGCAAGGTGGTCAAGGGCGGGGCGCCGTTCGCCGTGCCGGCCGGCGAGACGGTTGCCATCACCCTCACGGCCGACGACGGCAAGACCACGTACAACACGTTTGCCGCCGCGGACGGCACCTTCACCGTCCAAAAGCCGTCCGGCGCCCCCATCCCGGCCGGCAAGTACAAGGTGAGTTACGTCCACAGCGCGACCCCCGACCCGTACACCAAGAAGGCCGGGTTCAAGTTCGCCAAGGACGTCCCCGAGGGGTGGGACCTGACGACCAGCACGCCGCTCACCATCGACCTCGGGACCAAGTGAGCCGAGCCCCCCGATGCCCAGTTTCCTGAACGAGTTCCGCAAGTTCATCCTCCGCGGCAACGTCGTCGACCTGGCCGTCGGCGTCGTCATCGGCGCCGCGTTCGGGAAGATCGTGGACTCGCTGGTCGCGGACCTGTTCATGCCGGTCATCGGCGTGCTGACCGGCGGGTTCAACGTCGCCGGCATGAGCACGCACCTGTACGGCGACGCACACCTGAAGTGGGGTCAGTTCCTGCAAACGGTCATCAACTTCACGATCATCGGGTTCTGCATGTTCCTGGTGGTGAAGGGGATGAACCGGCTGCAGCAGCACGTCGTGAAGCAGGAGGCCGCCGCCCCGCCGGAGCCGACGCCGACGGAGAAGTTGCTGGCCGAGATCCGCGACCTGCTGAAGCGGCCGGGCTGAGCGGCGGCATCTACCCCCGCGCCTTCGCCTTCGCCTTCCCGGTCGCCCGCGGCGGGTGGTCGCCGGTCGCCCCGTCGCGGCGCTGCGCGAGCATGAACGCGTACAGCTTCTCCGCCGCCGCCTCCCACCCGCCGGCGCGCGTCTTCGCCACGATGTCCGCCAGCGCCTCCGCCGCGGCCGGCGGCAACTCGCCCGCCGCGCGGTAGCCGGCCAGCCGCGTTTCGCACTCGGTCACGCGCCGGGCGTCGCGGTTCCGCACCGCGGTGTACAGCGCGTCCACGGTGTCGAACACGGCGTCGCTCGGCCCCATCTGCGGCGGCCGCGACAGGTACGAGTACGCCACCGCCCCGACCGCCGTCAGCGCCAGCGCCGCGACCACCGCCCACGCCACCCGCTCCCGCGTCGGGCGGGCCTCCGTGTCAGTCGCCACCGGTCACCTCCCCGCCGTCGCGCGTGGACAGCGCCACCCAGGTGTCGGGCCGGACGAACGTGGTGACGAACCGCACCGACCCGTCGCCGAACAGCACGTTGCAGCCGACGCCGTGTTCGCCCCACATCTCGTCGGTGTGGCCGAACGGGTCGTTCGGGGCGTGGATGATGACCTGCGGGTGGTCGTGCGTGTCCGGCCCGCTGTGCACCCCGACCAGGCACGTCGCCGCGTTGTTCTCCGACGGCCACGGCCGCAGGTCGAGCCGCGGCGGCGTCACCGCCCCCGGCACCACCCCGACCCACGTCTTGTGGCTCAGGTACGAGCTGTGCTCGCCGACGAAGATCGTGTTCGACAGGCCGTCCCGGACCATCGCCACGGTGACGCGCGAGTTCGGGTAGAACGGGCCGTCGATCCGCGCCGGCGTCGGCAGCCCGGGGATCGGTTCGGGGATGTCGAAGTCGTAGCAGTACGCCGTGTCGCGGCCCCACGGCTGGTGGATGCCGGCGTTCGTGACGTAGTGGCTGTGGGCGAACACGATGCGGCTGCCGTCGGCGCGGGTGAGCGGCGAGCCGTGGCGGTGGTCGACGCCCGGCCCGAGCACCTCGAACCCGTCGCTGCCGCCGGTCGCCGACGGGCACAGGAACATCGGGACGCGCGTCCGCGCCGCCGCGGCGTTGACCGGCGCCCAGCACGGCTCGGCCTGGTTGAACTGCCGATACAGGTTGTCCTGTTCGAGGTGCGGCAGGAGCAGCATCCCCCAGCCCCACCCCGGCGGCCCGGTGCGAATCTCGTCGCCGTAGCTGATGCCGTACGCGCTCCCATCGGCGCGGGTGTTGGCGACGACGCACGACGGCGGGAAGCGGTTGTTGACGCCCTCGTACCCGTGCAGGGCGAGGCCGATCTGCTTCAGGTTGTTGGCGCACTTGGCGCGGCTCGCCGCCTCGCGCACCTTCTGGACGGCCGGCAGCAGCAGGCCGATGAGGATGGCAATGATGGCGATGACCACAAGCAGCTCGATCAGCGTAAACCCGTGCCGCGGGCGACTTCGGGTCATGGTGTAGCCCCTCCGAATGAGCTGTAGAAGCCCGGGCGAATCGTGTTCTTAGTGTAGACTAACATTCACCGTTAGTCGAGGGGCGACATCGGGTGTGCTAGGATTTCTGACTGTGCCGCCGCTCGCGGCTTTGCGTCGCCCAACGCGAAGCCGCAAGCGGCTAAACCCAGGCGCCTCATGCTGACCGACGCCGAGCCGTTCCTGCAGCGCATCCGGGCGTTCCCGGACGACGACGGCCCGCGCCTCGTGTTCGCCGACTGGCTCGAAGAGCAGGGGGGCACGGCCCTCGCCCGCGCCGCCTTCATCCGGGTGCAACTCGCGCTGGCGGCGATGGCCGAAACCGACGCCGCCCGGCCGGAGTTGGAGGCCGCCGAGCGGGTGCTGCGCGACGCCCACGGCGCCGAGTGGACGGCGCCGTTCCGCGGCGTCTCGTTCCTCGACTTCCGCCGCGGGTTCGTCGATACGGTCCGCATCGGCGCGGTGCCGTTCCTGCGCCACGCCCACGAGCTGTTCGCGGCGTCGCCGGTGCGCCACCTCGACCTGATGGACGCCGGCCCCCACCTGGGGGCGATCACCGCGTCGCCGTACCTCGGCCGGCTGGCGGGGCTGACGATCGAGGCGCAGCACCTGCGCGACCCGCTGGCCCGCGCCAGTGGCCACTCGCACCTCGCCGGGCTGGGCCCTCGACCTGCGCCAGAACCGCCTCACCGACGCCGCCGCGAGTGGCTCGCCGGTTCGCCCAATCTGTCGGGTCTGGAGTCGCTGATTCTGTCGGAGAACGAGTTGACCGAATCCGGGGCGCGGGGCGCTGGCCGCGTCGCCGCACCTCGGCGGGCTGCGGCGGCCTCGACCTGAATCAGAACGCGATCGGCCCGGCGGGCGCCGAGGCGGTCGCGGCGTCGGACCGGCTGCCGAAGCTGGAGGTGCTGAACTGTCCGGCTGCGGGCTGGGGCGCGCGGGGCCACGCGATGCCGCGGGCAGGGTGCTGCTGCGGGCGTCGGTGCTCGACCTGTCGGGCAACGGCATCGGCCCGGCGGCGGCTGAAGACGATCCTGGCCGCGGACGGCCGGCGGTGTTGCGCGCGTTCGACCTGAGCGACAACGACCTGGGCGAGGCGGGGGCGCGGGTGCTGGCGGCGGCGCGCCCGGCGCTGGCCGGCCTGCGCATCGCTGAAGCTGTTCGCCTGCGGGCTGACGGACGCGGCGGTGGCGGCGGTGGCGTCGTCGCCGCACCTGGCGGAACTGCGGGTGCTGAACCTGGGGAACAACCCGGCGGCCGACGCGGCGTTCGAGCCGTTCCTGGACGACGCCCGCCCGCCGCGGGCTGCGGCGGTTGGTGTTCCCGGAGATCAACCTGTCGCCGGCCCACCGGCGGGCACTCCATCAGAAGTACGGGGCGTGATAGAATGCGGCGGGGGAGGGTCTGCCCGTGCCGCCGACACGCGCCGGATTCCAGCAGTTGGCCGACATCCGGGTGCACGAGGCGTCGGCGCGTAGTTGCCGCCGGGATGTGGGAGGGCACGTACTATCTGGCTGGCTACGCGGTCGAATGTGCGTTGAAGGCGTGCATCGCCAAGCAGATCATCGCGGAGGACTTTCCGGACAAGGAGCGGAACAAGGCGTTCCACGCGAATCGAACAACTGGTGAAGCTTGCCCGAACCGGACCGATCAAGGACGCAGCGAAGGATCTGCTCTTCAAAGACAACTGGTCGCAAGTCAAAGAATTGGTCGGAGAAGAGCCGGTACACCGCTGGACCGAAGCCGAGCCGCGGGCGATTCTGGAAGCGATTACCGCCCGGTGCATGGGTGCTGCGATGGATCAAATCCCGGTGGTGAGCGATCGACGAATCTGGACGGCGGCGAAAAAGGCTATCCGCACTCGTGGCACAGATTTCCGTTGGTGGCCGCGTGTTGGGCGCTACCCCGGAGTACGGGAAAGGCTACCTCTACCTTGTCACGCCCGAGGTCGAAGGCAGATGCGCGGCCTTCGTACGCTCGGGTTCAGGCCGCATTCGATGAGCAGATGCGGTGGGGTCACTGGCAGGAAAGCTCGACCCCTTCGATGTCGCGACGACTCCGGTGGATATCGATCCTGCGCAAAGCGCTCGAGAGCTGACCGAAGTCGGGGCGCGGGCGCTGGCCGCGTCGCCGCACCTGGGCGGGCTGCGCCGGCTCGACTTGAAGCAGAACCCGATCGGCCCCACGGGCGCGGAGGCGGTCGCGGCGTCGGAGCGGCTGCCGAAGCTGGAGGTGCTGAAGCTGTCCGGCTGCGGGCTCGGCGCGCCGCGGGGCCACGCGCTGCCGCGGGCGGGGGTGCTGCTGCGGGCGTCGGTGCTCGACCTGTCGGGCAACGGCATCGGCCCGGCGGCGCTGAAGACGATCCTGGCCGCGGACGGGCCGGCGGTGTTGCGCGAGCTCGACCTGAGCGACAACGACCTGGGCGAGGCGGGGGCGCGGGTGCTGGCGGCGGCGCCGGCGCTGGCCGGCCTGCGCACGCTGAAGCTGTTCGCCTGCGGGCTGACGGACGCGGCGGTGGCGGCGGTGGCGTCGTCGCCGCACCTGGCGGGGCTGCGGGTGCTGAACCTGGGGAACAACCCGGCGGGCGACGCGGCGTTCGAGCCGTTCCTGGACGGCGTGCGCCCCCGCGGGCTGCGGCGGTTGGTGTTCCCGGAGATCAACCTGTCGCCGGCCCTGCGGCGGGCACTCCATCAGAAGTACGGGGCGTGATAGAATGCGGCGGGGGAGGGTTCGCCCGTGCCGCCGACACGCGCCGGATTCCAACAGTTGGCCGACATCCGGGTGCACGAGGCGTCGGCGCTAGTTGCGGCCGGGATGTGGGAGGGCGCGTACTATCTGGCTGGCTACGCGGTCGAATGTGCGTTGAAGGCGTGCATCACCAAGCAGATCATCGCCGAGGACTTTCCCGATAAGGAAAAGGTGAACCAGTGGTACTCGCACAAGATTGACGTTCTCCTGGCGCAGGCTTTACTCGAACCGGACCGGCTCAAGGACGCAGCGAAGGATCTGCTCTTCAAAGACAACTGGTCGCAAGTCATGCGGTGGTCGGAGAAGAGCCGGTACACGCGCCCGACCGAAGCCGAAGCGCGGGCGATTCTGGAAGCGATTACCGACCCGGTGCATGGGGTGCTGCGATGGATCAAATCCCGGTGGTGAGCGAGCGGAAATTCGACGGCGGCGAAAAGCTCATTCGGGCACTCGTGGCACAGGGATTTCCGCTGACAGCCGCGTGTTGGGCCAAGACCCCGGAGTACGGGAAAGGCTACCTGTACCTTGTCACGCCCGAGGTCGAAGGGGCAGACTCGCGGCCTTCATACGCTCGGGTTCGTGGCGCGATCAACGACATCGAGTCGGCCGGAAGGTGGCAAGGGCTGGAGAGGATCGACTCGTTCGACGTGATGCTCGTTGGTCCCGGCTCGGAGGTCGGCAAGGCACTCGCGTGGGAGTACGGGCACTACCCCGGTCCCGGACCGACCATCAAGTACGGATGGCTCGGGGGGGACATCGCACTCGGGGAAACCGCGGCGTACATCTACGAACCCGAGCTGTTCGCCCAACCCACACCCGCGGCCGCCGGCTGACCTCCGCGCCGCGGCCGTCGGCGGTATCATGGGCGCACGCCCGCCGCCGAGGACCGCCGGATGCTCCGCGAGGAACAGATCGACCTCCGCCGGCAGCGCGCCAAGACCACCAAGTTCACGATCGAGAACCTGGGGAAGAACCGCGTCTTCTCCGACTTCCGCGTCACCAACCCCGAGTCCGGCGGCCGCTACGAGGTGACCGTCCGCGGGTTCGAGACCGGCGACAACACCTGCACCTGCCCCGACTACAAGGCCAACACCCTCGGCACCTGCAAGCACATCGAAGCGGTCCTCGACGACCTCCGCGACGAGCTGCCGCCACACCTCCAGAAGAAAAAGGCCGCCGTGCAGCGGCCCGAAGTCTACCTCCACTACGGCGAACAACTGCGGCTCGGGCTGCACCTCCCGCCGCGCCACTCCGACAAGCTCGCCCGGCTCGCGCAGACGTACTTCGACGACAAGTTCCTGTGGTCCGGCCGCGGCAAGTTCCCCGACCTCGTCCGCGACGTGGAGGCGGTGCCCGAAGAAGTCACGGTCCCGTCCGACGCGCTCGACTTCGTGGACCGCGAGATCGAGCGCGCCGACATGCTGACCCGCGAGGCCGGGTGGCTGGCAGAGCTCGACGCCGGCACCCTCGACCTGAAACTGCTGCCGGTGCCGCTGTACGACTACCAGCTGCGCGGGGCGCTGTTCCTGGCCTGCCGCGGCCGCAGCATCCTCGGCGACGACATGGGCCTGGGCAAGACCGTGCAGACGCTCGCGGCCGTCGAACTACTCGCCCGCGAGCGCGGCATCCGTCGCGTGCTCGTCGTCGCGCCGGCGTCGGTCAAGTACCAGTGGGAGACCGAGATTCGGCGCTTCACGACCCGCCCCGTGCAGGTGATCGACGGGTTGCCCGACGTGCGGAAGGAGCAGTACGAACAGCCGACGTTCTACCGGCTGGTGAACTACGAGCAGGTGGTCCGCGACCGCGAGGCGCTCAACGCCTGGAAGCCCGACGTGGTGGTGCT
>JBGAQM010000333.1:0-7021 GCA_044220735.1 Urbifossiella sp. | reverse complement strand
GCCGGCCGCGTACCGACTCGCGGAAGCGGTCGAGCGCCTCGGTCGGGGCGGGGAGTTGGTCGCGGAGGCGGTGCAGGTCGTCGATGGCGGGGAGGAAGTCGCCGCGGTCGGCCTTCGCGGCGGCGGCCAGCCACCCGGCCGCGCCGGACGCGACCCGCGGCAACTCGGAATGACGCACGCCGCGGTCCTGGAGGCGAGCGGCGCGGTCGGCGGCGCGCTCGGGGTCGCCGGCCTCCAGCGCCGCCTTCGCCTGCACCAGCCCGAACCGCGACAGCGACTGCCGCAGGTCGATGACGCACTTCTCGCCGGTGTTCAGCGCCTCGGCGGCCAGCAGGTCCTGCCACGCGGCCTCGGTGTTGTCGCGGTCGAGCAGTTGGGCCGCCCGCTTGCAGTAGCCGCGGGCCACCTCCTTCGCGGCCTTCCACGCCTTGCGGTGGCCGGCCTCGATGAGCGGCGCGAGGAGGCGGTGGGCGTCGTCCGGGCGGCCGGCGGCCACCGCGTCCGCCGCCTGCCGCAGCGTCAACCAGGGAGGAAGGTCCATGATTCGGGCGGTCGTCCGGTCGGGCGATGCTTTCCGTCCAGTGTACCAGAGGGCGACCACGGTCCCGGCGGAAAATGATTCTGCCGGCGCGAGCCTCAACCAGAGCGCGGCAACACGTCACGCCGTTAGAATGACCCCGGGCGAAACGTGCTTGCCCGGGGCGGGGGCGGAGAGTATGGTTGTTGTTGGCCTACCACCTGCTCTCGGCCCGGTTCCTTCCCGCCTGCCGGACCGCTCGATGAAGCCCACCCGCCTCCTCGCCGCTCTCGCGGTCGTCGCTGCGTCGCAGGGTTCCGCGTCCGCGGCGGTCACCTGCTCCGTCGCCAGCGTCGAGTTGCGCGACGCCTTCGACGGGAAGCAACTCCTCGTCCGTGACGGCGACCGCGACCTCACCCGCGACGCGAAGTACACCAGTACCAACCCGGCCGTCGCTGCCGTTGACGACAAGGGCTTCGTCTCCCCGACCGGCGACGGGTCGTGCGTCGTCCGCGTCGAACACGGCGCCGGGCGACTTGACGTTCCGGTCACGGTCCGCGGGTTCGCGCAAGGCCGGGCGGTGGACTTCCGCACCGAGGTGATGCCGCTCCTGAGTCGGCTCGGTTGCAACGCCGGCGGGTGTCACGGGAAGGCCGGCGGGCAGAACGGCTTCCGCCTGTCGCTGTTCGGGTTCGACGCCGAGTTCGACCACGCCGCCATCACCCGCGAGGCCCGCGGCCGGCGGGTGTTCGCGTCAAACCCCGACGAGTCGCTGTTCCTGTTGAAGGCCACCGGCCGCGCCCCGCACGGCGGCGGGAAGCGGCTCAACCCCGCCGGCGCCGACTACTCCGTCATCCGCCGGTGGATCGCCTCCGGCGCCCCCGCTTCGGCGCCGGACGCCCCGAAGGTCGTCCGCATCCGCGTCACGCCGGGCGACGGCGTTCTCGCCCCCGAGGGGCGCCAGCAACTTGCCGTGACCGCCGACTACTCCGACGGCACCATCCGCGACGTGACGAGGCAGAGCGAGTTCCAGAGCAACCTCGACGTGGTGGCGACGGTCGAACCCGACGGGCTCGTCACCGCCCGCCGGTTGAGCGGCGAGGCGGCGATCATGGCCCGGTACATGGGCTTCGTCGGCGTGTTCCGCGCGATGGTGCCGCACGGCCCGCCGCTGGCGAGCATCCCGAACTTCACCGCCAGCAACTTCATCGACGAGCTCGCGGCGAAGAAGTGGCAGCGGCTCGGACTTCTCCCGAGCCCGCCGTGCGACGACACCACGTTCCTCCGCCGCCTCACCCTCGACCTGTGCGGCCGGTTGCCGACCGTCGATGAGACACGTGCCTTCCTCGCCGACTCGGCCGCGGACAAGCGCGCGAAGCTGGTGGATCGGCTGCTCGACTCGCCGGACTACCCGGCGTACTTCGCGCTGCGGTGGGGCGGCATCCTGCGGAACTCGAACCTCGCGGGGGCCGATCAGGCCGCGGTCGCTTTCCACCGCTGGCTGCGCGACAACATCGCCCGCAACCGGCCATACGACGAGTTCGCCCGCGGCATCGTAGCCGCTGCCGGCGAGTGGCAGGACTCCCCCGCGATCAACTGGCTGTGGCAGAACCGCGACGACCAACTCCACCAGGTCACGGCCGACGTGGCGCAGGTGTTCCTCGGCGTGCGCCTCCAGTGCGCCAAGTGCCACCACCACCCGTACGAGCGCTGGGGGCAGGCCGACTACTACGGCCTCGCCGGCTTTTTCACGCGACTCGGCCGCAAGAACTTCGGCCAGCCGCCGCCGTACTACGCCAGCGCTACTCCCACGACCGGCGAGCGGAACCCGCTGACGGGGAAGACGCCCGAGCCCAAGTACCTCGACGGATTTGAGCCGAAGTTCGCACCCGACGAGGACCCGCGGCACGCCCTGATGGACTGGATGGCGAAGGCGGACAATCCGTTCTTCGCCCGCACGTTCGTGAACCGCATGTGGGGCCACTTCCTCGGCCGCGGGCTGCACCACGAGGTGGACGACCTGCGCGAGACGAACCCGCCGTCGAACCCCGAGCTGCTCGACCGGCTGGCGAAGGAGTTCGTGGATCGAAAGTTCGACATGAAGTGGGTGGTGCGGACGATCGTGACGAGCCGGGTGTACGCGCTCTCCAGCGAGCCGACGGACGCGAACCGCAACGACAAGCAGAACTTCGCCCGCTACTACGCGCGCCGCCTGCCGGCCGAGGTGTTCCTCGACGCGGTGAACAGCACCTGCGGCGTGAAGGGCGGGTTCAACGGCGTGAGCCAGAACGCCCGCGCCGTGGACCTGCCGCACGAGGGTTTCGGCTCGTACTTCCTCGACACGTTCGACCGCCCCAAGCGGGTGACGGTGTGCGACTGCGAGCGATCCACCGGGGCGACTCTGGGACAGGTGCTGCTCCTGGCGAACTCCGACGAGATCGAGAACAAGATTGCCGACGGGAACGGCCGGATCGCGAAGCTGGTGAAGGCGAAGGCGGAGCCGCCGGCGGCCGTCGATGAGCTGTACCTGGCGTCGCTGTCGCGGATGCCGACCGAGGTGGAGCGGAACCGGACGGTGGCCTACATCGCCGACGCGACCGACAAGACGAAGGCGCTCGAGGACGTGCTCTGGGCGCTACTGAACTCGCGCGAGTTCATGTTCAACCACTGAGCCACGAGAAGCCCGCCCGTCGCACCGGTGGGTTTCGACCTGATAGTGTGGAGCAGATCATGACCACCCGTCGCACGTTCCTCCAGGTCGGCGGCCTCGCCGTCGGCGGCCTCACCCTCCCCGGCCTCCTCCGGGCCCGCGCACAGGCTCCCGCCCCCGCCCGCAAGCGGTCCGTCATCCTGGTCTGGCTTGCTGGCGGGCCGAGCCACATCGACATGTACGACCTCAAGCCGAACGCCCCCGCCGAGGTCCGCGGCGAGTTCCGACCCATTCCCACGAACGTGCCCGGCATCCAGATCGGCGAGCACCTGCCGCGGCAGGCCGCGATCATGGACAAGTTCAGCGTCGTCCGCTCGGTCACGCACACGCAGGCCGGGCACGGCATGGGCTCGCAGTGGATGCAGACCGGCTACCCGGTGACGATCGAGGTGAACGACAACATCCACCCGTCCACCGGGTCCGTCGTCGCGCGGCTGAAGGGGCCGAACGACCCCGGCCTCCCCGCCTACGTCAACCTGCCCCGGCAGGTGAGCTTCGGGAAGGCGGCGTACCTCGGCGCCGCCTACAACCCGTTCTCGCCGGACGCCAGCCCGAACGACGCCGCCTTCCAGGTGCGGAACATGCGCCTGCCGAAGCGTGTGGACGCCACCCGGCTGGACCGCCGCCGGCAGCTGCTGCAAGACCTCGACACCGCCCGCCGCGACATCGACCTGCGCGGCGACCTCGACGGCCTCGACACGTTCTACCGCGACGCCCTCGACATGGTGACGAGCCCGAAGGCGCAGCGGGCGTTCGACGTGAACCGCGAGGCACCGCGCCTGCGCGACAAGTACGGCCGCAACGACCTCGGGCAGAGTTGCCTGCTGGCGCGTCGGCTGGTAGAAGCCGGGGTGACGTTCGTGACCGTGCAGGCGGGCGGCGGCTGGGACACGCACGGCAACAACTTCTCCGAACTGAAGCGCCGCCTGCTGCCGCAGTACGACGCCGGCGTCGCGGCGCTGATCGAGGACCTGCACGACCGCGGGCTGAGCGACGACGTGCTGGTCATGTCGCTCGGCGAGTTCGGGCGGACGCCGAAGATCAACAAGGACGCCGGCCGCGACCACTGGCCCGGCGCGATGAGCGTGCTGTACGCCGGCGGCGGGCTGAAGATGGGGCAGGCGATCGGCACCACGAACGCCCTCGCCGAGTACCCGACGAGCAAGCCGTTCACCCCCGGCTGTGCGCTCGCGACGATGTACCACTCGGTCGGCGTGGACCACCGCCACGTCTTCCACGACGACGCCCAGCGGCCGCTGAACGTGCTGCCGGAGGGCGAGCCGATCCGCGACTTGGTCGGGTAACGAATCGGCACCTGAGCCGGCGGTGTCGGTTGCCAGAGCTTGCCGATACGCGGCGGCTCCGACGGCTGACGCCGCCGACACAGTTCCCGGTGCGACACGCCTGGTACAATGTTGTCGTGTACGCACCCCCGTCACCCGCCGACCGGCTCGACCACGAGGACGCCTGGCTCGCGCCCTACGCCATGCGGCCTGCCGCGAGCCGCGGCCGCCGCTACCCGGAACCCGACCACGCCTTCCGCTCCCTCTACCAGCGCGACCGCGAGCGCGTCGTCCACTGCACCGCCTTCCGCCGCATGACCGGCAAGACGCAGGTGCTCGTCGCCAGCGTCAACGACCACCACCGCACCCGCCTGACGCACACGCTCGAAGTCGTCCAGGTGGCCCGCACCGTGGCCCGCCGGCTGCGGCTGAACGAAGACCTGACAGAAGCCATCGCCCTGGCCCACGACATCGGCCACCCGCCGTTCGGCCACGCCGGCGAGGACGCGCTGAACGAGTGCCTGATGCCGCACGGCGGGTTCAACCACAACCTGTTCGGCCTCCGCCGCGTGGACGAACTGGAGGAGCGCTACCCGGGATTCCCCGGGCTGAACCTGTCGTTCGAGGTCCGCGAGGCGTTCGTGCAGCACGCCGGAATCGACCTCGACGAATTCCGCGACGCCGGCCGGCCGCTCCTCGAAGCACAGGTCGTGGACGTGGTGGACAGCCTCGCCTACGACACGCACGACACCGACGACGCCCTCGGCCTGGGGTTCATCGGGCTCGACGACCTGGCGGCGGTCGAGTTCTGGGTTCGGGCCGCGGACAGGGTGAAGACTCACACGCCGGGGCTGACCGGCAACCCGTTCCGCACTGCCGTGGTCCGCGAGTTGCTCGCGTGGCAGGTGACCGACCTGCTCGACGAAACGATCCGCCGCCTGACCGAGGCGAACGTGCGGACGCTGTCGGACGTGCGGGCCGCACCGGTCCCGCTGGTGGGATTTTCGGCGGAGGTACGGCGGTTGAAAGCCGGGCTGGAGCGATTTCTTCGCGAGCGCGTCTACCGCCACCACCGGGTGTTGCGGATGACCGCGAACGGCAAGCGGATTCTCACCGCCCTGTACCGTGAGTACGTCGCCCACCCGGAGTTGCTGCCCGAGAAGCACCTGCGCCGCTGGGACGGGGCCGACGCGGTGATCGGCAAGCCCCCGCCCGGGTGGGTCACGGCGAACCGCCAGCCGCTGCCGGGGCTGGAGCGCGTCGTCGGCGACTACCTCGCGGGCATGACCGACCGGTTCGCCCAGGCCGAGTACCGCCGGCTGTTCCTGCCGTCGATCGAACTGTAGCCGCCGCCCACGGCCAGGGTTATACACACCGTCACGGGGCCGTCCCGCTCTCCGCGAGATTCGACATGCTGCTCTGGCTCCTACGCGGCGCGTACGTCGCCCTGCTCCTTGGCGTCGCCATGTTCGGCGCAAACGTCTTCTTCGAGCAAGAAAATCACACGCACGGCGTCCTCGTCGCGCTCGGGGTGCTGGCCCTGGGCGGACTTGTCCTGTTCACCGACCTTCGCGACAAGCAAAAACACATTACCACCATCTCGGCGGTGTACCTCGGGCTTCTCCTCGGGCTCCTCCTGGGGTGGCTGTTGACGCTGGCGCTGGAGCCGCTGCTGGTGTACGCCTTCCAGCACCGCCCGCAGGCCGTGCAGGTGGTGCGCGTGCTGGTCACACTGGTCTGCTGCTACGTAACGATTTCAACGCTCCTGCAGACCAAGGACGAGTTTCGGTTCATTATCCCCTATGTCGAGTTTTCCAAGCAGGTGAAGGGCGGCCGGCCGCTCGTCCTGGACACGAGCGTGATTATCGACGGCCGCATCGCCGACGTGTGCGATACTCGACTGATCGACACGAAGCTCCTCGTCCCGCGTTTCGTGTTGCAGGAGTTGCAGGCCATCGCCGACAGCTCCGACAAGCTGAAGCGCGGCCGCGGCCGCCGCGGGCTGGACGTCCTGAAGCGACTTCAGACCAACCCGAAGTTGCAGCTGGAACTACACGACGGGAACGTGCCCGAACTCCGGACCGGCGAGCGGATCAAGGTGGACGAGCGGCTCGTCATCCTGGCCAAGGCGCTCGGCGCCCGCGTCGTCACGAACGACGTCAACCTGAACAAGGTGGCCCAGCTGCAGGGCGTGGACGTCATCAACTTGAACGAGTTGGCCATCGCCATGCGGACGGTGGCACTGCCGGGCGAGCTGATGACGGTCAAGCTGGTGAAGGCCGGTGACCAGCTCGGGCAGGCGGTGGGCTACCTCGAAGACGGCACGATGGTGGTCGTCGAGCAGGGCCGGCCGCTGATCGGCCAGGACGTGTCGGTGGTGGTGACGAGCGTGTACCCGACGCCAGCCGGGCGGATGATATTCGGCCGCCCGGACGGTCGCGCCAGTGGGACGAATATCTCCGGCGCCACCCCGTCGGCACCGCCCCCGCCTCCGGGCAGCTCGACGAGCCA
>JBGAQM010000332.1:0-7041 GCA_044220735.1 Urbifossiella sp. | reverse complement strand
CGTCAGTGCCCGCGCCGGATGTTCGACGGCTGGTAACGCACCTCGATGCGGTACACCTTCTTCGTGCGGCAGCAGATCTCCCACGTCTCGGGGTTCACCCGCACCGGCACGTCCATCTTGTGGATGTCCACCGACGTGTGGAACCCGCGCTCGGACAGCACGTCGATCATCATCCGCAGCGCCAGCGGGTCGTCGAACAGCTCGTCCTCGGTGTTGAACCGGGCGTGGCCGGTGAACGCGTGGGCCTTCACCACCGGCATCAGCTTGTCGGACACGACCCGCACCACCCGCTCGAACAGCGGGCGGTGCTGCTCGACGTACTCGTCCAGCCGCTCGACCAGCTCCTGCCGGGCGTGGGCGGCCAGCTGGCTGGCGATCGGGATCGGCCGGATCAGGTCGAACACCTCCTGGCCCAGCTCCAGCGAGCTCTGGTAGCCGAACTCCTTCTCGATGTTCCGCTGCACCTCCTCCAGGTTCCCCTCGGCGTCGATGAAGTGGAAGTGGAAGATCTGCCGGAGCGACTGGAGGGCGGCGAACGTGCTCTCGCTGAACGTCCGGTAGCGGCCGCGGCACAGCTGCACGTCGGTGTCGGTCACCCGCTCCTCCAGCAGCTTGCCGACGGCGGCCTCCCGCACCTGCTGGTTGTGCCGGCGGATCTCCTCGCCGCGGCGGACCTGCCGGGCGACGCTCACGTCCTCGCTGACGTACAGCAGGGCGATGCGGAACATCGGCTTGCGGAAGTCGCGGGCCTGCGGCGTGGCCCGGTGCTCGTCGTGCAGGCCGAGGAGGCGGTGGTAGAACAGCTTCAGGCACTCGACCTGCACCTGCGTCCGCGGGAACCCGTCCACGATGACGCCGTCGTGGTAGTCGGGCTTGAGCAGCTCGTCGAACAGGAGGCCGATGACCTCGCGGTCGCCGACCATCTTGCCGGCGTTCTTGAGGGCCACGGCCCGCTCGGACGTGAGGAGGCCGCTGATGACGACCGGCGGGGCGTCGATGCCGCGGAGCCGGGCGATGAACGGGGTGTTCGTGCCTTTACCCGCGCCGGGGGCCCCGCCGAGCCAGATGAACTCGCGCGGGAACTTGAGGTTCTCGGCCCCGTGCCGCTCCTTGAGGTCGTCCCAGACGGCCTCGAAGATGAGCGGCGGGTACTTCGGGTCCAAATCGCCGGACGCCGCCGGGCGGTCCGGCGCGGGAGGGGGCGGTGATGACATCTGCGCTCCGGAGCGGGGCCGGGCCGTGCGGTCGTGAGTAGTCTACCCGAAACCCCCGCCACCGACGCCACCCCTCCCATGCGCATCACCGCCCTCGAAACGATCCACCTGCCGGACTTTCCGTCCCTGCTGTTCGTCGCGGTCCACACCGACGCCGGCCTGACGGGCTACGCCGACACCTGCTACGCCCCGGAGGCCGTGGCCGGGTACGTCCACGGGTTCGCCGCGCCGATGCTCCTCGGCCACGACCCGCGCGCCATCGAGTTGCACTGGCGCCGGCTGTACGAGGTCATCGCCCACACCGTCGGCAAGGGCGCCGAGCTGCGCGGCCTGTCGGCCATCGACGTGTGCCTGTGGGACATCCTCGGGCAGGCGGCGGGGATGCCGGTGTGGCAGCTCCTCGGCGGGGCGGCGCGCGACCGCATTCGCACTTACAACACCTGCGGCGGCCCGCACTACGGCCGGTCCGTCCGCGGCGGGACCGGGTACGGCACCGACGCCGGCGCCACCGGCCGGTACGAGGATTTGGCCGCGTTCATGGAGCGGCCGGGGGAGCTGGCGCTCGACCTGCTCGAAGACGGCCTCACCGGCATGAAGCTGTGGCCGTTCGACTACTGCGCCCACCGCCCCGGCGGGTGGGACGACTGGCGCAGCTTCCGCGGCATGTTCGACCCCGGCATCCGCACCCTCGGCGGCCACCGCATCGGCGCCGCCGACCTCGACCGCGCCCTCGAGCCGTTCCGCCGGATTCGCAAGGCCGCCGGCGACCGCATGGACATCATGGTGGAGGGGCACGGGCTGTGGTCGCTGCCGGCGGCGAAGCAGATCGCGCGGGCGATGGAAGAATTCCGCCCGGCGTGGCTCGAAGACCTGATCCGCGCCGACGACATTGACGCGCTGGCCGACCTGCGCCGCGGCACGACGTGCCCGATTCTGGCGAGCGAGTATTTGGCGACCCGCTACGAGTACCGGCCGTTGTTGGAGAAGCAGGCGGCGGACATCGTGATGATCGACCCGACGTGGGCGGGCGGGATCACGGAGAGCAAGAAGGTGTGTACGCTGGCGGAGGCGTACAAGCGGCCGGTGGCGATGCACGACTGCACCGGCCCGCTGACGCTGTACGCGGGGATTCACCTGGCGATCAACGCGACGAACGCCGTGTACCAGGAGAGCGTGCGGGCGTACCTGCGCGTGACGTACCCCGATCTGGTGACGGAACTGCCGACGGTGGAGGCGGGGCACATCCTGGCGCCAACGGCGCCGGGGCTGGGGACGGCGCTGCTGCCGGACATCCGCACGCGCCCCGGCGCGGACGTGCGGGTGACGCGCCAACCCTAGAAGTTCCGTTGCCGCTTGCGGCTTCGCGTTTCCCGGCGCGAACCCGCGAGCGGCAACGGAACCACCCGGGCGAACGCTTGCGACATCGCGCGGGGAAACGCGAAGCCGCAAGCGGCAACTCGGCTTCTACTCCACCTTCGCGCGCTTCACCAGGTCGTAGCTCTCGCCGGCGCGCACCTCCTCGTAGTCGGAGTCGGCGCGCTTGCGCCGCGTGTCGTAAAACGCCACCTTCGACGCGCCGATCACGTCCGCCCGGCTGCCGCGCACCACGATCGCCGTCCCCTCGTCGATGCCGACGCCGAGGTACTGCGGGTACTCGGCCATCAGGCCGGTCATGTCGGCCGTGCGGTTCCGCTTGAAGAAGTGCTGATCGACGGCGCAGCCGGGGAGGAACGCGAACCCGCGCTCGTAGCCTTCGGCGGCCATCACCGTGTTGCCGAGCGGGTGGCCGCGCGGCATGTACTCGCTCTGGATGCTCGCCCCCGCCGAGCTGCCGGCGATGGCGCCGCCGCGGGCCAGCACGTCGTGGAACCGCTTCTCCGTCAGCGTCCCCTCGTAGGCGTCCACGAACTTCCACTGCCGCCCGCCGCTGAACCACACGCCCTTCGCCTTCACCAGCGCCTCGCTGAACTTGGGGTCGTCGGCCACCTTCCGGTCGCGGGTGTGTATCTGCGTTACCGCGGTCGCGCCGAACCGCTTCAGCGCCTTCGTCTCGCCGATCTCGGCCGGCAGCGGGTCTTCGAGCGCCGTGGGGATCACCACGATCGGCGCGTCCGGCCCGCCCGCGAGTTCGATGAAACGCTTCCAGATTTCGGGGCCGGCGCCGCCGCCGCCGACGATCACCAGCGCCCCCTTCGCCACCACCGGGTCGCGCGGCTTCGCCGGCGGGAACGGCTCGGCGGCGGCGCGGTTCGCGGCGGCGCGCCGCAGCTGGGCCTGGTCGAAGATGCTCCCCGCCTTTTCCACCTGCACGACGGCCGGGTGCCCCGCCCCCTTCGCCATCACGATCGACACCGACCCCTCGCCGATGACGCGGAACGTCCGCCCGCGCGCCACCACCGCCGTGCCCTCGTCGATGCCGATGCCGACGAGCGACGGGTTGTCGGCGATCATGCCTTGCAGCCGGGCGAGCCGCTTCCGCTGGGTGAAGTGCTGATCGACGACGAACCCGGGGAAGAAGCCGAGCCCCGGACCCACGTCGGCCTTGTCCTTGCCGCCGGTGATCATCGGGTCGGACAGGATCGCAGCGCCGGCCGACGTGCCGCCGACGACGCCGCCGCGGGCGTGCAGCGCGTGGAACGCCTTCGCCGCCGCGGTGCCCCGGTACGCGGCGGCGATCTTCGCCTGGTCTCCGCCGGAGAACCACAACCCGGTGGCGTCGGCGAGTGACTTCGAGAACGCGGGGTCGTCGGCGGTCTTGCGGTCGCGGGTGTGCAGCAGCGCCACCGACGTCGGGTTCAGCATCTTCCACTCGCCCAGGAAGCCGTCGGCCTTCGCGGCGTCGTCGGCGGCCTCGCTGGCTGTTGGGACGACGACGATCTTCGCCTTCTCGCCGCCGGCGAGGTCGAAGAAGGCCTTGCGCACGTCGTCGGGCATTTTGCCGCCGCCGACAACGACGAGCGGCCCGGGGAGCGGCGCGGGCGGCGGCAGCGGCGCGGCCGCGGCGGGCACCGCGAGGACGAGGAGGAGCCAGGCGCGGCGCATGGGCGGGGACTCCGGGGGATGGGGTTGTTGTAGCGGCGCGGCGCCTGGGTTTGAGCCCGGAGGGCGACGGCGTGTAGCCCCGGGTGGAACCCGGGGCGGGCGTCGGCGTGGTCCGTGGGAGTGACGCCGGTGTGACACCGCCCACGCCGCCCCGGGTTCCACCCGGGGCTACACGCCGTCGCCCTCCGGGCTCAAAACCTCGGCTTCCCCCGGGCGCTATCATGCCGTCATGGCCCCGCTCGCGCCGCTCCTCCTGCCGTGGTTCGACGCCCACCACCGCCCGCTGCCGTGGCGCGCGAGCCGCGACCCGTACCGCGTCTGGGTCAGCGAGGTGATGCTGCAACAGACGACCGTCGCCGCCGTGGTGCCGTACTTCGAGCGGTTCGTCGCCGCGTTCCCGACCATCCACGACCTCGCCGCCGCGGACGAGCAGCAGGTGTTGAAGCTGTGGGAAGGACTCGGCTATTACCGCCGCGCCCGCCACCTCCACGCCGCCGCGAAGGCGCTCGCCGCCGGCCACCCCGAGGCGCTCCCCGACGACCCGGCCGTGTGGGCCGACCTGCCGGGCGTCGGCCGGTACATCCTGGGGGCGGTGCTGTCGCAGGCGTTCGGGCGGAAGCTGCCGATCGTTGAGGCGAACAGCCTGCGGGTTTTGGCGCGGGTGTTCGGCTACCGCGGCGACCCGCGCGAGGGGGCCGGCAGGGCGTGGGTGTGGCAGGCCGCCGAGAGCGTGCTGCCCGACGACCGCGTCGGCGACTTCAACCAGGCACTCATGGAGATCGGGGCGCTGGTCTGCACGCCGACGAAGCCGCGCTGCGGCGAGTGCCCACTGGCCGGCGTGTGCGTCGCCAACCGGAAGGGTTTGCAGGATGTGATCCCGCCGCCGAAGAAGGCGAAGGAAGTGGTTCAGGTCCGCGAGGTGGGCGTCGTCGTGTGGCGCGGGCCGAAGCTGCTGCTGTGCCGCCGCCCGGCGGACGCCGCCCGCTGGCAGAACATGTGGGAGGTGCCGCACGCCGAGGCCGCCGAGGGGGAAGCGGATGAGGACGCGGCGGTGCGAGTGGTGCGCGAGCTGACCGGGCTGACGGTGACGGCGGGCGACGACCTCACCGTCATCAAGCACGGCGTGACGCGCTACTCAATCACGCTGACCGTGCTGCGCGCGACGCGGACGGCGGGGCGGTTCAAGCCGGGCTTCTACGCGGAGGCGAAGTGGGTGACGCCGGCGGAGCTGGCGGCCTTCCCGGTGAGCGCCCCGCAGCGGAAGCTGATGACGCGGCTGACGCACCCGCCGGAGCCGCGGTTGTTCTGACGTGGGGCCGGTTTCCAACCGGCCTTCGTTCGGCCGGTTGGAAACCGGCCCCGTCACTTCCGCTTCCGCCGCACCCCGCGGATCAACTGCCGCACCCCGCTCCACCACTCGCCCCACCCGCCGCCGTAGCTCGCCCGCAGCAGGCCGCGCAGCACGTCCTCGGTCGCCGACGGGTCGGGCGCCACCGCCTCGTCGGCGTGCGGGCGGAACGTCCCGCGCCGCACCGTGACTACCTGCGGCACGGTCAACGCCAGCAGCCCGTCCGGCCCCTGCGTCACGCCCCACCCGCTCGCCCCGCGGCCGCCGAACGGCGTCTCCGGGTGCGCCGTCGCCACGATCACGTCGTTCACGCTCACGCTCCCCGCCGGGATGCGCGCCGCGAGCTCGGCCGCGGCGCGGGGGTCGGCGCCGAACACGCTCGCGCCGAGCCCGAACGGCGACGCCGCGGCCTGTGACAGCGCGGTGTCAACGTCGTCGAAGGGGAGTACGGCGCCGACCGGCGAGAACGCCGCCTCGCGGCACACCGCCGCGTCCGGCGCCGCGTTCAGCAGCAGCGTCGGGGCGGCGCCGGCGTTGCCGACCGCGGTCGCGCCGCGCCGAACGCCGTCGGCAATCAGCCGGTCGTGTAGGGCCGCCTGCCCCGGCGTCACCAGCGGCACCGGGGCTGCCGCGTTCAGCAGCGGGTCGAGTTCGGCCAGGAACTCGGCGAGCCGCGACCGGTGGACGAACACCCGCCGCACGGCGAGGCACGTCTGCCCGCGGTTGATCGTCAGCCCGAACCACGCCGCCCGCGCCGCCAGTTTCACGTCGGCGTCGGCCAGGACGAACATCGCGTCCACGCCGGACAGCTCCAGCGTGCTCGGGATCAGCCGCTCGCCGAGCCGCGCCGCCAGCTTCCGGCCCACCCCGTCGGAGCCGGTGAACAGCACGTAATCGACGTCCGCCTCGGCCACCTGCGGCCCCGCCTCGCGCGTCGCCGGGAGTGTCGTGAGGAGGCCCGGGGGGAAGCCGGCGTCGGCGAACAGGCGGGCGATCACCTCGGCGGTGCGCGGCGCCAGTTCGGACGGCTTCCACAGCACGCCGTTGCCGGCGACGAGCGCCTGCGCGATCGGCCCGATGTTCAGGTAGATCGGGTAGTTCCACGTGCCGATGACGCCGACGACGCCCCACGGCCGGCGGTGGACCGTGTCGCGGCAGCCGAGCAGCCACAGCGGCCGGCGCCCGACGCGCCGCGGGGCCAGGGTGCGCACCGCCGAGCGTTCGAGGAACTTCAGCGCCGCGCCGACTGGCAGCAGTTCGGTGCCAATCACCTCGACGCGGGTGCGGCCGACGTCCGCGGCCGCGGCGGCGGCGAGCGCATCGGCGCGGGCGACGACGAGCTTCCGCAGCGCGGCGACGGGGCGCAGGCGTTCGCGGACGGGGACGGACGCCCAGACGGCCTGCGCCGCCCGGCACGCGGCGGCCTCGGCGGCGAAC
>JBGAQM010000331.1:0-7044 GCA_044220735.1 Urbifossiella sp. | reverse complement strand
AACTCCGCGAGAACGCTCTCGTGCTTCACCGCCTTCGAGCGGTCGCCGGACAGGTCGCGCGAGTACGCCCCGCCCCCGCGTGCTTCCAGAAGTACGCGGTCCGAGGCGAACCGCAGGTGGGTCACCTTGCCGGGCGGCTCGTCGAACGTGGCGACGGGCTTCCCGGTGTCCGCCTCCCACAGCGTCACGGCCGGCGTCTGCACGTTGGCCGCGGCGACCGTCTTGCCGTCCGGCGACACCGCCGCCTTCAAGCCCCAGCGCTTGCGGCCGTCGGTCGGCGCTAGCGGCGTGATCTCGGTGCGGACCGCCTTCTTGTCCACGTCCCACACGCGCACCACGCCGTCCCCGTGAGCCGTCACGAGTACGCGACCGACGCGCGACCAGTCGGCCGAGAGCGAGTCGCGTGGGGCGTCAGACGGATTCTTGTGTTGCCACAGAAGCTCGGCGGGCGGGGCGTCGATCGGGTGCGGCTGGAAGCGGTGCGGTGCGACCGGCCGGCCGGCGATGAGGAGCGGACCGTCGAGGTTCCAGCGGACCGTCTCGCCGGTGGCCGGTGACGGGAACATGGTGCCGTTCACGGCCACTAGCTCGTGACGGTACTCGAAGCTGTCGCCGCCCCGCCGCACGACCAGCCCGTCGGGTGGGCGAGCGACCTCGAAGGTCTCGCTGCCGGGTCGGTACTCGAATTCGAAGCGGAGGCTACCGAGTTCCTCGTGCTGAACGGCGACCTCGGGGGCGACCGGACCCACGTCGGGTACCCGAACGAGTCGCCACACGGTGGCCGCGACTAAGGAACCGACGAGCAGTGCGGGGACGAGCAGGTACAGGCCGGAACGACGCACGACGGAACTCCTGTGGTCCCGGCTAGAATACGCGCGGAGGGTACGATGTTCCCGGTGACGCTCGACCTGACGGGGCGGACCGTCTTGGTCGTCGGCGGTGGGGCGGTCGGCCGCCGCAAGGCTGCCGCGGCTACGGCGGCGGGGGCGGGCGTAATTCTGGTGGACCCCGCGGGAAGCGCCGGTGCCGTTGGCCCTGGCCTCTCGGTGCGCGCCGAGAGTTACGCTCCCGACCACCTCACCGGCGCCGCCCTGGTGTTTGCGTGCGCCACGCCCGCGGTCAACACCTGCGTCGTCGCCGACTGCCGGAAACTCGGCATCTGGGTGAACTCGGCCACCGACCCCGCCGCCGGCGACTTCACCCTCCCGGCCGTACTCGCCGTCGGGAAACTGTCGCTTGCGGTCGGCACCGGAGGCGCTTCCCCCGCGCTCGCACGCCGGGTCCGCGACCGACTCGCCGGCCAGTTCGACGCCGCGTTTGCCGTCTGGCTTGAACTCCTCAACGAGGTCCGCGGCCAGGTGTTGGTGACGGTCGCCGACCCCGATCGCCGCCGCGAACTGCTCGACGACTTCGCCGACTGGCCGTGGCTAGACCGGCTCCGCGCCGAGGGCGTCGCGGCCGTCCGCGCGGCCTTGCTCGACGCCGTTCGTGGCGGATGAACGGGTCGCACCGGTCGTAGCGGCGGCGGGTCGGCCGCGCGTGCGTGTCGCGCGTGGTAACGGTTCGTACACCCGCTACAATGCCCCCAGTCTCCCCAGCCCCCAATCCTTACCCACCCCCACGAGGCGGTATGCACGCGCGGTTCGTTATCGCGTCGTTGCTGGTGGCGATGACGGCATCGCTCCCGGCGGCGTTCTCGCAGGAAAAGAAGGGCGGCCCCCCCACCGACGGGCCGCCCAAGACCAAGACGCCGTTCACCCCGCCGAAGGCCGGTGACCTCAAGAAGTACGACGAGGTCATCACCAAGGACGTGAAGACGCAGGCCGGGGTGTTCGCCGTCCACACGGCCGGCGAGAAGGTGATGTTCGAGATCCCGCAGGACGCGTTCGGCAAGCTGATGCTGTGGCAGGCCGAGGTGGCGAAGGGGCCCGGCGGCAGCAGCTGGGGCGGCGCCGCGCTGGGCGACGAGGTGCTCAAGTGGGAGCGCCGCGGCAACAAGGTTTACCTGTGGAAGGTCGGCTTCAAGAAGCGCGCCGCCGGCAAGGCCGTCCAGGCGGCCGTCGAGGCCAGCAGCACCGACAGCATCATCGCCATGTTCAACGTCGAGGCCGAGGGGAAGGACCGCTCCGCCGTCATCACGGTCACGAACCTGTTCCTCAGCGGCCTGGCCGACCTGTCGCTGTCGCGCGCGGGCGGCGGCGGCGGCAGCGTGGACGAACTCCGGTCGTACATCAGCGACATCAAGGCGTTCCCGACGAACATCGAGGCCCGGTCGCTCCTGACGTTCCGCGGGGGCGGCGGCGGCGGTCTCGCCAGCCCGTTCGGCGGCGGGGGCGGCGGTAAGAGCACCACGGCGCTCGTCCACCAGAGCCTCGTGATGCTGCCGGAGACGCCGATGATGGGGCGGTACTTCGACCCGCGCGTCGGCTACTTCACCGAGGCGTACACCGACTTCTCGCACCCGCGCGGGTGGGCCGCCGAGCGCGAGTTCATCACCCGCTACCGGCTGGAGAAGAAGGACGCCGCGGCCGAGGTGAGCGAGCCGGTCAAGCCGATCACCTTCTACGTCAGCCGCGAGGTGCCCGAGCAGTGGCGGCCGTACCTGAAGAAGGGCGTCGAGGACTGGAAGCCGGTGTTCGAGAAGGCCGGGTTCAAGAACGCCATCGTCTGTAAGGACGCCCCGACCGCGGCCGAGGACCCGAACTGGGACCCCGAAGACGCCCGCCACTCGGTCATCCGGTGGGTCGCCGAGCCGGTCGCCAACGCGATGGGGCCGCACGTCCACGACCCGCGTAGCGGCGAGATCATTTCCGCGCACATCCTGTTCTACCACGACGTGGTGAAGCTCACGCAGATGTGGTACTTCGTGCAGTGCTCCGGCGTGGACGAGAAGGCCCGCTCCCTGCCGCTGCCCCAGGACCTGACCGGCGAGCTGTTGCGGTACGTCTGCGCCCACGAGGTCGGGCACACGCTCGGGCTGCGGCACAACCACCGCGCCAGCCAGGCGTACACCACCGCCGAACTCCGCAACCCGGCGTTCACCGAGAAGAACGGCAGCGTGGCGTCGATCATGTCCTACGGGCGCTACAACTACGTCGCGCAGCCGGAGGACGGGGTGAAGCGCCTCATCCCGGTAATGGGGCCGTACGACTTCTTCGCCATCAACTGGGGCTACCGGCCCATCCCCGAGGCGTCGTCCCCGGAAGCGGAGCGCGGCAAGCTCGACGAGTGGGCGGCGGCGCAGATCACCAACCCGCACCTCCGCTTCGGCGGCGAGGACGGCCCGAGCCAGGTGGACCCGACGGTGCTGACCGAGAACATCGGCAGCGACCCGATCGAGGCCACCGCGATGGGGCTTCAGAACCTCGACCGCGTGATGGGGCACCTCGTCAAGGGGACGACGACGAAGGGCGAGGACTACAAGCTCCTGGAAGAGACGTACAAGGAGGTGCTCGGCCACCGCACGCGGTGGTTCGGGGCCGTCGCCAAGCAGGTCGGCGGGGTCGTCGAGAACCGCACGCTCGCCGGCCGCGGCGACGTGACGTTCGTCCGCGTCCCGGCCGCCAAGCAGGCGGCGGCGGTGAAGTTCCTGCTGGACAACGCCTTCACGACGCCGACGAAACTGATCGACGCGAAGGTCGTGAACCAGTTCCGCTACTCGGGCATGTCGTCCGACATCGCCAGCCAGCAGCGGGCGCTTCTGGGGTCGCTGCTGGCCTCGACGCGCCTCGCACGGCTGTTCGACGCGGAACTGCAGGAGGGGAGCAAGGCGTACACCGCGACGCGGCTGGTGAACGACCTCCAGGACGGCATCTTCGGCGAGCTGAAGGCGGCCGACCCGAAGATCGACCCGCTCCGCCGGCAACTCCAGCGGGGCTACCTCGACGTCGTCAAGAAGGAGTTCGTGGACGCGCCGGCGGGCGCCTCGCCGACCGGCCCGAGCCCGAAGCTCCCGCTGATCGGCGACGGCGGGCCGCGGACGAGCGAACTCCGCTCGGTTGCCCGCGCGGCGCTCCGCCGGCTCGAAGCTCAACTGGTCGCGGCGAAGTCCACGGACCCGTCCACCGCCGCCCACGTCGATGACGTGCTGGCCGAGGTCCGCGACATCCTCAAGGGCAAGCAGTAAGCGTGAGAGCCTGAGTGCGAGCGAAGCCCCGGGGGCGACCGTCCCCGGGCTTCGTTATTTGGTGCCCCACACGACGACGTTCCCGGCCAGCCCGCGGGCGCCGGGGAGCGTCAGCAAGGCGTTGTCGAGCCGCGCCAGCCCCCGCAGCAACGGCAGGCCGGCGCCGAGCCGGTCGGCCCTCGCCAGGATGCGAAAGTAACGCCGCCGCAGGCCGGGGAACCGCGCGCGAAGGACGTCGAAGTCCTGGGGCCGAAGCGGCTGCTCGTCGTCAGTCGCGTCCACGGCCACCGGCACGAGCCCGCGGACGGCCTTGAGCCAGCCGGCGTAGGCGACCGGCTCCCGCGCGACGAACACCCCGCCGGGCTTCAGCCAGCGGCGGACGCCGTCCAGCACGGCGGGGAGCGAGTCGGTCAGGTGGTGCAGGATCAGGTCGCACCACACCACGTCGTAGGTGTCGGGCTCGGCCACGTCTTCGCGCGTCACGTCGGCCACGCGGAAATTCGCCGCCTGTCCGTTCACCTCCGCCCGGCGGCGGGCCACGTCGATCGACACCGGGGAGATGTCCACGGCGTCAACGTCGGCGCCGCAGTACGCGAGTTGGACGGACGCCACGCCTTCGCCGCAGCCGACTTCCAGGACGCGCTTCCCGCGCAGGTTCCCGGCGACATGGAACATGAGCTCCTTGCCGAAGAGGTGCGGGTGGCGCGGGGAGGCGTACCGCTCCATCACGCCGCGGTCCATGGGCGTCACGGTCGAGGCCGAGGCCACCCGGTCGAAAAACGCCCGTTCCTGCGCGTAATCGGTCGCCATCCGTGCTCCCCCCGCTGAGATCGTGGGTGGAGCGTACCCCGCAGCCGACCCCGGCGGCAATCCGAACCGGCAGTGCGCCCATTCGTCCCAGACCTCCCAATGTGAACGCCGCGACTCGCGTCCCGGTGTCAGCTCGGCTACACTGTCGTACATCCGAAACCACTCGGGAGCCTGCCATGCGACTGTGTCTGAGCGTCGGACTCGCGATTGTCTTCGGCGCCCCGCAGGCTCACGCCCAGGCGCCGAAGAAACTCGAGAAGAAGGAGGTCGATGCGCTCGTCGAGCACGCGCTGACGGAGTTCGACACGCCCGGCGCGGCCGTCGTTGTGGTGAAGGGGGATGAGGTGTTGTTCGCTGAAGGCTACGGCCGCCAACGACTGGGCGGGAAGAAGCGAGTCACGAAAGACACCGTGTTCCCGATCGCGTCGTGCTCGAAGCCGTTCACCGCGGCGCTGCTGGCGCAACTCGTCCGCGAAAAGAAGCTGTCGTGGGACGACCGCGTCGCCGACCACCTCCCGCAGTTCCGGCTGTCGGACCCGCTCGCGGACCGCGAGGTGACGTTCCGCGACCTGCTGTCGCACCGCACCGGGATGCCGCGCCACGACCTGTTGTGGGTCGGCAGCACGACCACCACCGAAGACCTCCTCGCCCGCTGGGGGAAAGCCCGGTGGTCCACGTCGTTCCGCTCCACCTGGGAGTACTCGAACGTGCCGTTCACCGCGGCCGGGTACGTCGCCGGGAAGCTGAACAACGGCGACTGGGCCGGCGCGGCGAAGAAGCGGCTGTTCGACCCGCTGAAGATGACGAACACGTCGGCGACCGCGGCGGCCGGCCAGAAGGGCGACCACGCCACCCCGCACTACCTGGGGCTCGACGGCAACGTCAACCCGGTGGCGTGGGACAAGATCGACCACGTCGGCGGGGCCGGGTGCGTTAACTCGACCGCCGCCGACATGGGGCAGTGGCTCCGCGCGCAACTCAACGACGGCCAACTCCGCGCGGCGGTGGGACTTACGAAGGCCGAGTTCGACGAGATGCACCGCCGGCAGATCGTGATCAACCCGTCGGGGTCCTTCCTGCCGTACTTCCCGCCGGAGTACTCGAAGAACGTGAGCTACGGCCTCGGCTGGTTCGTTCACGACTACCGCGGCGACCGGTGCGTGTCGCACGGCGGCACGCTCACCGGCGTCCGGGCGCAGTGCATGATGGTGCCGGAGAAGCAGGTGGGCGTGTTCGTCGTGTGCAACCTCCGCCCGTCGTACCTCCCCGAGGCGGTAGCGAAGACGCTCGTCGACCGGCTCCTCGGCAACAAGCCGCTCGAGCAGGGGGGCTGGGTGGCGTACCACAAGAAGGGGCTGGAGAAGCAGGAGGACGAGGCGCGGAAGGCGAAGTCGGATCGGGACACGAATAAGGTGGCCGGCACGAAGCCGTCGCTGCCGGTGAAGGACTACGCGGGCGCGTACGAGGAGCGCGCGTACGGGGCCGCGACGGTGACGGAGAAGAACGACAAGCTGACCCTGAAGTGGGGGGCGCTGACGTTCCAGCTCGACCACTACCACTTCGACACGTTCACCGCGACGGCGGTCGCGCCGGCGGACCGCGTGGTCGCGTACGAGCGGCAGCCGCTGACCGCCCACTTCCGCCTCGGGCCGGACGGCCGGGTGGAAAGCCTGACGTTCCACGACCAGGTCTTCCGCCGCCAGCCGTAGCGACGACGGCACCGGCCGCCGCGGTAGAATGGCGGTTCCCGCCGAGGACCGCGCATGGCCCTGACGACCCTTCCGATCGGCTATTGCACCAACGTCCACCCCGGCCGTACCGTCGCCGACGTCCTCGCAGGGCTCGACCGGTACACCGTGCCGGTGCGCGAGACGCTCGGCCGGCCGGTCGCCGCCGGGCTGTGGCTTGCGAAACCTGTCGTCGACGAACTCCTCGCCGCGCCCGACGGTGTGCAGGCGTTCGCCGTGGAGTTGGCCGCTCGCCGGCTGCCGTGCTACACGCTGAACGCCTTCCCCTACGGCGACTTCCACGCCGCCCGCGTGAAGGAGCAAGTCTACCGTCCCGACTGGGGCACCGCCGAGCGCGCCGACTACACGTTACGGTGCGCC
>JBGAQM010000330.1:0-7058 GCA_044220735.1 Urbifossiella sp. | reverse complement strand
CGGTCGGCGCGGCGACCGGCGGGACGCCGGTCACACCGACAGGCTACCGGAAAAGGCCGATGTCCAGCGCGTTCGCCAGCGTCTGCCCGACCCACCACGCGCCGCTGCGCCACTTCGCGTGAATCTTCGCCGAGGCCAGCTGGCCCGGCTTCAGCGCGCCGTCGGGGTCGGTCAACTCGACCTCCACGAGGTACGTCTGCGCCAGCGGGACCAGCACGTTCGGGTCGGCGTCCGGCTTGACCGCCAGCGGGCCGCCGCCGCGCTGCGTCAGCTGCACCGGCACCGTCGCCGCGTTCTGCTTCGGCAGGTCGCGCACCTTGCCGTGGAACTCGCGGTCGCTGCGCCCCTTCACGTAGAACGACACGTCCAGCTCGCCGCGGAGCGGCAGGTCCTCCTTGAGGATGCGGTACTGCTGCGGCGTCACCGGCACCCGCACGATCAGCTTGGACGGGTCGCCGACGAGGAACACCGGCTGGTTCTCGTTGTACCCGCGGTCGAACAGCTTGCCGGCGTCGTCGGGCCGCGGGGCGGCGGAGACCATTCCGGCGCGCGGGGCGCGGAGCTCGGCCAGCCGCTGCTGCCGGCGCGTCAGCATCGCCACCCGCTCGCCGGCCGTCCGCGCCTTCTCCTCCGCCTCGCGGGCCTGCTGCTCGTACCCCTTGATGGCGTCGTCGTCGACGCCCCGCCCGCGGTGCTCCGAGACCGCCCGCGTCAGGTCGTCGAACGCCCGCCGCTGCTCCGACCGGTCCACGAGCGCGCTCGTCAACTCGACCTCGAGTTGCTCGCTCTGGAACGTGGCGAGCAGCTCGCCCTGGCGGACCTGCCGGCCGGGCTTGGCCCCGGGCTCGGTCCGCACGAGGCGGGCGGGCTCCGGCAGCAGCACGGCCTCGGCGTGGGCCGGGTCGATGGCTAGCAGGCCGGTCTCGTGGACCCGGCTGACCGGCAGCGGCACGAAGAAGAACGCGGCGAGCAGGGCGCTGAACACGGCGATCGTGACGTAGACGCGTGGCGCTTTCATGTCCGGCAGTCGCCCCCGTTGGCTGATGTTTTTCACGACCCGGTACGTCGGCCAGACGAAGATGGAGAGCAGCGACATCACCGCCAGCATCTGGCTGAGAATCTTGAGCTTCGGCCCGAGGAGGTCGGCGAGGAACCACAGGATGCTGAACGTCACCACCCACCGGTACACCCAGCTCACGACCGCGTAGGTGACGAACAGGATTTTGCGGCTCGGGGCCATGTACGCCTCCGGCGGCACCTCCACCCCCAGGCACTTCTCCAGGAACAGGTTGTTCAGGTAGCGGTTGGCCTTCTCGCGCAGGTTCGGGATTTCGAGCCAATCGGCGAGGATGTAGTACCCGTCGAACCGCATCAGCGGGTTGGCGTTGAACACCACCGTGGACACGGAACACAACACCATGAGCGCCAGCGCCACGTTGTTCACGAACGGGTAGGCCGGCGTGTACCACCACACGAACGTCGCGGCCGCGGCGATCACCAGCTCGACGTAGATGCCGGCGAAGCTGATGATGATGCGCTTCCACTTGTCGGCCAGCGTCCACGCGTCGGTGACGTTGCAGTAGAGCGCCGGGCTGAGGCACATGAGCAAGACGCCCATCTCGTGGCTCTCGCCGCCGAAGGCCTTACACGACAGCCCGTGCCCGAACTCGTGGATGATCTTCACGATCCCGAGCGACAGCCACATGTACAGCACGGAGTTCCACGTGAAGAACTCCTGGTACGCCGGGAGCTTGGCGTAGAACGTGTTGAAGTGCAGCATCACGTGGAACACCGCCGAGAGCATGAACAGCACGCTCGCGACGAAGAACGCGGTGGTGAAGATCCACCACAGGTACTTGTACATCCAGTCCAGGATGCGGTCCGGGTCGAAGACCGGGATCTTCATGTACAGGATGTTGGTGACCGTCGCGAGCCGCTTGAGGCGGCGCTGCTTGGCGCGGCGCTGGAACAGGTGCTTCCCGGCGCCGGCCTGCTCGTGCTGCACCAGCCCGGCCGTCACCAGCTGGCGGGCGAAGCTCTCCAGGTCTTGCTGTTCGAGCCGCTGCGGGGTGAACTCCTCCTCGAACCGGTCGCGCACCTGCTCCATGGTGTGCTGGCCGTCGAACAGGCTGAAGACGAAGTACTCCTGCTTGTTGAACCGGTAGTAGCGGAGGCACACGGGGTCCTTGACGACGTGGAACCCCTTCCCCTCGTACTTCTGCTCGAACACCTGTAGGTCCGGCCGGACTTTGAGCCGGACCTGCTTCCGCCGCTCGGCGGGGTTGTTGAGGTTGGTGGTCAGGTCCATCGGAGTTTTCAGTTCTCAGTTGTCAGTGATCAGTCAGCGGGCGGGAAGTGGGGAGGTTGCCGCGGCCGGGGCCCACTGGCAACTGACCACTGAGAACTGACAACTACTGTCCGGGCGTGATGACCACCGTCGCCGCGGAGCGGTCGAGCAGGTTGAGCTCGCGGTTGTCCATGATGACGCGCACGGTGACCTGGCGGTTGTCCGAGGCGTCCACGTACTCCACCGTGCCGGTGTACGCCTTCCGCGTCGCGGGCGCGGTCCACAGGTGAACGGTGCCGCGCTCGGTGCCGACCGCCAGAAACTTGTGCTCCGCCGTCGGGGTGAACGCGGCCGCCGTCACGCCGACGCGGCCGGGTGTGAACAGGCGGGCCGCCTCGGCGGCGCGGCCGCCGGCCGGCGGTACCGTCCACACCTGGATGCCGCCCTTCAACTCGCCTTCGCCGCCCGCCGTCAGCAGCAGCGAGTCGTCGCGGTTGAACACCGCCAGCGACGCGAAGGTCGCCGTCGGGCCGACGTTCTGCACCGTGCCGGCGGTCTGCCGGTCGGCGAGGCACAGCAGGTCGAGGCGGTTCTTGTCGTGGTCGAACACGACGCGGCTGCCGTCGGACGACACGCCGAGCACGTCCACGGCGCCGCTGCGGTGGTCGATGGTGCGGGTCACGGCGGCCTTCTCGGCGCCGAGCCGCCAGACCTTCAGGCTGCGGTCGCGCGACGCCGTGATGAGCGTACCCTGCGGCGTGAAGTGAAGGCTCGTCACCGCGTCGCGGTGCTCGGTGGCGGGGAGGGTGTACTTCCGCTCCCACGCGACCGCGTCCCAGACGAACACGTCGCGGCCGGCGGCGGTGGCGAGGAACTTGCCGTCCGGGCTGAACGCGACCGCCCCGACCGCGGCGCCATGCGTCGTTCCTAGTTCCTTCCCGTCGGTCGAGATGGCCTCGGGCTTCGACAGGTCGAACACGCGCAGCTTGCCGTCGTCGGCGCCGGTGACGGCCACCGCCGGGACGCCGGCCGGGCTGCACGCCACGCTGCGGACCGCGACCGGGTGCGTCAGGCTGACGGCGGCGCCGTTCGGCGTCGTGGCGTCCCACGCCCGGCCGGTCCCGTCGGCGCTGACGGACACGACGATCGGCCGCTTCGGGTCGGCGGACACGGCGAGCCCGGTGACGGCGGCGCGGTGCAGCGGCAGCGTCTTGGTCGGGGCGCTGGGGATGGCCGGCTCGACGGTGACTTGCATGCCGCGGCGGACGAGGCCGGCGTACTGCACGTCGAGGAACCCTTCGAGCCGCACCTGATCGGTCCCCTGGATTTCCAGGATCTTCTCGCCGGCCTTGACGAACTCGCCGGGGTGCTTGCTCTTCGCCCGAATGGTGCCGTTGATCTTGCTCTTGATGCGGTGCTTCAGGATCATCACCTGCGCCTCTTCCAGCTCGGCGACGGCCTTGGCGATGGTCTGCGCGGCCTGGGCCAGATTCTCCTCGAAGCGCGTGAGCGTGATCTGGTCCTGAAGGATGTCGCCCTTCGACGTCCCGCCGAGCGCCATCTCCGTCAGCTTGAGCTTCTCCAGGGTCAGCTCGACGCCCTTGGTGGCGGACTTGATGACGGCGGCGGCGGCGACCTGCGACGCGGCCGCGGACTTCTTCCGGGCCTGGAACAGCTGGTCGTCGATCATGCAGATCAGCTGGTCGGACTTGACCGTGTACCCCTCCTTGATCTGCCGGTACTTCGGCAGCTTGGCCAGTTCCGCCGGGTCGTACACCACCACGTCCTTGCCGTCCGGCCCCTTCACCGTCACCCGCTTCAGCACCACCAGGTCGCGCGGGTGGTAGACGAGGTTCACGTCGTCGGCGGCGATGCCGTCGTCGCGCACGGCGAGCAGTTCGATGGTGCCGTCCACCTCGGCCGACACGACCTGCCGGTCCTCGTACTGCACGGTGCAGTTCGGGACGATCAGCGGCTCGCGGCCGGTGAACGCCTGCAGCGGCAGCTTCACGTCGGGCTTGGTGGCGTACAGCGGGGCGCCGACGTCGACGTTCGGGTTGTCGGCCGGGGGGCCGCCGGTGGTCGGCTTGTCGGGGCCGGTGTTGGCGTTCTTGCCGCAGCCGACGGCCAGAAGGGCGGCGAGGAGGAGTGCACGGGCTCGCATGGCGGTTCCCTCGGGGAACGGGGTACGGGGTCGTGTCCTGGGTGCCCCCGGCGCCGGCCGCTCGGCCGGGGGACGCGGGGCGGGTTTGTAAGAGAGGTCAGAGGACAGACCGAACACTATCGTGGATCGTGTCTGACCTCTGTCCTCTGCCCTCTGACTTCTAGAACCAGAAGATCACCTTCTCGTAGAACCACTCCCAGACGCCGTGGAACATCGAGTAGCCGAGGGCGTGGTCGCCGCAGCGGACGCGGGTGCGGACCTCGAGGCCGGTCACGAACTGCGACTCCGGGATGCGCTGCTCGGGCTTCATGTCGTCGAGGTTCAGCTTCACGTAGGCCGTCACCACCGGCTCGTTCTCGTCGTGTTCATCCTTCACCGGCACGGCCTCGGCGGCCACGTCGTCCTGGTACAGCCGGCCCATGAACCGGCTGTCCGGCATGCTCGCGAGCAGCACGTCCACGTCCAGGTAGCGGCGCTCGCTCCCCTTCTCGGTCTGGTAGTACTGCGAGTCGGTGAACGCCCGCATCACCTGGCCGACGTTCCGCTGCGGGATCTTCAACTCGACCTGCCAGGCGCCTTCGAGGTTGCCGACGCGGAGGATTTCTTCGCTCGGGCGGATGGTCCGGCCGACCAGGTTCTCGCGGCGGTCGTCGTTCAGCACCGTCCACTTGCTGGCGCCGACGGGGCGCTTCAGCCGGCGGTCGAACTCGTCGGTCTTGGCGAAGAACCAGCCCGGCCGGGTCTGCGTGGCGTTGAACGCGGCGTCGAGCGCCGCCATGTTGCTCCGCGCGCTGTCGATCGCCAGCTGCGCCTGGCTCAGCTCGGCCCCGTACCGGAACCGGTCGGTGAGCGAGAGGCGCGGGTCGTTCAGCAGATTCGACGCGCTCGACTGCTTGGCCTGCGCCTCGCCGAGCTTCGACATCAGGTTCCGGTACTCTCCTTCGAGTTGCGCGTCGTGCAGTTCGGCGATCGCGTCGCCGGGGAGGATCTGGTTGCCCGGGCGGACCAGCACCTTGCGAATCTGCCCCTCGCGCGGCGCGTATACCTTGGCGATCTCGACCGGCTGCATGTGCCCCTTGGCTTCCATCCGCAGCGGGTACGGCACCGTGATCATCGCCCCCATCAACACGGCGAGCGCCACCGCGCCGGCGATGATGTAAAACCGCCCCTTCCCGCCGACGCCCTCCTGCACCTTGGCGATCGGCCACCACAGGAACTTCAGCGGCACCCGCTTCAGCTCGGCGGCGTTGTACAGGGCCGGGGCGGCGTGCTTGGCCACCAGCTCCAGCCGCTGCGTCATCGGGGCGGCGTCTTCGGGCGGGTTGAAGCTCTCCAGCACCAGCACCGACCGCGCCGGCTTCGACTGGTCCTTCTCCCGCTCGTCGCGGATCGGCTGCACGACCAGCAACTTCGGCTGGCTCTCGTTCAGGTACTCGTCGAGCGAGTACGACACGTCCGGCGGCAGGCCGGCGTCCTTGACCCCCTTGAACGTCAGCGTCTCGCCCCAGGCGACGACCGCCTCCATCAGCTTCCGCAGGCGGCGGACGTGGGTGCTGGCCTTCTCGACCACGTCGGCGCCGCTGACGGCCTCGACCGTCACCTTCTTGCGGGCGTGGCGGACGCCGACGCACAGCCGGTCGCACTCAATCAGCTTCCGCCCCTCGTTGGCGACGTGGTACGCCACCTCCGTCGGGTTCAGCGTGCCGTGGACGAGGCGGGCGAACCCTTCGACCTGCGTGAAGGTACGCTCGATGCCGGTGGCGCTGCGGGCGTTCGAGAACTGGTGGTACTGGCTGGCGTACCCCGCCATCTGGAACGTGTAGTTCAGAAAGGTCGGGTACAGCTTCGGGTCGAGGGCTGGGTCTTGAAACACCTCCAGGACGCCGAGGGCGGTCTTGTCCGGGGTGACGATGGGGGCGAAGAGTGCGAAGTAGTCGGTGAGGTTGGCGGCGGGGATGCTCGGGTCGCCGGTGGCGGCCGCGGGGGCCGCCTGATTCGGGGCGAGGCGGCCGTTCGGCTCCAACATTAGCGGCCGCGGCGGGGCGGCCTGGAAGACCTGACGCAGCACCTCATTGTGGCACTGCCGGCCCCCGCGGCGGTTCTCCAGCCCGACCGACTCCAGATTCACCTGGCAGGCAATCTGGAGAAAGCCCTGCGGGGTGCGGAGCCAGACGGCGCCGGCGGGGGCGTCGATCGCGGCGAGGGTGCGGTTGAGGAACTGCTGGTAGAAGTCGGCGGGGGCGAGGGCCGAGCCGGCGAGGCGGGACGCGGCTTCGAAGGCCTCCTCGATCTGACGGCCGTATCGATTTTGGGCGGCATTCTGACCGCCGGAGCTGCTGCTACCGCCGGCGGGAGACTGAGTCGGCGTCACGGGGAGACCTCGCGTGGCGGCGGTAGAATCGGCAAATCCACTACTAGCATAACGCCGCCCCCCCGGGGAGCAAGCGAACCCGACCCACGCCGGGGGCGTTCGGCACGCTCCGGCGTGAAGGTGTACCGCCTGGGAGAACGTCGCGCTCCCCGGTTGGAGGGTGCGTGCCCTCCCGACGATTCACGAGGGGCGTGGGATTTCGGCCGTTCTGCCGGCTTCGAGCCGGCCCGGCCGGA
>JBGAQM010000329.1:0-7061 GCA_044220735.1 Urbifossiella sp. | reverse complement strand
GGTACCCAGTTCGCCGAGGTGTTGCTGTGTGCCTGCGAAGCCATTCGTGACCGACTCAAATCCACCGAGTGGAACCGGCTCTACGTCGAGAAATGGCCGAGTTCGGGGCGTGTCATCCTGTACCCTCACAAGCGCGGCCGGCCGCGGAGCAACCGGCCGCTTTCGGTCAGCGCGTCATCCGAGTTCGTTTTTCGGGAGTACGACGCCCTCCCGCCGCCTACGGACCCGACGGACGACTACGACAGTTACCTGCTCGCGCTGATGGGTGAAGTTGACGGGGTCGTCATCACCGCGTTCGACGACCCGCGGGTCGCGGTCGCGATCACGGCACTGCGCGAGGCGACCGACTTCACCATCTGGGAGCAGGAGGAGGACGACGAGGAAACGCTCACGCAGGTCTTCCTGCCGTACTGACCGCCAGCACCCATTCCCCTCTCCCCGAGTCCGCCCATGCCCGCCCTCTCCCGCCGTGAGTTCATCGCCGCCGGCGCTGTCGCACCGGGGCTCGCCGTCGCCCAACCGGCCGACGAGCCGGTGTCGTTCTTCGTCGTCGGCGACACACACTACCTCGCCGACCGCGACGACGTGAAGAAACTCGACGCCCGCTCCGGGCCGGTCACGACGCGGCTCGTGGACACGCTCAACCGCCTCCCCGGCACGGCTATCCCCGCCGCGGCCGGGGGCGGCACGGTGCGCACTCCGCGCGGGCTGCTTCACGCCGGCGACCTCATCGACACCGGCGACAAGCCGAACGTCGCGGCGCAGGAGACGGAGTGGAACGCCTTCGCCGCCGACTTCGGCCTCACCGGCGCCGACGGCCGCCTCAAGCTCCCCGTCTACGAGGTCCACGGCAACCACGACTCGCCGCGCGGCGACGGCCTCGTCGTGAAGAACATCGCCGCCCGCAACCGCCGACGGCCGGGCGTGGTCAACGTGTCGCCGAACGGCGTCCACTACTCGTGGGATTGGGGCCGCGTCCACGGCGTCGCGCTCGGGATCGTGGTCGGGCAGGTGCCGACCGTCACGCGCCGCCGGCGGTACGCGCCGCTGGACAGCCTCGACTTCCTCGCCGCCGACCTGCGCGAGAAGGTCGGAACGTCTGGGCGCCCGGTCGTGATCTTGCACCACGTCGATATGCTCCGCTACGCCGGCCCGACCGACGTGACCGACGCCGTGGCGACCGCCCGCGAGTGGGACCCGGCCGACGTGAAGGGCTATTACGACGTGTTGAAGGGGTACAACGTGGCCGCCGTGTTTTACGGTCACACGCACGCCCGCAACGTCTACAAGTGGGACGGGTCGAACCGCGCCGCGCAGACCGGCGTCCCCGTGTTCAACGTGGACAACGGGGCGCACTTCGCCATGCAGGCCCAGGCGTTCTACTACGTCGAGATCGGGGCCGACCGCACGACCGTCCGCGAGTACGCAACTCCCGACAACTACCAGACCGGCGGCTGGACGCCGCAGACGTGGACGGCACCGGTCGCTGCCAAGTAACGGGGTCCCAACGTATCCGCGAAGCCCGGGGACAGCCGTCCCCGGGCTTTCGTGTTGGACACGATCGCGCTCGATTCTATAGAATCGACTCTGCTGCCGACTCTCCTCTCGGGTCACGCCATGAACCCCGCCCCGACCGCGTTCCGCACCATCCCCGGCCAGGACGAACTGTCCAACATCCCGCGCGACCTCTCGTTCCACCCCACCGCCAACGAGCGGCCCGGCGTGCTCACGCCGGAGCAGATCGCCCGCTTCAACCGCGACGGCTACCTGATGCCGTTACGGTTCTTCAGCCCGGACGAGGCGGCCGACATTCGTAGCTACTTCGACCGACTTCTGGCGCGATACTCGGCCGAGGGGAAGGACAGCTATTCGATCAGTTCGGCGCACCTGCGGCACGGTCGGGTGTGGGACATCCTGACGAACCCGCGGATCGTCGCGGTCGTGTCCGACCTGCTCGGCGCGGGCGTGGTCGCGTGGGGGTCGCACTTCTTCTGCAAGATGCCGGGCGACGGGAAGGCGGTGAGCTGGCACCAGGACGCGAGCTACTGGCCGCTCACCCCGAGCAAGGCGGTAACGGTGTGGCTCGCCATCGACGACGCCGACCGCGGCAACGCCTGCATGCGGTACATCCCCGGCACGCACGTCCTCGGCCATCTGACCTGGCAACTGAGTGAGCAGGACGAGAGTAACGTGTTGAACCAGACGGTGCCCGGGGTCGAGAAGTACGGCGACCCGGTGTACGTGGAGTTGAAGGCCGGCGAGGCGTCGCTCCACTCGGACCTGCTGTTGCACGGGTCGGAGATGAACACGTCGTCGCGCCGCCGCTGCGGCCTGACACTGCGCTACACCGCGTCCGACGTGACGGCACACCTCGGCTGGGCGGACAAAGGCGTGGTCGTGGCCGGCCCGCCGCCGGGGCACTGGGCCCGCCGCGGCGGTAGCGGTCGAGCAGCGCCTTCGAGCCGGCCGCCAGTTGCCGCCGAACGTCGCGGCGGGCGCCCTTCACCCGCGCGACGTGCATGTCGTCGTAGGCCGTCGTCTGGTGTCGCAGCCAGGCGATAACCGCCGCCTCCGCCCGCCGCTCGACCGGGATTCGCTTCGTGCGCGCGACCGTGCCACTGCCGACCGGCGTGGCGTGCGCCGCGACCGCCGCGGCGAGTCGGCCGGCGAGGTCGGCGTGACGCGTGTCAAACCGCAGGTACTCGCGCACCGCCGCGGTGAAGTCCTCGACGTACTCCGTTTGCGCCTTCTCGCGGCGCTTCGCGCCGGCCGCGAGTTTCCGGGCGTACGCCGGGTCGGCCCGTTCGACGTCGAGTTCGGCGCGGATCGCGGCGATGGTGACGGCCGGCGCCCACACGCCGCGCGAGAACACCTTGCGACCGCGCGACTCCTGCACCGTCCAACTCGGCCCCGCCGCTTTCACCCGTCGCGTCACGCCGGGGTCGCCCGGCGGTAGCAACTCCCAGTCGTCGGGAACAGGAAGCACCTTGCCGTCGGCGGTGCGGACCGTGCGGTCGGTCGGGCCGGGACGGGCGATCAGCGTGGGGTGAGACATGCGGGGTAGGATCGGCCGGCGGCCGGCGTAATCTGAACCCGGCGCGGGCGCCGCGTGTCCGACGCGGGGTACGAGCGGAGGACGGGCGTGTCAGCCGGCATGATCGAACTCGACGGCAGCCGCGGCGAAGGCGGCGGACAGATCCTCCGCAGCGCCCTCGCGCTCGCGGCCCTGACCGGCCGACCCTTCAAGCTCGTCAACGTCCGCGCCAACCGCCCCAAACCGGGGTTGCAGCCGCAACACTTGATGTGCGTGCGGGCCGCAGGCGCGATCTGCGGCGCGATCTACAAGGGCGCCTCGGTCGGCTCCGCGGTCCTGTATTTCGAGCCGGGGCCGGTCAAGGCTGGCACTTACTCCTTCTCGATCGGCACGGCCGGGTCCACCTCCCTCGTGCTGCACACGGTCGCCCTGCCGCTGGCGCTTCGGGGCGCGTCGCCTAGCACCGTCACGGTCACCGGCGGCACGCACAACACGCACGCCCCGTGCTACCACTTCAACGCGATCACCTGGGGCGGCTACTTCAAGCGGCTCGGCATCGACCTCGACCAGGAGATGGTCCGCCCCGGGTTCTACCCGCGGGGCGGGGGCGAAATCCGCGCGACCGTTCACCCCTGCCCCCGCGTCCGCGGCCTCACCCTCACGACCGTACCCGAGTTGACCACCGCCGGGGGCTTTTCGGCCGTCGCCGGCCTTCCCGAGGGGATTGCCCGCCGGCAGGCCCGGCGTCTGTCGGTGCGGTTGAAATCGGACGGCGTCGAGTCGCACATCCCGCTGGAGGAATGGGAGGCCGCGAATCCCGGCACGGTCGCCGCAGTCGTATTCCGACAGGCGCCGGTCCCGACCCTGTTCTTCGGCCTCGGCGAGCGCGGCAAGCCGGCCGAGGCGGTCGCCGACGACGCGGCCGACGAGGCCCTCGCCTACCGCGCCGCGGCCGCCCCCGTGGACCCGCATTCCGCCGACCAGTTGCTGCTCCCGCTCGTCTTTTCGCCGGACGCGAGCGAGTTCCGCACGTCCGAGGTCACCCGCCACCTCACTACGAACATCGAGACGGTGCGGGCGTTCGTGGACCGCGAGGTCGTGTTGGAGGGACGCGAGGGGGAGCCCGGCACGGTGCGGGTGGCGCCGGCCCCAGGTTGATGGGGTATAATCGGGGGAACGCCCACGGACTGGACCCCGCATGACCCGTACGCCCGAACCGCCGACGGTGCGAATCGCCCAGGTGGTTACATGTACCGAGGCCGAGGGGCCGGGGAGGCGGTTTGCGGTGTGGTTTCAGGGCTGCCCCCTCCGCTGCCCCGGCTGCTGCAACCCCGAGTTCCTGTCGTTCGAAGGCGGGGAATCCCGCCCGACTACGGACATGGCGGGCGAGATGGCCCGGGCCCGCGACGACTCGGGGGTCGAGGGTATCACCCTGCTTGGCGGCGAACCCTTCGCCCACGCCGGCGCGTCGGCCCTCGCGGAGGCGGCCCACACGCTCGGCCTGAGCGTCATGGTCTTTTCCGGCTACACACTCGACCAACTCCGGCGCCGATCGGACGCCGCCGACCTACTCGCCCGCACCGACATCCTCGTGGACGGCCCCTACATGCGCGACCAGCCGGACACCGAGCGGCGCTGGGTCGGCTCGCGGAACCAGGACGTGCACTTTCTCACCGGCCGCTACCGACTCGACGACCAGTGGCGGAAGCGGAACACGCTGGAAATCCGCGTCCGCGGCGGCGAGGTGGTCGTGAACGGCTTCCCCGCCGGCGCCGCCGCGGGCCTGTGGAAGGGCTGGCGCCGCACGTCCGCCGCGGAAGTCGCGTCATGACCGGGACCTCCCCCCCGCCGCGCGACGCCGACGCCCCGCGCCCGGTGTCCAAGTTCGAGGCCGACCTGGTCCGGGTGCTGCGGTTCTGCCTCGGCCGCTTCCCCGCCGAAGACGGCTACAAACTGCTGCGACAGCCCAACGCCCGCCCGTCGTGCCTGAGCCGCAACGCCGTCGATTTGGTCAAGGACAGTTTGGCAAAGGCGTGCGTGCTGTACCTCGTCCGTGCCGGCGGGTGGCGGAACGACCGCTACCTCCGGGCCGGATCGCCGTCGCCCGGCCGCGCGTGGGACCGCACCCCGCTCGACGAGCGAACACTCACGTTCTCGTCGCACGTCGTCGAGTTCCTGATTTGGGCCACGGCCGAAAAGGTACACGACACCCGGGCCAATTGGGACGCCCCGGCCGCCGAACTGACCGCCGGCGACGAACTGTTTTTCTGGCTCGCCTACGACGCCTGTCGGGTGGACCCCGAAGTCGCGGCCGCGCTGCGGAAGAAAGAAGCGTTCCGGTCGAACCGCTTCGCCTGGATCAGCGCTGCGGGCGACCTCGCGGACGACGCGGAAGCGACGCCGCCGGACTTCGCGTCGCTGTTCGTCGGCGAGCGGGCCGTCGTGCTGGAGTGCCTGCAACCGCTCCTGACGCAGCGCTGGCTGCGGTCCGAGCGGGCGAAGGGCCAGATCACCGACTGGCGGCGGATGCGCGAGCAGGGGCGGGCCGAGGCGGCGGGACTGTCGGCGTTCCTGGCCGCGGCCGACGCGGCGGGGCGACCGGACCTCGCGCGGTTCGTCCTGGCCGCGAACGCCGCCCTGTTCTACTCCGAGCTAACGGCGGCGTTTTGGACCAGCGGGCTGACCGGCCCGGGTCCGGCGCGGCTGGCCGACCGGCTGGACACCCAGCGCGCGGCTCTGGCCTTGCCGCGTCAGATGGCCGTGCTCGCCGGCTGGCAGGAGAAGTACCGGGCGGTCGGCTACTTCGACGACGGGTACGCCGCCAGCCAGCTGTGGAAGCAGGACTGGGAAGCGGCCGGCGGCGACCGGGTGGCCGCCCGCGCCCGCGCGGCGGTCGAGGCCATCGAGCCGTTGAGGACGTGAGTTATCGGTTTGCAGTGGCATCCGTCCGTCCGACAACCCCACCGGCTGACACCGCACCACCGACCACTGACGATTCCGAGGACGACATGAGCCGTGCCTACCGGATTAGCGTGAAGGAGTCCGAGACGCGGCACCTCAAGGCCGGGGACGAGATCGGCACCACGCTCGAACTGCTCGAAATCCTCCCGCCCGAAGACATGGCCACGCTGCTGCGGGGCGAGCTGAAGGCGCGCGGCTTCGAGGAGCAGCCCGACGGCACGCTCGTGCGGAAGGACGGCGCCACCACCGTGACCGTGGACCCGTGCAGCGGGGCGGTGACGGTGAAGGCCGAGTCGGAGGTGACGGTGGAGCAGGCGGCGGAGCGGAACGCGACCGGGTTCAACGACGTGGGGCCGACCGAGGGCGCGCTCCGCGACCGCGTCCGCGAGCAGTTGAAGCACGACCTCGACAAGCGGTTCGACAACGAGCAGGCGGCCCTCCAGAAGCGGGCGACCGACGAGCTGGAACGGAAGCTCCAGGAACTCCAGCCGGAGGTCGCGGAAGTCGTAAACAAGGTGACCCGGGACGCGCTGAAGGAGAAGGCCCGGCAGCTGGGCACGGTCAAGGAAATCAGCGAGGACGCCGAGACGGGCTCGCTCACGATCACCATCGAAGTTTGACCCCGCACCCTACGCGGCCGCACGATGAACCTGGTCGAGAACATTCTGCCGAAGGAGTTGACCGCCAACCAGGCGGTCGAGGCCGCCTACGCCCACGAACTGGCCGAGGTCGCGAGTCGGCTCCGCCAGAAGCTACCCGTCCTCGTGGAATGCGACAAGGAGCTGACGGAGTACCTGTTCTTCAACATCCGGAGCCGCCTGAAAGAGCACAAGCTCCAGTGCCATTACCTCGACGGGCGGCCCCGCGACGCCCACGCGGGCGGGGTACCGACCGGGCTGATGGGGACGATGATCGGCCAGCTCCGGGACATGGTCCGCGGCGACGCCGTGGAGAACAAGGTCGCGGTCCTTCCGCACCTCGACCTGCTGACGACCAGCCAGGGCGGACTGACCGGCGAGGCCCGCGAGGTCATCCCGCTGCTCGACGAGAACCCCGAACTCGTCTG
>JBGAQM010000328.1:0-7187 GCA_044220735.1 Urbifossiella sp. | reverse complement strand
CCCCACGTCACGGCGCCGGCGCCGGCGGGAACAGGTCGTCGAGCTGGCCGAGGTTCGCCAGGTCCACCACGGCGCGCCACTGGGCGTCCAGCGCCGCCAGGTACGCCTGCAGCGCCGTTCCCAGGTCCTGCTGCACCTTCACGATGTCGTCGAACGTCACCGCGTTCGGCTCGGTCATGTAGCGGTGCGCCATCGCCCGGTACGCCCGCGACAGGCTCGGCAGCACCTGCCCGCGGTACCGCGCCGCCGCCGCGCGGCCGGCCTCGTACCGCCCGAACGCCTCCGCCACCTTGCCGGCGAGTTCGGCCTGCGTCGCGTCCAGCTGCGCCGCCGCGCGCACGATCTTCGCCCCCGCCGTGCGGACGTTCCCCTGGTTGCGGTCGGTCAGCGGCAGCTGCACCCCGAGCTGCACGCCGAACTGGTACGTCTGCGCCAGGTTGTCGTACTCGTGGTACTGGTACGTCGAAAGGTCGGGGATCGCCGTGCGCCGCTGGAGCACGAGGTTGGCCTGCGCCTGGGCGTGGGCGTTGCGGGCGGTGAGCACGTCGGTGTGCTGCTCCAGCACCCACGCCCGCAGCCGGTCGGCGTCGAAGTCGGGGGGCGCGTTCTCGGCGCTGCCGGCGAGCGGCGCCGGGGGCAGGTCGGGCCGGCCGACGGCCGCGGCGAGTTGCCGCCACGCGGCGCGCTGGGTGGCCTCGGCCTGGGCCAGGGCGTTGCGGGCGAGCTCGGCCTGGGCGTGCGCCTGGAGCGGCTGGTACACCGGCGCCTGCCCGGCCGCCGCCTCCGCGAGGTGCTGCTCGGTACACCTCGTCGGACAGCGCCACCAGCGCCCGGTTCACCTCGACCGCCTGCCGCGCCACCAGCACCGCGAAGTACTGGGCGTACGCCGCGGCCATGCTGGCTTCAAGGCGCGCGCACGGCCACGGTTGCCCACGTAGCTGAACTCGCCACCAAGCGCCAGCTTCAGCTCTCGGCTGGTCTTGATGAGCTGGTTCACGAACCCGCCCTGCTGCCCGGCCTGCCTGGACGAGCCCTCGGGAATCTTCAGCCCCGGCTGCACCTGGTCGGTCTGATACCCGACCGTCGGGTTGGGGTAGAGGCCGGCCTGGATGACCTGGCCGCACGAGGCGTCGGCCTCGGCGGCGGCGCGGCGCAGCACCGGGCTGTGCGCCGCGGCCATCTGGCGCAGGTCGGCGAGCGTGAGCGGCTCGCCGGCGGGCGGCTCCGCGTGGGCGACGGGGGTGAGGGCCGGGAACGCCTTCTGAACGGCCGCCTCGCGCTCGGCCTGCGGCACGTCCTTGTCGAACTTCGGCGTGGCGAGCGGCGGGGCGGCGGACCCGGGCAGCGCGTGCGGCAGCGTGAGCGGCCCCGCCTTCGGGTCCGGGGCCGGCGGCGGGGTGTAGACGAGCACGCCCGCGGAGCGCGCGTCCGCCGGCCCCTGCGGCCGCGGGTAGTGCGCCGCCGGCAGTTCGACCCGCGGGCCGGCACAGCCGACCAGGGCCACGAGACTGACCAAGCGCAGCGCGGAGTGCGTTCACGCGGGTTGTATCGGCTGCGCGAGCGGCGGGGGTTGAGCGAAGATGGGCGTTCGTGGTTCCGTTGCCGCTTGCGGCTTCGCGTTGCGACGCGAAGCCGCAAGCGGCAACGGAACCACCTGGTCAATCCTTCACCCGCCCGGCGGCGTCGCGCGGCACGAGCCAGATCACCAGCAGCCCCGCGGCGTAAATCATCCCCGTCCAGAAGCCGACCTGCGCGTAGTCGCCGCCGAACCGGTCCAGCAAGAACCCCGCCGACAGCACCACCGCCGCCGCCACCACCCGCCCGGTGTTGAACGACACGCCCGCCCCCGTCGCCCGGACGCGCGTGGGGAACAGCTCGGGCAGGTACAGCGGCAGCCACCCGAAGTACGTGATGCCGACGAACCCCAGCACGAACGCCGCGGCGTGGAACTGCGGGTGGAGCGGGTCCAGCCGGCCGAACACGTAGCTGCTCGCGGCCAGCGCCCCCAGGCTGATGAGGAAGTAGCTCGGCCGCCGCCCCACCGCGCCGGCGAGCAGTCCGCCGAGCAGGCTGCCGAACACGGCGCCGCCGGAGCGCGTGATCTGCGTCAGCGCCTTCGCCCGCGGGTCGGGCGGCTTCGCGCCCTCGCCCGCCGCCCGCGCCGCCGCGTCGGACCACGGCACCAGCCAGTTCGCGTTCGCCGCCGAGCCGACCACCGGGATCGCCCCCAGCAACACGCCGGCGACCGTCCGCGCCAGCAGCGGCGGCCGCAGCACCTCCGCCACCGGCGCCCGCGCCGGCGCCTCCGCGCGCGCCGCCAGCCACCGCGGCGACTCCGCCACCGCCAGCAGGATCACCACCCCCAGCGCCGCCGGCGCCGCCCCGACCAGCAGCGCCCACCGCCACGACTCCTGCGTCACGGGGTGGACGTAGGCGATCGCGCCGAGGAGCACGAAGCCGACGTTCGCGGCGGCGCCCAGCAGCCCGGCGGTGAGCGGCCGCGACGCCCCCGGCCACACCTCGGCCACGAGCGCGACGGCGTTCGGCCACACGCCCCCTACCCCCAGGCAGGCGACGAACCGCAGCGCGAGCATGAGTTCGGCGGACCGGCAGGCGTAGCAGGCGGCGGCGCCGAGGGAGTAGCACAGGACGCCGGCGGCGAGGGCGCGGGTGCGGCCGGCGCGGTCGCCGAGGGCGCCGAACAGCCACCCGCCGGCCGCGGCCCCGAACAGGAACGCCGCCTGGAACCACGCGAACCACCGCGTGACGACGGCCTCGGGCGTGTCGGCGCCGAGCAGTTCGAGCGTCATCTGCCGGTGAATGAGGACGAACAGCGAGATTTCGAGCCCGGCGAACAGCCAGGCGAGGAACGCGGCGGCGAACACGCCGGCGACCGCCGGCCGGGGGAGAGCGGTGTCACGGGGGCCGACTGTACCCGGGCGGCGGGGCGCGGGGTACCGTCAGCCGGCCGCCGCTTGCGGCCGCGCGGCCCAACGCGAAGCCGCAAGCGGCAACCCGGCTTGAAGGCCGGACCAAATTCCCCCCCGCCCCCGGAACCGCGACCCCGGGAGGCGGGTTAGATAGAGTAACCGCCCCGGGTGCTCGCCGCCGGGGCGCACGTCCGCGTCGCCGTAAGGGTCTGCCGATGAAGCTCTTCCGCCTCCTCTTCGCGTTTACGCTGGCCGCCGGCGTCATCGCCGCGCTCGGCGACTCCACCACCGCCCAGGACGCCCCCGCAAAGGCCGACAAGAAGGCCAAGAACAAGAACAAGAACAAGCTCGACCCGGCCGCGCCGATGGCGCTCCGCCCGGCCGTGCCGCTCACCCCGATCAAGCTCCCCAGCGGCCCGAAGGACGCCGCCGCCCTCGCCCGCCTCATCGACGGCGAGATCGACAAGGCGCTCGCCGCCGCCAAGGTCGCCGCCTCGCCGCTCTGCTCGGACGAGGAGTTCGTCCGCCGCGCCTACCTCGACGTGACGGGCGTGATCCCGACCGCCGAGCAGGCGAAGGCGTTCCTCGACAGCAAGGACGAGGCCCGCCGCGGGAAGCTGATCGACGACCTGCTCGCCAACCCGAACTTCGGCAAGCGGCTGACCGACGTGTGGTTCCCCAAGCTGTTCCCCCGCGACTCGAACAACCGGTTCGTCCTCCGCGACCCGCTGGTGAAGTGGCTGACCGACAAGTTCAACGCCAACACGCCGTGGAACCAGTTCGTGTTCGACCTCGTCACCGCCACCGGCACCGTCGAGGAGAACCCCGCGGTCACCTACTTCCTCGCCAACCGGTCGGTGGACAAGCTGACCGACGGCATCAGCCAGCACTTCCTCGGCATCCAGCTGCAGTGCGCCCAGTGCCACAACCACCCGTTCACGGACTGGAAGCAGACCGAGTACTGGGGCATGGCCGAGTTCTTCGCCCGGGTGCAGCCGCAGAACCCCAAGAACGGCAACAAGGGCGGCGACAACACGCAGATCGGCGTCCGCGAGACGGCCGCCCGCACGAAGCTGAAGGACTTCTTCCCCGAGTCGGCCAAGCAGGTGGCGCCGAAGTTCCTCGGCGGCGCCGAGGCGAAGATCGCCCCGACCGAGCCGGCCCGGCCGGTGCTGGCGCGGTGGATGACCGCCCCGGACAACCCGTTCTTCGCCAAGGCGATGGTGAACCGCACCTGGGCGGCGCTGTTCGGCAGCGGGTTCGTCAACCCGATCGACGACATGCACGACGGCAACGTCCCGTCGCACCCGGCGCTGCTCGACGCCATGGCCCGCGACTTCAGCCGCAACGGGTTCGACGTGAAGTTCCTGTACAAGAGCATCCTGCTGAGCAAGGCGTACCAGCGCACCAGCAAGCCGGCCGCGGGCAACGACAAGGACGAGACGCTGTTCAGCCACCAGGCGGTGAAGGTGCTGAGCCCCGAGCAGCTGTTCGACAGCCTGGCCCAGACGACCGGCCTGAGCCAGCAGGTCGCCGCCCGGCAGGCGAAGAACCCGATGGCGAAGGGGCAGCCGAACGGCCCGCGCGACCAGTTCGTGCAGTTCTTCCTCGCCGGCGCCGACGCCTTCAACGCTACCGAGTACGAGGCCGGCATCCCGCAGGCGCTGCGGCTGATGAACTCCCGCCAGCTCGCCGGCAACCCGGCGGCGGTGCGGCTGTACCAGACGAACGCGAAGGACGAGCCGCGGGCCGTGATCGAGAAGATGTACCTGGCGACGCTCGCCCGCCGCCCCACCCCCGCCGAGCTCACGCGCCTCACCAGCTACGTGCAGACCGCCGGCACCCAGACCGAGGGCTACGGCGACGTACTGTGGGCGATCCTGAACAGCAGCGAATTCACGATGATCCGCTAACCGGCCGGTTGTCCCGTACACGACCGAACCCGTTCACCTGACCCGGAGCCCGATCCGATGAACCTGTCCGAAGTCACCCGCCGCAAGTTCGCCCAGTGCGCCGCGCTCGGCGTCGGCGGCGTGGGCCTGTCCGGCTGGCTCGACGTGCTCGCCACCCGCGCGGCCGCCCAGCCCGCCGCCGCCGCCCCGCGCCGCGCCCGCTCCGTCGTGCTGATGTGGATGGACGGCGGCCCCAGCCACAAGGACACCTGGGACCTGAAGCCGCAGAGCCGCGGCGCCGGTGAGTTCAAGCCGATCGCCACCAGCGCGCCCGGCGTGCAGATCAGCGAGCATCTGCCGAAGCTCGCCGGCCTGATGAACCACGGCGTCCTCGTCCGCGGCATGAGCACCCCGGAGGGGGCGCACCCGCGGGCGAAGTACAACCTCCACACCGGCTACCGCGAGGGGCAGGGCGGGCTGGTGTACCCGAGCATCGGCGCCATCGCCGCCAGCGAGATCGGCCGGCCCGAGTCGCCGCTCCCGGCGTTCGTGTCGATCGGCGGCCGCTCCTACGGCTCCGGGTTCCTCGGCCCGCGCTACCAGCCGCTGCTGGTGCAGGACGCCGCCCGCGGCGTCGAAGACCTGCGTGCCGTCACCGGCGACTCGCAGTTCGCCCGGCGGATGGGCCTGCTCGACGAGATGGAGAAGGCGTTCCACGGCGAGTACCGCGCCCCGCTCGTCACCGACCACCAGACGACGTACCAGCGGGCCGTGCGGCTGATGCAGGCCCGCGAGGGCCGGGCGTTCGACATCAGCCAGGAGCCGGCGGCGGGCAAGGCGAAGTACGGCACCGGCAAGTTCGCCGAGGGCGTGCTGATGGCCCGCCGGCTGGTCGAGGTCGGGGTGCCGTTCGTCGAGGTGTCGCTCGGCGGCTGGGACACCCACAACGACGTGTTCAACCGCGTCAAGAACCTGTCGGCGCAGGTGGACAACGCCACGTCGGCGCTGCTGACGGACCTGCGCGAGCGCGGCCTGCTGGACAGCACGCTGGTGATCTGCATGGGCGAGTTCGGGCGGACGCCGAACATCAACGCGCGGGGCCCGCAGCCGGGCCGCGACCACTACCCGCGGGCGTGGAGCCTGGCGATGTGGGGCGGCGGCCTGCGCGGCGGCCGGGTGGTGGGCCGCACCGACCGCGAGGGCGCGACGGTGGAGGACGGCAAGGTGGGCACCGCCGACTTCCTGGCGACGGTGTGCGAGCTGGCCGGGATCGACTACACGAAGAAGAACGAGACGCCGACGGGCCGCCCGATCCAGATCGTGGACAAGGCGAAGCCGTTCACCAGCCAGGTGGTGTGACGCACGCGCCGCCGCGCGACGCACGACGCCCGGGGGACACGCCCCCCGGGCGTGGTCGTTTCGCGTCCCCCGTGCGTCGTACGCCAACCCGAGCTAACCCGTGCTGCCGATTTCGCTTGTAGCGGATTCGGCCGGGGTCTATGTTGGTGCGCCAGGAGGACCGGCCGGCCACGGCTTGCGCGTCCGGTCGGGTCCACCTCCCCACTGGCTCGGCGACGGAGGGTGGAGGTCGGAATGAGCGATGTGACGAAGCCCGGTACGCCTCGCTGGATTCTTGTCGCAACGGGTCTGGTGGGACTCGTGGCCGCCGTCCTTGTCGCCGCCACCAAGTACTACGAACTCCACAAAGCTCGGGTCGAGGCACTCAGGGCACAGACCTCGCCGGTAGACCGACCGAATCAAAGTTCCGACTCGAAGGGCGTGCCCGCGGCCGACGGTGATTCAAAACCCGCGCCGCCGGACAACGCCAAGTCCAACGCCGGGGACGGCAAGGCAGCGGCTCCTGTTGCCCCGGTCGTCGGGCGGTGGGACAACGTGACCAGCAGCGGTTGGAGAATGGAGTTCCTTGCGACGGGCGAGGCACTCAACATTGACCCCACCGGTGCGGTTGACACTCGCGGGACGTGGAAGGACGAGGGCAACGGAAAGTTCTCCGCCCGGTTGGGTCCGGACCGCGAATGGGAATGGGCTATCGAGGTACAAGGCAACTCGATGAGTGTTGAGGCACGGCTGGGCGGGACCCGTCACTCCAGAAACACGTTTTCTCGGAACCAACCGCGCTAGCGGCCGAGCCGAGGGGCGCGGTCGTGACCGGCCCGCTCCCCGGGTGGCGCGGGGGGCGCCGGCCGCCGGGTGTTCCGGCGGGCCGAAACCTTGTTCGGCGTCGGAGGTGCAGTGCCGTGGTCACGGGTAAGGCGATGTGGTTCCGCATCTTGCTCGGTGCGACCGCACACGCGGTCGTCCTGACGGCGATCGGGTACGGTTTTATCCTCGCGGGGATGAAGTA
>JBGAQM010000327.1:0-7072 GCA_044220735.1 Urbifossiella sp. | reverse complement strand
TGGTCCCCATCACGGGTGGTGAACCCCCTCACCCCGCGTGCTTCGCCGCGACCCTCTCCCCCGAGGGGAGAGGGTGGGAGGCCGCCGACCCTCATCTCGGGCGGGCAACTCCGCGCCTGCGTTCGGGGGTCGATGCCCGCCCACGATGGGGTCCGGGTGCGCCCACCCTCTCCCCCCCGGGGGAGAGGGTCGCGGCGAAGCACGCGGGGTGAGGGGGTTCACCACCCGTGATGGGGACCAACACCCCACACGCGACACGCACAACCGTCCGGGCCGGTCCAACCCCCGTGGGATTTCGTTGCGTGCCGCCCGGGCGCGGGTGTATATTCCGCACAACCGCTTCACCTTCCCGCGCGACGGCACATCGTCCCGGCTCGGTGATCGACTCTCCCCGCGTGTCCGCTCCCGGAGACGTGTCATGGCCGCCCACGCCCCCGCCGCCCCCGGCCTGCGGACCGACCTCGACGCCCTGCAAGGGGCGTGGGAGTCCGTCGCCGGCACGCGCCAGGCCCGGTTCCTCGTCGCCGGCCGCAAGTTCAGCTTCGAATTCCTCGGCGGCGACATCTACATCGGCACCCTCGACATCCCCGCCTCGGGGCAACTCGACATGCACGTCGAGGAAGGCCCGGCCGAGCACCGCGGCCTGTCGCCGTGCATCTACCAGCTCGACGGCGGCGTCCTCCGGTGGTGCCCCGGCCGGCCCAACTCCGGGAAGCGGCCGTCGCGCTTCCCCGACGTCGACGATTCCCGCTACCTGTCGCTCGTGTTCCGGCGTGTCCGCGCGCAACGCCGCTAGCGGCGATGCAAGAGCCCATTCTCCGCCCCATGAAAGGGACCGCTCCATGACCGCTGCCGTCGCCGAACGCCCCACCCGCGCCCCGGACACGCTCCGGGAACCGACGGGCACGTCCTACGAGTACCCCGGCATCCCCACGACGTGCGACGGGGCCGAAGCCGTCGTGCACGTCGAAATTCGCATCAGCCAGGCCGCCGGGGCGTACCCGATCACCAGCTCCACCACGATGGGCGGCGGGTTCAACGCCAGCGTGATGAACGGCGGGACGAACCTGTGGGGCGACACCCTCATGTTCTTCGAGCCGGAGAGCGAACACAGCGCCGCCGCCGTGTGCGAGGGCTTCGCCGTCGCCGGCGGCCGCGTGACGAACTTCACCAGCGGGCAGGGCCTCGTGCTGATGAAGGAGGTGCTGTACACGATCAGTGGCAAGCGCCTGCCGGTGGTGATGAACATCGGCGCCCGCGCCCTGACGAGCCAGGGGCTGAACGTCCACGCCGGGCACGACGACGTGATGAGCGTGGCCGACGTGGGCTGGGGGATGCTGTTCGCACGCAACGCGCAGGAGGCCGGCGACTTCTGCCTCATCAGCCGCAAGGTTGCCGAGGCCACGCAGACGCCGTTCTTCAACGTGCAGGACGGGTTTCTCACGACGCACACCGTCGAAACGGTGCGGCTCATCGAGCCGGAGTTCATGAAGGAGTTCGTCGGCGACCCGAAGCAGCGCCTGACGAACATGATGGACACGGCCAACCCGATGATGTCGGGCGTGGTGCAGAACCAGGACTCGTACATGAAGGGGAAGATCGCCCAGCGCTGGTACTACGACCAGGTGCCGGAGAAGTTGCAGGAGGCGTTCGACGAGTTCGCCCGCAAGACCGGCCGGCAGTACGGCATGATCGAGGCCCACCGGTGCGAGGACGCCGAATACATCCTCGTCGGCATGGGCAGTTACATGGAGACGGCCAAGGTCACCATCGACTACCTGCGCGACGTGAAGAACGTGAAGGCGGGGTGCCTCACGGTGTTCGCCTTCCGGCCGTTCCCGGCGGTGGAGATCGTGAACGCCCTGAAGGGGTGTCAGGCGGTGACGGTGTTCGAGCGGCTGGACGACCCGCTCTCGACGACCGGGAACCACCTGACACGTGAGATCAAGGCGGCGTACTACGACGCCGTGGTGGGGCAGAACGGCCACGAGCGGCTGCGCGACCCCGCGCCGAAGATGTACCACGGGGCCGCGGGCCTCGGCAGCCGTGACGTGCGGCCCGGGGACATCATCGCGGCGTTCCAGAACATGATGATGGACGGCCCGCACTTCTTCTCCGTCGGCATCGACCACAAGACCGCCCTCGTCCGCAAGGAGGACCCGGACCTGCGGCCGCGCGGCGGGTTCAGCATGCGCGGGCACTCGGTCGGCGGGTTCGGCAGTGTGACGACGAACAAGATCATCGCCACGATCGCCGGCAACGTGTTCGGCAAGGACGTGCAGGCGTACCCGAAGTACGGCTCCGAGAAGAAGGGCCTGCCGACGACGTACTACCTCACCGTCGCCGACTCGCACATCTACATGCACAGCGAGCTGGAGAAGGTGGAGCTGTTGTGCGTGAACGACCCGACGGCGATGCTCAGCCCGCTGACGCTCAAGGGGCTGGTGCCGGGCGGGGCGGTGTTCATGCAGTCGCCGTACGCCGAGCCGGGCGACGTGTGGGCGCGCATCCCGCCGGCCAACCAGCACACCATCCGCGAGAAGAAGATTCGGGTGTTTTATTGCGACATGGTGCGGATCGCCCGCGAGGAGGCGAACGAGGCGGACCTGCAGATGCGCATGCAGGGGATCGTGCTGCTGGGGGCGTTCCTGAAGCTGACGCCGTACTCCCGCGAGGGCGAGATGACCGCGGCGCAGGTGGAGGCGGGCGTCGAGAAGGCGGTCCGCAAGTACTTCGGGAAGCGCGGCGAGCAGGTGGTCAAGGACAACATGACGTGCATCAACCGCGGCCGCGACGAGACGCGCGAGATTCCCGCCGAGGTGATCTTCGCACAGTAACGCGCCGCCCACGATCGGGATGATTCCGGACACTGGCCCACCCGCTTGCGGCTTTGCGCTACGAAGCGCGAAGCCGCAAGCGGCAACCGAACTACCACCCCACACAACGGAACTCTCCACCATGTCCACCGCAACCATTCCGGCGCCGTCGATGAACGCGCCGAGCGACAAGGACCCGTTCAACAACAACTGCTACGGCACCCTCACCGACCGCGAGTACAAGCCCGTCGGGCTGCGGTCGGCGCTCAACCTGCCGGTGCTGGACGTGACCGACTTCAACGACCGCATCATCCGCGGCTACGAGGAGGGGTACGGCGAGAAGGAACTCCCCGCCGACCTGACGCTGGCGCGGTCGCTCATCCCGGCCGGCACGGCGTCGCTGCGCGACTTCAGCTACATCGCCCCGGAGCTGCCGGAGTACAAGCCGGAGAACTGCACCGGCTGCATGGACTGCGTGACCGAGTGCCCCGACACGGCGATTCTCGGCAAGGTGCTCGGCGAGGACGAGTGGGAGCAGAAGCTCGCCGCCCTTCCCGACGGCGACCGCGAGATGTACAAGGCGCAGTGGTCGCGCACCAAGAAGTACTACGACGCCGGCAAGAAGAAGCAGGGCGTCGGCGGGATGTTCAACATCATCATCGACCCGTCGAAGTGCAAGGGGTGCGCCGAGTGCGTGACGGTCTGTGATGACGATGCGCTGAAGATGGTCGCCAAGACCGACGACATCATGGTCAAGGCGCGGAAGAGCCACCGCTACTTCAAGGACATCGGGCCGAGCAACGAGAAGTTCATCAGCGGCAACCTCCTCATCGACATGATGCTGAAGGAGAAGACGCACATCTACACCGGCGGCGCCGGCTCCTGCGCCGGCTGCGGCGAGGGCACGGCGCTGCGCATGATGTGCGCCGCCACCGGCAGCAAGTTCGGCGAGGACTGGGGCATCGTCGCGGCGACGGGGTGCAACACGGTGTACACGTCCACGTACCCGTACAACCCGTACATGGTGCCGTGGACGAACTCGCTGTTCGAGAACGCCCCGACCTACGCCATCGGCGTGCGCATGAAGTGGGACCAGATGGGCTGGGGCAGCAAGCCGCTGTGGGTGGTGGGCGGCGACGGCGCCATGTACGACATCGGCTTCCAGGCGCTGTCGCGGATGTTCGCCAGCGGCATGAACATCAAGGTGTTCGTGCTGGACACGCAGGTGTACTCGAACACCGGTGGGCAGGCGAGCACCGCGAGCTTCACTGGCCAGAACACGAAGATGAGCGTCCACGGCAACGTGTTCGGCGGCAAGCAGGAGCGGCGGAAGGAAATCGCGCAGATCGCCATGATGCACCCGCGCACCTACGTCGCGCAGACGACGTGCGCCCACATCAACCACTTCTACAAGGCGGTGCTGGGGGCGCTGGAGTTCGACGGCCCGGCGATCGTGTGCTGCTACACGACGTGCCAGCCGGAGCACGGCGTGGCCGACAACATGGCCGGCGAGCAGGCGCGGCTGGCGGTGGACACGCGGGCGTTCCCGCTCATCATCTACGACCCCCGCGCCGGCGACTCGGTGAAGACCCGCATCTCGCTGGCGGGGAACCCGAACATGAAGGGCGACTGGTACGTCCACCCGAAGACGAACCAGGAGGTGACGTTCATCGACTTCGCGCGGAGCGAGGGGCGGTTCGTGAAGCACTTCGACAAGGAGGGGAACCCGTCGGCGACGATGCTGGCGGCGAAGCAGGACCGCCTGGAGAACTGGCGGCTGCTGCAGGACCTGGCGGGGCTGCGGTAGCGCGTGACACCCGAGTTGCCGCTTGCGGCTTCGCGTTTCCCCGGGCGAAATCGCGAGCGGCAAACTATGCACCTGAGTTACCGCCTGCGGCTGCGCGCGGGGAAACGCGAAGCCGCAAGCGGCAACGGAACTTGGAGTTCATTCCCGTGCGCCAGCCGCTGGTCATCGCGTACCACCTGGTGTGGACGGCCTACGGGTGGTGGCTCCCGAACGACCCGCGCGGCAGCGGCTCCCACACCATCCGGTCCGGCGTCCTCGCCGACCTCGGCGACCTGCACCACGGCCGCAAGACACTACAGCCCGCCGGCCGCGACGTCCGCCGCTTCTACGAGCACGCCGCCGAACTCCTCCGCCACCCGCTGCTCACCTTCGACGCGGACGAGCGCACCCTCATCGGCAATGCCTTCGGCGAAGTGGTCGCGCAACAGCGGTACACCTGTTACGCCTGCGCCGTGATGCCCGACCACGTTCATCTGCTGATCCGCAAGCACCGCCACACCGCCGAGGAGATGGCCGAGGCGCTCATGGCCGCGAGCCGGGCCGCGTTGGTCGCCGCCGGCCGCCGGACGCCCGACCACCCGACCTGGCTCGCCGGCCACGGGTGGAAGGTGTACCTCGACCACCCCGACGAGGTCCGCCGCACGATCCCGTACATCGAGAAGAACCCGTTGCCGCTGCGCCTCCCGGCGCAGCAGTGGCCGTTCGTCGTCCCGTACGACGGCTGGCCCCTACACCCGGGTCACAGCCCGCGTTCCCCTTACGCGCTCCTGCTCCGCGAGCGGGGCCGCTACCCCTGAGTTGCCGCTTGCGGCTTCGCGCTTCCCCGAACTCAACCCATGCCCGACCCCCTCGCCACCCACGACTACACCCCCGGCGGCCTCGACGCCGCCGACCGCTTCCTCCGCCGCACCCGGTGGGAGCTGCGCGAGCTGCGGACCGTCCGCGCCTGGCCCGACCGCCTCCAGGTCATCGACGTGAACAAGGACGCCTTCGAAATCCGCGGCCTCGGCTACCCCGACGCCGACGTCGCGCCGCTGCTGCGCCTCATCAACGCCGCCTTCGACCCGGCCACCGTCCACGAGCCCACCGCCGCCGAGTACAAGGAGTTCCCCGCCGGCCGCCGCTACGCCTGGGCCGCCGACCGCGCCGACTAGCCGGTCATCCCGCGCCCGCCCCTGGGCGCCGCGTGACCACCTCTGCTATCCTCCCACTGCCCGGTCCCCACGCCCCACGGCCCCCGCGGCGAGCGGCACCCCGTTTGCCGCCACGCCCGCGTTCCCCCACCCGAGGTTCCCCCATGACCCCGCTCAGCCGCCGGGCCTGGCTCAAGGCCGCCGCCGTCGCGCCCGTCGCCCTCGCCGTCCGGCCCGCCCACGCCGCACCCGTCACGGCCGACGAGAAGAAGGCCGTCGTTGACAAGGCGCTCGCGTACCTCAAGACCCGCCAGAAGGACAACGGCGACCTCGCCCCCGACCCGCGCGTCGGGCCGGGCGTCACGGCGCTGGCCGTCGTCGGGCTCCTCCGCAACGGCGTCCCCGCCACCGACGACGTGACCGCCAAGGGGATCAAGTTCCTCGAAGCGAACATCAAGCCGGACGGTGGCGTCTACTCGCAGGGGCTCGCCACGTACACCACGTCGCTGGCCATCCTGGCGTTCCGCGAGGCGAACACCGGCGGCCGGTACGACCGCATCATCGCGTCCGCCAGCGGGTTCGTGAAGTCGCTACAGTTCGGCGGCGAACCCACCGACGTGCGGCACGGCGGCGCCGGCTACGGCAACCCCGGCGGCCGCGACCGGCCGGACCTGTCGAACACGAACTTCATGGTCGAGGCGATGCTCGCGGCGGGGGTGAGCCGCGACGACCCGGCGATCCGCAACGCCATCGGGTTCGTGAGCCGCAGCCAGAACCTGGCGAGCGAGCACAACCGCCAGCCGTTCGCCACCAAGACGACCGACGGCGACCGCGGCGGGTTCGTGTACTCGGTCACCGACCAGAACAACGACAAGAGCGACAAGCGCACCCCGCAGGGCGGCCTCCGCAGCGAGGGCGGCATGACCTACGCCGGGCTCAAGAGCTTCCTGTTCGCCGGCGTGGGGAAGGACGACCCGCGGGTGCGGGCGGCGGTGGCGTGGATCCGGCGGAACTACACGCTGACCGAGAACCCGGGGATGGGGCAGGCCGGGCTGTTCTACTACTACCACACGTTCGCCAAGGCGATGGACGCGCTCGGCGAGGAGGAGTTCGAGGACGCCCGGATGGTGAAGCACGAGTGGCGGCGCGAGCTGTTCGAGGAGCTGAAGCGCCGCCAGGCCGCGAACGGCAGCTGGGTGAACGCCGACCGGGCGTTCCTGGAGAACGCCCCCGAGCTGGCGACGGCGTTCGCCGTGCTCACCCTCAGCTACACGATCCGCCGCGCGGGGTAGGAGCCAAAGAGAATTGCCACAAAG
>JBGAQM010000326.1:0-7074 GCA_044220735.1 Urbifossiella sp. | reverse complement strand
GCCGAGGGTCCGGAACAACCGGACCCCCACGACCGCCAACACCGGGATGCTCAACTGGAACAATACCGGCAGTTCGAGGGTGCGTTTCTGCACGAGCGTCGCCGTGGTACTCACAGTGAGGCCAAGCCAGGCGACCGTGAACCACGTCAACCAGGTGTCGCGTCGGGCAGGGAGGCGGTCCCACAGCACGACCGCTGCGGCCACTAGGAGCGCCCACTCGTAGATGAGCGTGTGCGGCGACGCCCAGAGCGTCACGAACACGGCGACCGGGAACATTACCGCGAGCGGCCCGCCGGTGCGGACGCGAAGCCAGGCCGCGCCCCCGACCGCCGTCGCGGAGCTCAACAGCGTCAGCGCCCACACAAGCCCGGCCGGCGCGGCCGGCAGCAGCATGTCCCAGAACCGCCGAGGCGAGTGGAGGTTCCATTCGTTCTCGCCGCGGTAGCCGATGTTCGCCCGGAGGGACTCGACGAACGCCTGACTGGCATCCGGGATGACGAGCCAGCTGAACGCCGCCAAGACCCCGCCGGTCACCCCGACGCCGAGCCATTCGCCCGCGTGCCGCCGGGGGGCCATCGCCCACCACACGAACAGCCCCATGAGCAGTTGCGGCTTGTACCACAGCAGCCCGGCGACGAGCCCGGCCGCGACCGGCCGGCCGTCTGCCGACAGCCGGTACACGGCGGCGAACACGGCAAGGCTCAGCGGCGTGTTCTGCCCGAACGTGATGGACGTGAAGACGGGGAAGAACGCCATCGCCCACCCGAGTACCCGCCACGGCCGGTCGGGGCGCAGGCACCACACGGCGAAGGCGATTGCAGCAAAGCTGATCGCCATCCACACGAGCACGCTGCCGACGAGGGGCAAGCCGGCCGTAGGGACGTAGAGCAGCGCGTAGAACGGCGGGTTGCGGTAGGCCATGAAGTACGGCCATTCGCCGTCCGGCATCGTAATTCGCTGCTGTATCTCGCCGAGGGCCGCGTGTTCGTACAACTCGCCCGGCCGACCCTCCCGGAGCAGGGTCGCGGCGGAGTAGAAGGCGATGTGATCGGCGCAGAGGAGCATCCCCTCGGCGTCGCGCTTGAAGGCCGGCTTGCCGACGGCGAGGCTGCCGACCCACACGGCCCACAGGACGCCAGCCGTTACCCCGCCGATCCACAGCTTTGGTCGCAGCCAGGCCGCCGTCGTCGCGTCGGTCATGGGGCGGCCAGCACGTCGCGGACGAGGGCTTCCGGCACGTCGTCGAACAACCGCACCTCGCCGAGCCGGGTCGGCAGGATGAACCTTAACTTCCCGCCGGCCGCCTTCTTGTCGCGGCGCATGACCGCGATCAACTCGTCGGCGGGCCACTCGCGCCGCGGTGCGATTGGCAGGCCCACCGCCTTGAGAAGGGCGAGTTGCCGCGCGCCGAGTTCCGGGCCGACGAGGCCGTGTCGTTCGGCGAGGCGGGCGGCGCACACCATCCCGGCCGCGACCGCCTCGCCGTGCAGCCAGTCGCCGTAGCCGCCGACCGTCTCGAAGGCGTGCGCGAACGTGTGCCCGTAGTTCAGCACCGCCCGCAGACCCGTCTCCTCGCGCTCGTCCCGCTCCACCACGTCGGCCTTGAGTCGGCACGACCGGCCGACGACGTGCCGCAGAGCCGCCGGGTCGCGGGCCACAAGCGCGGCGGCGTTCGCCTCCAGGTACTCGAAGAACGCCGCGTCGAGGATGACGCCGTACTTCACGACCTCGGCCAGCCCGCTGCGGAATTCGCGGTCGGGGAGTGTGTCGAGGAAAGCGGTGTCGATCCACACGCCGGCCGGCTGGTGGAACGCGCCGATGAGGTTCTTCCCCTTCGGGTGGTTGACGCCGGTCTTGCCGCCGACCGACGAATCGACCATCGCGAGCAGCGTGGTCGGCACCATGAGCAGTGGCAACCCGCGGTTGTACGTCGCGGCGGCGAACCCGCCGAGGTCGCCGACGACGCCCCCCCCGACAGCCACGACGGCAGTTCGACGGTCGGCGGCCATCGCGTACAGTGCGTCGTACAGCTGCGACAGCACGGCGAGCGACTTGGTGCCCTCCCCGGCGGAGACGGTGATGCCGGCGGTGCGGAAGCCGTGCTCGCACAACGCGCCCCCGACGGCACCGGCGAGCGTGGCCGTGTTGGCGTCGGCAACCACCAACGCGGCGGTGGAAGACGGCAGCACGCGGCGGGCGAATGGGCCCACGCCGCCGGGCGCGGCGGACGCCAGGGCGATGTCGTAGGACCGCGGCCCGAGGCGGACGTGAACGGACTCCATGCCCGCATTTCACGACGCCGGCGCGGCATCGCCAAGTGCCGGGTCGGTTTTCGCTGGACGCGGGTCGTCCGCGCGGCGAAACAGGAGCGGATGGGCGACCCCGCCGCCACCACCGACCCCGCCTGGCGGGAATTTGCCCGCGCGCCGCTGGTGCCGGTGGCGCTTGCAGCGGCGCTCGGGCTGGTGATCGACCGCTACCTGCTACCGCCGCTCGGGGCGGAACTCCTCGTTGCGGTCGGCGCGCTGATCGCGTGGGGTGTGTCGCGGCGCGCGGCGTGGCTGTGGCTCGCGGCTGCGGGGGTCGCGGCGGCCCACCACCAGACCCACCGCACCACGTTCGCGGCCGACGACGTCGCCACGTTCGCCACCGCCCACCCGACGCCGGCCCGCGTCCGCGGCACGCTGGACGAGGAACCGGCACGATACCGCCCCTGGACGAGGAACCGGCACGATACCGCCCGCCGCGCCCCGACCCGCTTGAGGGGCGCCCCCGACCGGCGAGCGCGTCCACAACACTCGCGGTGACGGGGGTCGAGACGCGCGACGGGTGGCGCCCGGCGAGCGGCCGCGCCCGGCTGACCGTCGACGGCCGGCTCGACGGCCTCCATTTCGGCGACGCGGTCGAGGTGGTCGCACTGCTCTCGCTGCCGGACGGGGCGTCGAACCCTGGCGAGGTCGATTACGCCGGCCTGCTGCGCGACCGGCGAGTGACCGCGCAGCTCCGCGGCCGGGGGTCGGCGGAAGCCGTCACGCGGCTCGACGAGGGGTGGCGGCACTCGTTCCTCGGACGGGTCGCGGCCGTGCGCGGGTGGGGCACGCGGGCGCTGGCGGAATCGATCGACGCGGACGAATCCGGCCTCGCGGCCGCGCTTCTGCTCGGCGACGGGACGGCCCTCGATCGCGCGGAATGGGACGCCTACGTCCGCACCGGCGTCGTTCACGTCCTGGCGATATCGGGTCAGCACCTCGTCGTGCTGGCGTGGTTCGCGTGGCTGGCTCTGCGGGCCGGCGGGGTACGACGGCGGCACGGAGCCTGGGCGGTCGCGCTACTGCTCGTCGGGTACGCGATCCTGACCGGCGGTCGGCCGTCGGCGGTCCGCGCGGCGGTGATGGTGGCGGTCGTTTGCGGGGCGATCGTGTTGCGCCGGCCGCTGCGGCCGGCGAACGCCTTCGCACTGGCGTGGCTGATCGTCCTCGGGTTCAACCCCACGGACCCGTTCACCGCCGGCTGTCAGCTGTCGTTCGTGTCCGTGTTCGTGCTCGTCTGGGGCGCCGGCCGGTGGCTCGCCCCGCGGTCGCCGGCACCGCTCGAGCAGCTCATCGACGAGTCGCGGACGCTGGCGGAGAAGGGGTTCCGCGCCGCCGTACGGGGCACGGGTGTCGCCTTTGCCGTGAGCCTGGTCCTCGGCGTGGTGAACGGCCCGCTCGTGCTCGCGTGGCAGAACATCGCCTCGCCGGTCGGCATCGTGTTCGGCCCGCCGCTGGTACTCCTAACGTCGGTCGCCCTGATTGCGGGCTTCCTCGTCCTCCTGACCGCCCCGCTCGGCGCGTGGCTGGCGTGGCCGTTCGCCCGTGCCACGGAATGGTCGCTCGCGGCGTGCGGGTGGCTGGTCGAAGTCGCGGAGCAAGTTCCGGGCGGCTGGGTGTACGCGCCAGCGCCGGCGCCCGGGTGGCTCGTCGGCTTCTACGCCGGTGTCGCGGCGGTCGTGCTCCTCGCCGGGCGCCCCCGCCGGATCGCCGGCGTGGCGCTTGCAGCGTGGACACTTCTGGGCCTCGCGCCGCCGAGTCGGCAACTCCCCGCGGACGAACTCCGCGTCACGTTCCTCCATGTCGGTCATGGCGGGTGCGTCGTCGTCGAGCCGCCCGACGGCCGCGTCATCCTGTACGACGCGGGGACGACGCTCGGGCCGGACGCGGTACGCCGCACGGTCGCGCCGTACCTGTGGCACCGCGGTGTTCGCCGGGTCGATGAGGTGTTTCTGTCGCACGCCGACCTCGACCACTTCAACGGTCTCCCCGCGCTCCTCGACCGCTTCCCCGTCGGGCTCGTCACGCTCACACCGAGCTTCAGGGACCGGCCGACGGGCGGCGTTCGCGCGACGCTCGACGCGCTCGAACGGCGGAGGGTACCCACTCGCGTGGCGGTTGCCGGAAACGTATTCTCGGCCGGCGACGTGGTGTTCGAGGTCTTGCACCCACCGCCCGTCGGGCCGGACGGCGAAGAGAACGTGCGCAGCCTGGTGTTGCTACTCCGCCACGCGGGGAACACGGTGCTGCTGACGGGCGACCTGGAAGGAGCCGGGCAGGACCGCGTTACGCAGGTACCCGCGCCGCGGGTGGACGTGATGCAGGCGCCGCACCACGGCGGGAAGGACGCGAACGCCCGTCGCGTCGGGGATGGGCGGTACGTGCCGGGGCCGGCGGCGACTTGGGCGCGGCCCCGGCTCGTGGTGTCGTGCCAGAAGGCGGGGCCGACCGACCACCTTCGCGCGGCCTACGGCGACGTGTGGGACACGCCGACGACCGGGGCCGTGGTGCTGCGGAGCCACCCGAGCGGGCTGGTTGCGGGGGCGTATCGGACGGGAGAGGTGCGGGTCGTGCGGCGCGGCGGTTGAGACGAGACGGCCCGGGGACGGTCGTCCCCGGGCGTTCACGCCGCTATTCCTTCGCCGCCGTCATCGGCGGGTCGGGCATGGTGGTGTCGCCCTTCGAGTTGTAGGGCTGCCACGCCAGCCCGAGCGACAGCGCCCGGTCTCGCTTGGCCACGATCGCCCACGGCGTCCCCTTGTACGCGGTAATCATCGAGTCGAAGATCTCGTGCGCCTCCACCTGGTACACCTTCTCCTTCTTGACCTTCATCGTCGGGCTGGACACGAGCTTGTACCCGTCCTGGTTCAGCTTCGCGTCGCGGGGCGGCAGGACCTCGGTCTTGATGTTGCCGAGCGCCAGGTTGTACTCGTGAAGGTACGCCAGCCGGGCCTTCGCGTGCGCCAGCGCGTAGTCATAGTGCGCCTGCCAACGCTTCGACTGGGCCGCCTTCTTCGGCTCGTACGCCTCCAGCCGGGCGACGATCAGGTCCAGCTTCGGCGTTGAGTCGGCCAGGTAACCCTGCTCGCGCGTCACGTCCTTCTTCATCCGGTCGTCGATCGTCCCGCTGAAATCGCTGCGCAGCTTCGCCCGGCCGGAGTCGCCCCACACTTCGCGCATGGTGTCGAAGCTCTCGATCACGGCGAGCTGGAAGTCGTACTTCCCCTTGTTCGCGGGGAGCTTCATCTCGGTCACGGACACGTCGGCCTTGTACGCCGCCAGCACCTCGGCCGGGAACGGGAACGCGCCGAGTTCGGCCACCGCGTCGTCGCCGTGGATCGGCGGGAGCGCGAACTCGGCTACGAGGTCGGCGACCGACGCACCCTTCGGCGCGACCGGCATGTCGAACCGCTTCGCCGCCGACTCCTCCTTGTTCGACGCGGTCAGCGTCTGCGGGGCGGTGCCGTATACCTTTACCGTCTGGGCGAACTTGCCGCCTTTCTCGCCGGACGACGCCAGCCCCGCCACGTCGCTCACCTTCTTGCCGAGGACCGCGACCCAGTCGTCCACCGGGATCGGGTCGTTCTCGCCGAGGTTCTTGCCGCCGGTCTTGACGTGCCGCGTCAGGTCGAGGAACGCGCTGCCGGCAATCGTCTTCCCGGCGTTCCCGGCCTCGATCGACTGGTTGTAGAACTCCAGCGCGTTCTCGCCGGGCTGACACGTGAGGATCACCTGCACGCCGGCCGGCGCCGGCTCCGTGAGGAGCTTGGCCAGTACCTCCGTCATCGGCTCGCTGCCGGGCCGTAGTCGGCCGCGCTCGGGGTTGAACCGACAGACGTCCCAAATGACCACCTTCTGCGTCGCCTTGCAGGTCTTGAGCTTGGCGAACACGTCGGCCACGGGGATGAGCGACTCCACGTCCTCGGGGTCGCCCTCCATCGGCACCAGGAACGCCGCGTCCTTGTCCTCGACCTTCTTGGCGACGACGTGGCCGCCGTAGTAGACGACGATGCGGTCCTGCGGCCGGCTGGTGTCGAGGAACAGGTCGATGGCGCCGGCGACGACCGGCTTCATCGGCTGCTCCTTGTCGGAGACGACGAACGACTGGTTGTTGTCCTTGTCCCGCGGCACGCGCCACTCGTGGGCTAGGCGGTCGGCGGCGTTCCGGGTCTGGTCCATCCCCTTACTGCCGCCCACCACCTGCGCGCTCGTCAGCGGGTTCAGGTACAGGTAGTTGCTGACCTGGATGAACAGGAGCCGTCGCGGTAGGCCCGCGGAGCCGGTGACCAGGGGCGACCGGCCGGGGTTGGCAATCGGGTTCCCCTTGACCCCGGGCTCGGGGTTGTTGGGGTTGTTGTTGGCCTGTTCCTTCAGCTTCTTGAAGTAGGGCACCCCAACGGCCACGCCGCCAACGAGGCCGACGGCGAGGACGATCGCCACGCCGATCCACGCGGCCTTGCTGCTGCCGCCGGCGCGCTGGTAGCCCTTACCACGGCTGTGGGAGGCCGTCGCCGCCGAAACGGCCTGAAACTCCTTCCCCGGCTTGAACCCGTTCACCGATTCCGGGACCGGCGCCGGGGGCGGAGGAACGGGCGCCGGAGCCTGGTACGCGGCTGCGGCTGCGGCCGCGGCGGGGTCGTAGGATGCGGGGGGGTGCGGGTACCCGGCTGCGGCGGGGTCGTAGGGTGCGGGGTGCGGGTATCCCGGGGGTGGGCCGTAGCCGGGCGGCACGGGATAAGGGTAGCCGGGCGGCATGGGGTACGGG
>JBGAQM010000325.1:0-7088 GCA_044220735.1 Urbifossiella sp. | reverse complement strand
CCCCAGTCCATGACCTGCACCTCGCCGAACGCCCCGACCATGACGTTCGCCGGCTTCAGGTCGCGGTGGATGACCCCCTGGCTGTGGGCGTAGCCGACGGCCTGGCACACCTGCTCGAAGACGCCGACGAACCGGCCCAGCTCGTGCCCGAGGTCCGGCCGGTCGGACAGCAGCGTCGCCAGCGTTTGACCGCGGATCAGCTTCATGACCAGGAACGGCAGGCCCGCCGGCGTGCGGCCGAGGGCGTGGACCGGCGGCACGCCCGGGTGCGGCAGCCGGGCGGTAATCTCCGCCTCGCGGCCGAACCGGTCGGCGGCCGTGGGGTCGCTCGACGGCAGGAGGAACTTGATCGCCACCTCGCGGTTGAGCTTCGGGTCGCGGGCGGCGACGACGCGGCCCATGCCGCCGCGGGCGATCTCGTGGAGCACGACGTAGCCGGGGGCCACGTCCGCGGGGGACGGGGGGAGCGGCGTGTGGGTCGCGGTGCCGGTCAGGACGCGCGTCGCGTCGTGCTCGACCGGTTGCGACGGGCGGATTCGGGCGTGGGCGTCGGGCACGGACGGACCTCCGCTGTCGGGTCGGGTCGGACCGGTTGCGCGGGTGGTGCGGCTGTACCGTAGAACAGGAATTCGCGCGCGGCCGCAGGTCACGGTCGAACCGGGATTCTTTCTTCCGGCTACCCCCCTACCGGGTCGCGGAAACATGTTACGCGGTTCGAGTGACCTCGGTGTGAACGATGTGCGTGCGGCGAGAGCGGCCGGAAGCGTCGGTGACGTGTGATGTTGTGACTGGCCGAGACGGCAGATGCGCGTCAACAGGGCCGGGTCGGACGCGGTCAGCGGCGAGCGATGCGAATTACTCCACACAGAGCGGCCAGGAGCTCCGACGCGACCGCGGGCACCGGCCGCGATACACTGGCCCGGTCGAACCCCGGGGTGCGCCATGCTCGGTCCCGTCCGCTGGGTGGTGTGGGCGCTCGCCCGCGCCGTCCTCGCCCTCCGCTACCGCCTCACCGTCTCCGGCCTCGACGCCGCCGCCCACGGCCCGGGGCCGTTCCTCGTCCTCCCGAACCACCCCGGGTTCTGTGAGCCTCCGAACGTCTTCGCGTACCTCTGGCGGCGGCTCAACTTCCGGCCGATGCTCCTCGAAACGCACTTCCAGAACCCGGCCCTCGCCCCGTTCGCCTGGCTCCTCCGCGCCATCCGCGTCCCCGACACGTCCAGCATCGGCGCCGAGACCCGCGACCGCGCCAGCGCCGCCGTCACCACCGCCATCGACGCGCTGAAAGCCGGCGACAACGTCATCATGTGGCCCACCGGCCACCTCACCCACGACGGCCGCACCGACATGGGCGGCGCCCGCGGCGCGTCCGACATCCTCGCCGCCGTGCCGCACGTCACCGTGCTGCTCGTCCGCACCCGCGGCCTGTGGGGCAGCCGCCTCAGCTGGGCGCGCGGCAAGCCGCACCTCGTCGGCGAACTCCTCCGCGGCGTCGGCGTGCTGCTGGCGAACCTGGTGCTCTTCACCCCGCGGCGGCGCGGCACCATTGTCGTCGAGGCGTTCCCGAAGGAGAAGCGCCCGGAGCCGACCCGCGAGGCCGTCAACCGCTGGCTCGAAGACTGGTTCAACGCCGACACCAGCGGCGCCCCCGAGACGCCGACCTACGTCCCGTACCACTTCCTGCTCGGCCCGCGCACGTTCGACTACCCGCCGCCGAAGACCGCCGCCGGCCTCGACCTGTCGAAGGTGAAGCCTGCCACCAAGGAGGGCGTGGCGCACATCGTCGAGGAGCACATCAAGCGGCCGCTCGACCCCGCCGAGAACGCCGCCGACACGACCTTTGCCAAGCTCGGCATCGACTCGCTCGACGGCATGGAGATCACGCTGAAGGTCGAGCAGCAGTTCGGCTTCACCGGCGACGCCGTGCCGACCACGCTCGGCCAGCTGTGGGGGCTCGCCGAAGGCCTCCTCGACCGCGCCCCGCCGCGGCCCGCGCCCGCCGCGTGGTTCGCGGCGCCGTCGAGCACCGACCCCGTCGCCGTCGAAGGCGCCACCATCCCGGAGGCGATCCTGACGCGCGCCTTCAAGCAGCGCCGCGACGTGATCCTCGCCGACGACCTCGCCGGCGGCGTCACCTACGAGCGGCTCGTCGTCGGGGCGTGGGCGATGAGCCGCCGCTTCGCCGACCTGCCGGCCGCGAGTGTCGGGCTGCTGCTTCCCGCGTCCGTCGCCGGCGACACGGCGCTGCTGGCGATCATGCTCGCCGGCAAGCTCCCCGCGGTGCTGAACTGGACGACCGGCCCCGCCAACCTCGGCCACGCGGCGCAGCTGATGGGCCTCACCCACGTCGTCACGTCGAAGGCGTTCATCGACCGCACGCAGGTGCAGGTGCCCGGCACCGAGTTCATCTTCCTCGAACACCTGCGGGCGAAGATGGGGAAGGTCGAGCTGCTGTCGCGGCTGCTGCGCGTGCGCTGGTTCGGCGGCGCGGTGAGGCACGCGCTGCTGGCGCACGCCGCGGCCGACCCGCACAAGCCGGCGGTGGTGCTGTTCACGAGCGGCAGCGAGAAGGCGCCGAAGGCGGTGCCGCTGACGCACGACAACATCCTGAGCGTGCAGCGCGGCATTGCCGCGGTCGCCGACTTCACCCGCGCCGACTCGATCCTCGGCTTCCTGCCGCTGTTCCACAGCTTCGGCCTGGCCATTACGGGGCTAATGCCGCTGGTGCTGGGGCTGCGCGTCGTCCACCACCCCGACCCGACCGACTCGGCGGCGCTGGTCCGCAAGTGTGCCGGGTACAAGGCGACGATCGTGTTCGGCACGCCGACGTTCCTGGGGTTCATCGCCGAGCGGGCGAAGCCGGGCGACCTCGACGCCCTCCGGCTGGTGGTGGCCGGGGCGGAGAAGGCGCCGCCGTCGCTGTTCGCGGCCTACGCCCGGCTCGCCCCGCGGGCGGAGGTGCTGGAGGGCTACGGGATCACGGAGTGCGCCCCGGTGGTGTCGGTGAACCGGCCGGGCAACGCGAAGCCGGGCACGATCGGCGACCCGATCCCCGGGGTGAAGCTGTGCGTGACCGACCTGGAGACGGACGAGGTGTTGCCGGGCGGGCGGATGGGGATGCTGCTGGTGAGCGGGCCGACGGTGTTCCCCGGCTACCTGGGGGAGAACGCCCCGGACCCGTTCCGCACGATCGGCGGCGAGCGGTGGTACGTGACGGGCGACCTGGCGGAGCTGGACGCGACGGGGGCGGTGGTGTTCCACGGCCGGCTGAAGCGGTTCCTGAAGGCGGGCGGCGAGATGATCTCGCTGCCGGCGCTGGAGGAGCCGTTCACCCGCCGCTACCCGCCGACGGACGCCGGCCCGCGGGTGGCGGTGGAGGGGACGGACGGCCACGACGGGCGGAAGGTGGTGCTGTTCACGACGGAGCCGCTGACGCTGCGGGAGGCGAACGCGATTTTGGCGGAGGAGGGCTTCCGCGGGGTGATGCGGCTGGACGAGGTGCGGAAGGTGGAGAGCCTGCCGGTGCTCGGCACCGGCAAGACGGACTACAAGCAGCTCCGCGCGCAGCTGGGGTAACGAGCGAGGGTTCAGTCCGCGAAGGCGACGGTGACGGCGACGGTTTCGGCCCCGCGGCGGACGCGGACGGCAGCGTCGCCCGGTCCGAGGGCGTCGCGGAGGAGCCGCCCGAGAGACTCAACCGACTCCGGCCGCCGCCCGTTGACGGTAAGGATCACGTCGCCGGCCCGCACCCCGCCGCGGTCGCACGCCCCGCCCGCGGTGATAGCCTCGACGACCACCGTCGCGTTCGCCGGGCGCACCGCTAGGCCTACGTCCGACAGCTCGAAGAACCGCACCCCGAGCGCTCCCTTCACCCCTTCGTCGAGATCGTTCTCCGTGCGCCCGTCCCGTGGTAGTTTCTTCCCCAGATTGACCTTCCCGCCGGCCGCCAAATAGGACGTGAGCGAGCCGCCATGGGCATGGATAGCACCACGTACGACGACGATCGACCGACTGAATCCCCGGACGGTTGCGGTAGCGTTCCCGTCGCAATGACCACGGATCTGAACACCCCGATTACCGCGGTCACGTCGCCGGTTGCCCGAACGAGTGACGACTGAATCGAGGTCAGCGATTCGACCTCGCCGCGGGAGGTGCTGAGCCCGCCGAAGAGACCCGACGCGGAAGCCACCCGGGGGGCGTGAATCGATTCCTGCCGGAGCAGTACCGGGGGTGTGGCCTGCCGAGGGTCGGGCTGGGTGTACGCCACATCCGAGCGGATGAACCGGGGGCCGTCTGAGAGAGTAGCTGGGTAATTATTTGTCCAGCTGTTGATACTCGATATCCCGAAACTCACCCAGCCCCCCAATGATAATCCCGGTCCCCTTGACTTGTGAGTCGTGCGTCGTCTTGAGGATTTGTCGGCCGTCGACGTACGCCGTCAGTTGGTTCCCGACCGCCGCAAAGGCGAATTCAAAGTAATCGCCCCGCGCGGCCCCCTTCCACGTCACAAGGTCCTTCCACTGATTATCGGCACGGTGTCCAATGCCATAGTTCCCGTCGCCGTTGCACCAAGCCGACACAAAGTATTCGCCCTTGCCCTTGTAATTGAATACCCGCAGCGTCAGGGCCAAATTCGTGCCTTTGACGTAGTTCGGTTTGCGGACTTGAGCACGGACGACGGCATCTTGAGCCTTGTGCTGCGGGAAACTGACCAACGACTTGTCGCATATCAACACGTCGCTGCGGAGTGTCGGCTCGGTGCCATAGAACGCCTTCCGCTCCCTGAGACGCTTGAATTCTTCGGCATCTGGTAAGAGCTTCTTCCAGGTGCCCGTTGCAAGTTGCGCGTAATCTTTGTTCTTGTCCCTCGGGTCGGGAACGGCTCCAGCCTTGAAAAACTGCTCCTTCTCGGCAAGCACCGCATCCATGGCGTCCTTGTTCTTCCCGCGGTAGCCGTTGGCCGCAGTTGTAAACGCCTTCTCACAGTTCGTCTTCGCGTCTTCCACAGCTTTCCGATAGTCTCGCACCGCAATCTTGGTGGTCGGCGACATGGGCAGGTTGGTCGAATCGGATTCGAACGCCTTTCTTTCATTCTCGAGTTGCTTGGACAGTTTGCTGTACGCCTCGGGGGTCAGACTACGGTTCATCTCCGCCTTCTTGTCCTCGGTCTTCAACGCCTCCACCAGCTTGTCGCCCGCGGACTTGAGGGCCACCCGGTACGCCACCTTCGCCTTCGTCAACTCGACGGCGATCGGGTCGTTGACCGCCGGCTCGCGCTTGTCGCCGAGAGGGGGCTTGGCGTTGTCGTCCGGGACCGCCGTCAGGCACAACATGCCCGCGGCGAGGAGAGGGGCCAGAGGGTTAGTCATCACGCGCCTCCTTCTCTGCGACGCCTCGGCCGCCGAACGGTTGATTGCACCGGGCCGGCGCGACCTGTCAGTTGAGCCCGATCAGACCACGGCGCACGACCCAAGTCAACCCACCAGGGGGTCGGACTTTCGGCGGTTCGCCACGCTCCTCCCGCGCGCGGCTTATGCCGCCATCGCACCGCGCGCGGGCTGGTTCCGCGTCCCCCCGAACGCGGCGCCTCACCGGTCGGCCACGTACTCGACGTAGCCGAGGTGCATCTCGTTGAACGTCTGCGGCCCCCACTTCACGAACGCCGTCGGGTCGGGGTTCGCCGGGTTGCCGGCGCTGTTGTCGTACCACGCGGTGTACCGCAACTGCGTCACAGCCGGGATCGCTACCGGCTCGGCGTACCGGTACTCGAGCTGCCAGTTGAAGTCGTACCGCGGCACCTCTAGCAGTGTGCGGGCCGGCGCGCTGTTCTCGCCCGTCAGCTCGAACTTCATCGCCTTGCCGCGGACGTGGGCGTGCGGGAAGAACGCCAGCACCCGCGCCGGGCTGTACCACGTCGGCTGCATCAGCCGCGGCGGGAGGAACGACGGGTCGCTCACGACCTTGTGGTTCGCCTCGCCCGGCGGGATGACGAACCGGCCGTTCACCAGCGCCGCCACCCGCGCCTCGTGCCGCGGCGGCGCCTTGGCGAACACCAGCCCGACCCGGGTGCGGTCCTCGGTGGCGGTGCCGTTCGGCGTGTAGTGGAGCTGGAACCGCAGGGCCGCGTCCTTCGACAGCTTCTTGGCGTAGCCCTCGGGGTACACCAGCGCCGTGGCCCCGGGGGCGTAGGCGGCGAAGAACCCGTCGCCCTCGCCCTTCGTCGGGTCGCCCGGCTTCACGGCGAACACGAGGGCGTGGTGCGTCACCTGCCGGGCCGTCGGCTGCACCTCCAGCGCCGCGATCCACTTGTCCTCGGTGAGGCCGGTCGGCACCACGACGTTGACGTACGGCATCACGCCCTCGGCCTTCACCGGCACGGGTCGGGGCAACTCGATAATCACGTCGGGCTTGCCGATGAGCCAGCCGGTCTCGAACGACCGCGGCCGGGGGGCGTCGGCCGGGTTTCCCTTCGGGCGGTCGCCGTCGAGCCAGGCGAGCAGGTCGGCCCGGTCGGGGGCGGTGAGCGAGCGGTCGTTCATCCACGGCGTGTGCTCGCCGGGCGCCGGCGCGGCGGCGTACCACGGCGGCATCACCTTGTCGCTCACGGCGCGCTTCACGGCGCCGCGGCGGGCGACGAGTTGCTCGTAGGTGTCGAGGGCGAACGGGGCGGTGCCGCCGGCGCGGTGGCACTCGACGCAGTTCTGCTGCACGATCCGCTCGACGCGGGCGTGGTACGTGAGCGGCGTCGGCGGCGCGGGCGGGGGAATGACCTCGCACCCGGGGGCGGTGGTGGCGGCGACCTTCGGCACGCGGCCGGCGAGGAGGTGTTCCAGGGCGGCGCTGAGGTAACTGTACCGCGGCGCGTCGAGGCTGTAGCCGAGGCCGTACTGGTCGCTGACGGCGCCGCGGTAGACGACCGTGCGGGCCGGGTCGAGGACGACGACCTCCGTCGTGCTGGTGACGCCGAGGGCGCCGGCCAGCTTGTCGTCGGTCAGCGGGTTCACGAACAGGAAGGCGACGTTCTTCGCCGCGTACTCCTTCTCCAGCCGGGCGAGCACGGGGGCGAACTTCTGGCAGAGCGGGCAGCC
>JBGAQM010000324.1:0-7168 GCA_044220735.1 Urbifossiella sp. | reverse complement strand
GGCGGCGGGGTCACCACCGGCGGCTCGGGGGTGGGCGTCGGGGTGGGTTCGGGCGTCGGCGTCGGGGTGGGTTCCGGGGTCGGCGGCGGGTCGATGACCGGCGGCGGGGGCGTGGCGGCGTCCGGGCCGAGGCCGATGACGTAGTACCCGCCGTCGGGCACGGTCACGGTGCCCGTGCCGAGCACGTTGCCGAGGGCGTCGGTGACGGTGGCGGTGAGGTCTCGGGCGCCGGCCTCGTTCGGGTCGGCGAGCTGGATTCCCAGCAGCGCGGCGGTGTCGGGGACGGTGGCGTTCACCTGCGGCGTGGCGCTCGACGGGCTCCCCGCGCTGCCGCCCTTCGGGCCGCGCGACTTGCCGCCGTCGGGCACGCTCCCCGGCCCGCCGGTGATGTACGCCGAGCCGTCGGCGAGGTTCAGCAGCAGCGGCGTGCCGAGGCCGCCGAAGCTGACGGTGCCGCCGGCCGTGCCGGCCTCCACCGTGCCGGGCACGCCGGTGACCGCCACGTACGGCGGGGCGTGCGGCGAGTCGAACCACAGGTCGGCTTCGGACGTCGGGCTCGCCCCCGACAGCCCGGCCGCGAGAGTGACCCACACCCCCGCGGCCCGTGCCGACCCGGCGGTGGTCAATGCGACCACCGCCCCCACTGTCCAGACCCAACCCGGTACCCGGCGCATCCGCCGCCCTCCGTGCCGGCCGCCAACGTTTTGCCCGCGAACGGGCGGACGATAACACGGACCCCCGGCGGAGAAAAGGTGAAGTGCGCCGGCGGCCCGGCCGACGGACCCGGCGCCCCGCCGGCCCCGCGAAACTACTCTGACACCCCCGGCTCGCCGGGCCGACGACACCCCGGGAACGGACATGACCGCGGCCGATTCGCACCCCGACCCCACGCCCGTCGAGCGCGACGTGCGGGCCGCCCTCCTCGCGCCGGACGGGAACGCCGTCGTCGCGGTGGTCGGCCCCGCGGGGGCGGGCAAGTCGCGCCTCCTGCGCCGCCTCGACGCGCGACTCGGCCCGACGCACCACGTCGTCCGCCTGTCCGGCGCCGCCGACCGCGCCGCGCTCCTCGCCGGGTTCGAGGCCCCGCCGCCGCCCGCGCGCGACGAGGCCGCCGTCGCCGCCGGACTGCTGGACGGGTTCCGCGCCGCGCTGCGGGCGCGTGCCGCCGACGCCCGTGCGGCGTGTGAGGCGGCGGCGGCGCGCGGGGAGCGGCCGCCGGCCGACGAGCGCGCCGTCGCCGAGACCCACGGCGACGGGCTGCTCGCGCTCCTCGACCGCGCCCGACGGCCGACGGGACGCCTGTTCCGCGACACGCCGCGGCGCAAGAGCGTGTTCCGGGCGGCTGGTCCGCCACGCCGCGGGGGAGGGCGGGGCGCCCGAGTTCGCCGCGGCCGACTTCGAGTTCGCCGACGTGAACTCGGCCCGCCTCGCCGACCCGAAGGCGCGGCGGTACGTCGCCAAGCTGAAGACGAACCTCCAGGGCGAGCGCGCCGCCGCCGCCGCGCTGACGAACGCCGCCCGCGACGCGGCGCTGCTGGCGCTCCCGGCCGCGGCCGACCCGCCCGACCCGCTCGCCGCCCTCCGCGAGGAACTGGCCCGCGCCGGCCGCGACCTTGTCGTTTTGCACGACGACTACGTTCCGGGGTTGCTGGACGCCGTCGCCGCGACCGACGGCCCCGGCCGCTGCCCCGTCCGCGTGGCGCTGGCGACGACGGACGATGCGGACCTGCCGACGCCGACGGTGTTCGCGCTCGGCGTGGCGGTCGCGGAAGTGCCCGAGCCCGAGGCGGTGCCGGTGTACGAACCCGAGCCGGTGCCGGAACCGGAGGCGGTGCCGGAGCCGGCTCTGGAGCCCGAGCCCGAGCCGGTGCCTGTGCCCGAGGTGGTGGATGCGGTGCCGCGGCCGGAGGTGGACGCGGTGTTGGGAGCGCTGGCGGTGCGGCTCGGTCGGCTGCCGGTGCCGGCCCCGGCCGACGTGGTTCGCTTCCTGGCGGCGGCGCACACCACGGGGGCCGCCCTCGACCTGCTGACGCCGGGGGTGCTCGAATGGGTGCTCGCGCACGTCGAGACCGCGGGCCTCCGCGTCCGGGCCGTGCGCGCGGGCGATGGCGTCTAGCGGCGCCGGCCCAGCTCGACCCACCGCCCGACGTACAGGGCCGCGAAGATCAGGACTGGGACGAGCACCCACCCGCCCGACAGTGCGCCGTGCCGGGCCATGCCGAACAGCACCCCGCCGACCCCGCCGACTACCACCAGCAGCGCGAGGAACAGCCACCCGGTGCCCCCGGTGCCGCCGGTCGGAGGAGCCGGGTGAGGCGGCTCCGACTCCGCCCAGTCGAACTCGGGATCTGCTCTACTGTTCGGGCACCAGCCGTCCACAAGCGCCTCGGCCGTGAGGGGTCGGTCGCACGCGGGGCACGGCGGTTCGTTCACGGACGCCTCCTCGTGGTCGATGAGCTTGCCGGGCGTTCGCCCGGCGCAAGGCAGATCGCGGAGCCTGTTGGATCGTTGGGCGTCGGGTCGCAAGACGTTCGGGTCGAATGTTCGGCCCGAATCGACTTCGGGGCCGGCCGTCGATCTGACGCTGTGACGTGTTCCCGCAACCTGGTGGGCGGCGCGGCGGGAGAATCATCCGCCGCTACAGGTCGTCGTTGTCCACGTGGCGGCCTGCAACGCCGCCTGGCCGACGCCACCCGCACCCCCGCCCGCGGCAGGGTGTGAGCCCGGCGTCGCGGTCACCACCACGGCCACGCCCAGGCCGTTGCCGATCGGGAAGTTCGCCCCCGGCGCCGTCGAGCCGAGAAAGCGCTCGACCCGGAACACGCCTGCCGACCCGAACGCGGGGCGGAACTCGGCCGCCGCCAACTCGTCCACGGCGCGCACGTCCTTGTTCGGGTCGCGGAAGCGGAACAGCACCAGCCGGCACGTCGCGCCCGCCAGAAATCTCTTCTCGAACTCGTCGGCAGTGGCCGCCTCGCCCGCCGCGCGCACGGTGAAGCTGTAGCGCCCGCCGCGGGCGTTGCGGACCTCCTGCGCCAGCACCGCCCGCGCCCCCGCGGCCACGGCCGCGCCGCCGGCCCAGCCGAGGAACACACCGCCGGCCTCCTTCCGCACCAGCAACCCGCCGGCCGTCGGGTCGGCCCGCCAACCCTTGTCGCGCGTTTGCGGCGTCGCCGGGAGCAGCGGCCGGCGCGCGTCGAACGACGTGTCGAGGATCGGGGCGGGGTCGTAGGGCGGCACGAACGTCGGGTCGCCGCCCGCCGCCTGCCGCGCCGTCGTCGGCGGACCCAGCGCGGCGGCGATCGGCTCGCCCTTCGTGATCGGGTGCGGGCGGTTCGTGCGGTCGTGGAACATGCCGCCCGGATCGACGCCGAGCAGGTGGTAGATCGTCGCCGTCAGGTCGCCGCCGCGGACCGGGTCGGTCGTGGGGTAGGCGCCGTTCTTGTCGCTGGCGCCGACCACCTGCCCGCCGCGGACGCCGGCGCCGGCCAGCGCCATGCTGAAGACGTGCCCCCAGTGGTCGCGGCCGCCCTGGCGGTTGATCCGCGGCGTGCGCCCGAACTCGCCCACCGCCACCACCAGCGTCTCGCCCAACAGGCCGCGCTCGGCCAGGTCGTCGAGCAGCGCCGCGAACGACACGTCGAACATCGGGCAGAGCGAATCTTGCAACCGATCCGCGTTCTGGGCGTGGGTGTCCCACAGCGGGTTGTCCACCGCCGAGTCGCCGGGGTCGCGCGGCCAGTTGACGTGGACCAGCCGCACCCCGGCTTCGACCAGCCGGCGCGCCAGGAGGCAACTCTGGCCCCAGGTGTGGCGGCCGTAGCGGTCGCGGAGCGCGGGGGTCTCCTTCGACAGGTCGAACGCCGCCCGCGCCGCCCCGGACGTGACGAGGTCGAGGGCGTGGTGCGAGAGCCGGTCCCACGCTTCGACGGGCTCGTTCCGCCCGCGGAGGTCGAAGCCGCGGTTGAGGCCGGCGAGGAGGTCGCGGCGGCCGGGCGCCCGCGCGGCGAGGTCGGCGTTCAGCGTCAGGCCGTCGATGTGGTAGTCGGCCGCGGCCGGGTCGCCGACGAACCGCGCCGGCTCCCACAGCTTGCCGAGGAAGCCCGCCGTCTGGCCCGCCGGGGTGACGTTGTCGTTGAGCCGCATCAGGTCCGGCAGCCACACGGTCGTGAGCGCCGGCATCCGCTCGCTCGGCTTCAGCATCCGCAGCACGGAGCCGAAGTACGGCCAGTCGCTCGGCTTGATCTGGCGGGCGCTGCCCGGGCCGTAGGGGTAACCGGTGAGGAGCCAGTAGCCGCTCACGTCGTGGTTGTCGTCGCGGGTAGACAGCGACCGCACGACCGCCAGCCGGTGTGCCTGCGCGGCCGTGCGCGGCAGCAGTTCCGAGAAGCGGACGCCCGGGACGCTGGTGGCCACGGGGCGGAACGGCCCGCGAATGTCGGCGGGGGCGTCGGGCTTGGGGTCGAACGTCTCGTGCTGCGGCGGACCGCCCTGGAGCCAGAGGAAGATGCAGTTCTTCGCGCGGCCGAAGGTGCCGCCGAGTTCGGCGGCCAGCGCCGGGGCGGGGGCGGCGGGCGGGCTCTGCGCGGCGAGCAGCTGCGGGAGCGACAGCCCGACGGCGCCGAGGCCGCCGACGCGGAGCCACTCGCGGCGGGCGACGCGGTCGCCGGGTCGGACGGCGGGGTCGGGGAGGGACAGCATGGCGCTTTGACTGTCGCACAGCGCCGCGGGCGGGTCAAGCGGCGAGGCGCTCGCCTCGCTTCACGCCACTGCTTCCGGGAACAACCCGAGCCGACCGAGCAGTAGCCGGAGTTCGATCATGTCCGAGGCGTTGATGGCCAGCGCTTCCACCGTCGCCCGGCCCGTCGAGGTGCGGCCGACCAACTCTCCCGGTTTGTCCTCCGACCACCGGAAGTGATCCTCCCACACGTCCTCGCGAGGGTGGAAGTACCGGACCACGGTGCCGTCCGCGGGGTCCGGGCCGGCGGCCGTGGCTCCCTTGTGCGAGTTGCAGTGTGGGCAAGCCAGGGCCAGATTCGAGGGGTCGGTCGAACCACCCTCGACCTTCGGGATGATGTGGTCGATGGGGAACGTCGCCACCTGCCCGCGTGTGGGGAGGCGGCAGTACTCGCAGCGGTGGGCGGCGCGGGCGGCGACCTCGGCCCGCCGGGCGGCGGAGAACGCGCTCACGCCGGAACCGGCTCGGCGGTCGCGAGCCGGCGCAGCGCGAGCTCGGCCTCGAGCCGGTCGATCGACCGCTGCTGCGTGAACTCCACCCACGCCGTCAGTTCGTCGCGTTCCTCGGGCGACAGCGATTCCTTGCGCTCGCCCAGGTCCAGGATGCGCCGGTCGAGCGCGGGCGGCAGGGTGTACCCGGCCACACGGCGGAGCGTGTCGAGGGCGGCGGCCCAGGCGGGGTCGGCGGGCATGAGTCAGCCTCCGGACGTGCCTTCAATATACCCGAGCACCGCCGCCAGCCACACCCGGTGGCTGACGCCCCCGGCTCGCCGGCCTCACGGCGCCCGCTTCAGCGTCTCCTTCTTCCCCTTCGCGTCCTCGGTGGAGAGTTCCTCGGCGGTCAGCTTCAGCACCACCACCTCCTCCGTCACCGTCCTGTCGCCGATCTTCACCGACACCTTCAGCTTCGCCCCCGTCACCGCGTACGTCCCCTCGTACGTCTCCACCTTGCCGGCGACGCCGAGCTTGAACACCGCCTTGCCGTCGGCCTTGAACTCGACCTGCGACACCTCGTCCTTCTTCGGCTCCAGCTTCTCCCACCGGCCGACCAGCTTCGCCTTGTCCACCGGCGAGTCCTTGTCCTGCCCGGGCGCGGCCCCGCTCAGCACCAGCACCGCCAGCCCGACCCCGCACACGATTCGCGTCATGGCTCGTCTCCCGGAAGGTGGGCACCGTCGTCCGGCGGTGCAACTGCCGCGCCGCCGACGCCGAGCCGGCGCACCACCCACGGCAGCGTCAGCCCCTGCCCGACCAGCGTGGCGAAGATCACCCAGAACGTCAGGAACTGGATCAGGTCGCGGCCGTGGAACGGCTTGCCGTCGGCCGTGACGGTCGGCAGCGCCAGCGCCGCGGCCAGCGACACCACCCCGCGCATCCCCGTCCACCCGACCACGAACACCGCCCGCGGCGGCGGGTACGGCGTCGTCGGCAGGCCGAGCACGTGGTCCAGCCAGCGCGGCACGTACGCCCCCGGGAACACCCACACGAACCGCGACAGGATCACCGCCCCGCTCACCGCCGCGACGTACCCGAGGAGGTCGAGCGGGGCGTGGTTGTCGCTCAGGCCGTCGAGCACCGGGCGGAGGGCGAAGCCGATCAGGATGAAGATCAGGCTGTTCAGCAGGAACTCGATCCACTCCCACACCGCCCGCGCCTCCTCGTACAGCGCCGGGCGGAACACCTGCTCGCACCGCGTCCCCACCCACAGCCCGGCCGTCACCGCTGCCAGCACGCCGCTGACGTGGAGGTGTTCGGCCGGCAGGTACACCGCGAACGGCGTCAGCAGCGTGACGGTAATCATCAGCCGGGAGTCGGCGCGCTCGCGGCGGTCGAGCCAGTTGTGCAGCCGCACCGCGAGCCAGCCGCCGACGAACCCGATGGCGATGCCGCCGGCCGCGACCAGGAGGAACTGCGCCCCCGCGTCGGCCGCGGAGAACGTCCCCGCGGTCACGGCCGCGACCGCCACCCGCAGCACCACCAGCGCCGTGGCGTCGTTCACCAGGCTCTCGCCCTCCAGCAGCGTGATGAGGGCCTGCGGCACGCCGAGCCGGCGGGTGACGGCCACGGCCGCCACGGCGTCGGGCGGCGACACGATCGCCCCGAGCACGAACGCGCACGGCCACGGCAGGCCGACGACGTAGTGCGCCACCGCGGCGACGACGGCGGTCGTGAACAGCACCAGCCCGACGGCCAGGAGCGTGATGGCGCGGAGGTGCCGCCGGAAGTCGGCCCACTCGGTCTGGAACGCGGCCGCGTACAGGAGCGGCGGGAGGAACAGCAGGAACACGATCTGCGGGTCGAGGGCCACGCTCGGCACCCACGGCTGGAGGCCGAGCAGCAGCCCGCCGAGGACCAGCAGGATGGGGTACGGCACGCCCATCCGCCGGGCCGCGACCCCCAAACCGACCGCGACCGCCAGCAGCGCCAGCAC
>JBGAQM010000323.1:0-7225 GCA_044220735.1 Urbifossiella sp. | reverse complement strand
GTTACGTCTCAACCACTTCCGGCGCGGGCGCAGTCCGAATTGAATCGCCGTTCAACTCTGCCTAAACTACCCCGGTTCTGACCGGACAGGTCGGCCCACTCCGCGGGCCTTCTCCCGACCGACCGGCTGCCTAGCGTTCTCTCGGGGGTCTTCATGGCCGGTCGCTCGATCCGTACCTACGTCGTCCGGCCGTGCCTGCCGGCCCGCCTCCAGCCGCTCAACACCCTCGCCTACAACCTGTGGTGGTGCTGGAACGCCGACGCCGTAGCCCTGTTCCGCCGCGTCAACCCGGACCTGTTCGAGTCGCTCGACCACAGCCCCATCCGGCTGCTCGCAGCCATCAGCCAGGAGCGGTACGAGGAGCTCGAGCGGGACGACGGGTTCCTCGCGCACATGGACCGCGTCGCCGCCGCCCTCGACCACTACCTGAAGGCGCGGACGTGGTTCCAGGAGGCGCACGGCGCCACCACCGGCGACCTGTGCGTGGCGTACTTCTCGGCCGAGTTCGGCATCCACGAGAGCGTGCCGGTGTACAGCGGCGGCCTCGGCGTGCTCGCCGGCGACCACCTCAAGAGCGCCAGCGACCTCGGCCTGCCGCTCGCCGGCGTCAGCCTCATGTACCGCGAGGGGTACTTCCGCCAGTACCTGAACGTGGACGGGTGGCAGCAGGAGCGCTACCCCGAGAACGACTTCTTCACCCTGCCGCTGCGCGAGGAGGTGGGGGCCGACGGCAAGCCGGTGCAGGTGTCGGTGCCGCTCCCGGGCCGCGAGCTGAAGCTGAAGGTGTGGCACATCCAGGTCGGCCGGGTGCCGCTATACCTGCTCGACGCCAACATCCCCGACAACCGCCCCGAGGACCGCGCCATCACGGCGCAGCTGTACGGCGGCGACCACCACACGCGCATCCAGCAGGAGATCATCCTCGGCATCGGCGGCATCCGCGCGCTGAAGGCCGTCGGCCGGGTGCCCACCGTCGTCCACATGAACGAGGGGCACGCCGCGTTCGCCGCGCTCGAGCGCGTCCGCGTGGCGATGCACGAGCACCAGCTCGACTTCGCCGCCGCCGCCGAGTTCGTCAAGGCCGGCACCTGCTTCACCACCCACACGCCGGTCCCGGCCGGGAACGACGCCTTCCCCGTCGCCATGATCGAGGAGTACCTCGGCGGCTACATGGCGGCGATGGGCGTGGACCGCGCCGGCCTGCTGGCCCTCGGCCGCCAGCACCCGCACAACGAGGGCGAGCCGTTCGGCATGACCGTGCTGGCGCTGAAGCTCGCCAACACCTCGAACGGCGTGAGCAAGCTGCACGGCAGCGTGTCGCGGAAGATGTGGCACGAGATCTGGCCCGGCCTCCCCGCCGAGGAAGTGCCGATCACCAGCATCACCAACGGCGTCCACACCCAGAGCTGGCTGTCGCCGGAAGTGGGCCAACTGTACGACCGCTACCTCGCCGTGCAGTGGGAGGCGAAGCCGACCGACTACGCCGTGTGGCAGCGCGTCGAGCAGATCCCCGACGCCGAGCTGTGGCGGACCCACGAGCGCGGCCGCGAGCGGCTCGTCGCCTTCGCGCGGCAGCGGCTGAAGGCGCAGCTGAAGCGCCGCGGGTCGCCGCCGAGCGAGGTGGACGCCGCCGACGAGGTGCTCGACCCGGACGCGCTGACGATCGGGTTCGCCCGCCGGTTCGCGACGTACAAGCGCGGCGACCTGATCTTCCGCAACGTCGAGCGGGTGATGAAGCTGGTCAACGACAAGGACCGGCCGGTGCAGTTCATCTTCAGCGGCAAGGCGCACCCGAAGGACCAGGGCGGCAAGGAGCTGATCGCCCGCGTCGTGCAGATGGCCCGCCGGGCCGACCTGCGGCGGCGCGTCGTGTTCCTCGAAGACTACGACATGAACGTCGCACGCTACCTCGTGCAGGGCGTGGACGTGTGGCTGAACAACCCGCGCCGGCCCCTGGAGGCGTCGGGCACCAGCGGCATGAAGGTGCCGGTCAACGGCGGGCTGAACCTCTCCATCCTCGACGGGTGGTGGGTGGAAGGCTACGACGGCGACAACGGCTGGGCGATCGGCGCCGGCGAGGAGTACACGGACCTGGGCTACCAGGACGAGGTGGAGAGCCGCAGCCTGTACGACCAGATCGAGCAGGACGTGGTGCCGCTGTTCTACACCCGCGGGGCCGACGGCCTGCCGCGCGGCTGGATCCGGCGGATGAAGCGGTCGATCATGACGTGCGTGCCGGTGTTCAACACGAACCGGATGGTGCAGGAGTACGCCGAGCGGTGCTACCTGCCGAGCCACCAGCGGTACGCGAAGCTGGGGGCCGACCACCTGAGCGCGGCGAAGGCGCTGGCCGGCTGGCGGAAGCGCGTCGGCGGGGCGTGGGGCCAGATCAAGGTCGAGGGCGTCGAGGCGCCGGTGGGCGAGACGCACCGCGTCGGCGACGGCCTCCCCGTGCGGGTGCGGGTGCAGCTCGGGTCGTTCACGCCGAACGACGTGGAGGTGCAGCTGTGCTACGGGGTGCTGGACGCACTGGGCGAGATCGCCGAGCCGAAGGCGATGGAGCTGAAGCCGGACGGCCGGCAGGCGTGGAACGGGCACGGGGCGGGGATGATCGAGTACCTCGGCAAGGTGCCGTGCAAGTCGAGTGGTCAGTTCGGGTTCAGCGTGCGGGTGCTGCCGCGGCACGACGACCTGCCGCACCCGTTCGAGCCCGGCCTGGTGACCTGGGGCTGACCGTCCGGACGGTCCGGGGGTCGTCGGCCCCCGGACCATCCTCATTTCTTGCGCGGATCGCACCGCGGACGAAGACGAATCTTCGCGTCCCTCGGACGAACCACCGTTGCACCCACGGCCGGTCCTGGGTGTAAAATGTCGGAATGGCCCGTGGCGCGGGCGCCCGCTTCTCCCGGGGGTGTGGTCGTGGCTGTCGTCTCCTGTCCGAAGTGCTCCGCCGGGCTGAAAGTGCCCGACGGGTCGGCCGCGGCTGTCCGCTGCCCGAAGTGTACGACCGTGTTCCAGCCCCGGCAGAAGCCCGCCGGCGACCCCGGGTTCGAGGTCGTGGACGAGTCGAAACCGCCCGCGAAGGCGGCCCCGCGCCCCGCAGCCCCGCCGCCCGCCGCGCCGAAGAAGGCGTTCTCGCTCGACGACGCCGTCCGCTCGGCCGACCCGCCGCGCCGCGAACGTGACCGCGCCGACGACCGCGACCGCCGCGACCGCGACCGCGACCGCGACCGCGACGACGACCGCGACCGCCGGCGCCGCGACGACGACGACGACGACCGGCCGCGCGGCCGCTCCCGCCGCGATGACGACTACGACGACTACGACGACGACCGGCCGCGGAAGGCGTCGAAGTTCGGGCTGGCGCGGCCGGGCGTGCTGCTGATCCACATCTCACTCGGGCTGTACCTCGGCGGCTTGGCGCTGCAGGCGCTGCTCGTGCTGATCGCCTGGATGGGGGCGGACATCCCCTACGGGCTACACGCCTTCGCCGGCATCATCGGCCTCGGCGGGTGGATCACCGCCCTGGTCGGGTTCGGGCTGATGATCGCCGGCCCGTCCCGGTCGCGCGGCCTGGCCATCGCCGCGGCGGCCACCGGCTTCACCCACCTCGTGCTGGCGTTCGTGGTGGCGTACAACGACCGCGGGGCCGAGTTCGGCGGCAGCACGATGCGGTGGGAATCGCTGGTCACCGACCTGACCGCGCTCGACACCCTGATCGCCGGCCTCGTCTACCAGCCGAAGGCGTTCGGCGACCGGCTGCTGCCGCTGTTGTCCGGGGCGGTCGAACTGGCCCGGCTCATCCTGGTCGGGCTTCTGCTCGGGTCGCTGGCGCGGGCGGCGAAGGACCACCGGGCCGCGGCGCAGGCGAAGTTCGGGTGGATCGCGGCGCCGGCGGCGGTCGGCATCGCCATGCTCGTCGTGCTCCTGGCGGCGGTGATGGCCGAGAGCACGGTGAAGAGCGCCACGCGGCCGGACTTCGGCACGCCGCCGTCGTTCAGTTCGGGGCCGAACAGCTTCCAGGAGAATATGCGCCGGCAGGAGGAGTGGCGGCAGCAGCAGCAGGCCGAGTTCCAGCGGATCCAGGACCGCCAGCGGTCGCTCGGTCGCACGCTTCGGGTGTGGGCGAACGGCAGCTCCCTGCTCGTGTCCGCCCTCCACATCGGCACCCTGGTGCTGCCGCTGATGGCGTCGTTCGGCGTCTGGCGGTCGATCGGCCGGCGCCGCTAGGTTGGGCGAAGCCAGGGGGGCGGTCGACCCCTGGCGGTTCATCCTGAGGGGTCGCCCGTGCTACTGACCTGCCCGAAGTGCGCGAGCGGCCTCGAAGTGCCGGACGGCACCACCGCCCACGTCCGCTGCCCGGCGTGCAAACTCGTCTTCCCCGCCGAGGACGGCGTCGCCCCCGCCGAGGCGCTTCCGCCCCCACCCCCACCGCGGCCGGCCCCGGTGCGCAAGCCCCCCCCGGCGGCGGCTGAGCCGCCCGCCAACCGCGACTTCGACCCCGACCCGCCGCGCGACCCGGAGAAGGCGCCGAGGCGGCGGCGGATCGACGACGGCAAGTACACGCCCGAGGAGCGGCGGGCGCTGAAGGCGCAGTTCGTCCGCGGCATGTGGGGCTGTCGGCTCGTTGCTGCGGGTTACGGGTTGCAGGGGCTCGGGCTCCTCCTGGTGGTGCTGGTGTTCGCGCTGAACACGATCCACGCCGGCACGCCGGCGCTGGTCGCCACCGCCGGCGTGTGCGGGCTGATGAACCTCGTCCTGGTGCCGATCGGCCTGGGGCTGGTGCTCGCGGCCCGGCCGGCGCCGGGGCTGTACCGGTTCGGCATCGCGGCCGGCGTGGCGATCCTCGTTCACGCCGTGTTCGTGCTGGCGGTGCTGGCGAAGAACGAGCCGACGGTGGTGATCGAGGGCGAGTCCGAGACGGGGCTGCTGAACAGCCTCGGCCACCTCGTGACGAAGCTCGACAGCCTGACTCTGTACCTGACGTGGATCGCGTACCCCGAGGAGTCGCCGTTCACGCGGCGCGGGCTGGTGCTGGACGTGATCTGCGGGCTCGCGGAGATGGTGCGACTGGTGCTGCTGATGGTGATGCTGACGGCGGTGGCCCGCGGGGCGGGGGACAAGGAGCTGGCGCACCGGTGCGTGCGCGCGGCGGGGATCGGGTCGTTCGGCCCGGCCGCGCTGGCGGTACTGATGGCGATGTTTCTGGCGACGATGATCGAGACCGGCGGCCGCGACTCGAAGTTCGGGATGGTGCTGCTGTACGCGTCCGCGATGGGCGTGTACGCGATGCTTGCCGGGACGCTGGTGCCGGCGGCGGTGGCCGCCCGCGACGCCGCGGAGGCGTGCGAGTTCCCGTTCCGGTCGCAGAACTTCGAGATCGGGGACTGACGCTACCGCGCCTCGCGGACGTTGTACTCCAGCTTCCACCGCTGCTTTCCGTCGCGGCTGAACAGCCACAGTTCCAGCTGCCCCACAGGCGTCACCTTGCTGTGCAGGTGGACCGGCACCACCTGCCGGGCGGCCGCGCCCTTCGCCTCCAGCGTCGTGCGGATCGGCGCCAGTTCCTCCGCCTGCCCCTCCCACTCGTCCACCACCGCGCCGGCGGCGTCGGCGCGGCGCGTCGTCGAACCCAGGAAGCGGAACTCGGCCTCCTCGCCGGTCACCAGCCCGAACTCGGCCCCCGGGATGTCGGCCTCGGTCCCTTCCTCCATCCCGAACGGGGCGACGCACAGCGCCTTGATCGGCGGCGCCAGCCCCGGCACCGCCGGCGCCGCCGTCTCGACGCCGACGTAGTACGCCCGCGCCGTGCCGCCGCGGATGCGCACGCCCTTGCCGCGGCGCACGAGCCCGTAGTACGCGGCACCCCGCGCCACCGCGAGGTCGAGGTCGGCGCCGGGTAGTTCGCGCGGCGCGTCGGCCTTCGCGCTCTTGGCCCACGAGCCGAGCACGCCGAGCAGCCGGTTCCGCATCGGGTCGGCTTTGAACACGCCGCCGTTGAACAGGATCGCCGTGGGCAGCACGGCGCCCTTCTTGCCGGCTTTCTTCGCCGACTCGCGGCCCGCCAGCGACTCGGCCTGCCGGTGGAGGAACGCCGCGAGGTGCCGCGTGATGCCGGGGTCGGACACGTAGGGGAGGCCGAGTTCCTGCAACCCCGCGGTGCGGGCGCGGGCCGGCTCGGCGTCGCGGGCGCACTCGGGGAAGAAGCCGTCGATCAGCACGCTCTCGGCGTCGGCCCGCGGCAGGTCGTGCTTGATCGTGCCGCCGACGAGACTACGCCCCTTGCCGAGCACCGTGACCGGTGCCTTCGTCAGCCGCGGGTTGGCGAACAGTTGCTCCTTCGCGCCGCGGCAGGCGTAGGTGAGCTGCACCATCTGGCCGGCGTCGAGCTTGGTGTTGGTCTTGGCGAGCGCCTGCGCCACCTGGTAGGCGAGCGTCAGGTCCATGTTGTCGCCGCCGAGCAGCAGGTGATCGCCGACCGCCAGGCGGGTGAGGTTCAGGTTCCCGCCGTCTTCGGCCACCTCGATCAGCGTGAAGTCGGTGGTGCCGCCGCCGACGTCGGCCACGAGCACGAGGTCGCCGACGCCGACGTGCTCGCGCCACCTGTCGCCGGTGCGGTCGAGCCAGGCGTAGAACGCGGCCTGCGGCTCCTCCAGCAGCGTGAGGTGTTCGAACCCCGCGGCGCGGGCGGCTTCGATCGTCAGGTCGCGGGCGGCGGCGTCGAACGACGCGGGGACCGTCAGCACGATGTCCTGCGCTTCGAGCTTGTCGGCGGTCCCCTTCCCCGGGCCGGCGTGGTTCCACGCTTCGGCGAGGTGCTTGAGGTAGCGCGTCGCCGCCTCGACGGGCGAGACGCGGCGGCCGGTCTCGGGGGCGCGGAACGGCAGGATCGGCCCCTTGCGGTCGGCCCCGGCGTGACTCAGCCACGACTTCGCGGACGCCACGAGGCGCGTCGGCACCTGCGACCCGTAGGCGCGGGCGTACTCGCCGACCGAGTAGTCGCGGGCCGCGTCCCACGGCAACTTCAGCGCGCCGGCGGGTTGTTCGCCGTCGCCGGGGAGGTACAGGAACGACGGCAGCAGCGGCCGCTCCTCGACGGCCCCCTGCGACACGACCTGTGGCACGGCGAAAGGGGTGACCGGCGGCTTCTCGCCGGCGGCGGTGTCCACGTAGGCGAGGGCGGAGTTGGTGGTGCCGAGGTCGATGCCGACGACGTACCGGGAAG
>JBGAQM010000322.1:0-7226 GCA_044220735.1 Urbifossiella sp. | reverse complement strand
TCGACCTCGACGTTCCCGCCGGCGAGTGCTTCGGCCTCCTCGGCCCCAACGGCGCCGGCAAGACGACTACCCTCGAAGTCGTCGAAGGCCTCCTCGACGCCACCGCCGGCGAGGTTGAAGTCCTCGGCCTGTCGTGGGAGCGCGACGGCACTTCGATCCGCCGGCGGATCGGTATCTCGCTTCAGGAAACGCGGCTCGCCGACAAGCTCACCGTCCGCGAGACCGTATCGCTGTTCCGCTCCTTCTACCCGAGCGGCATCAGCCCCGACGAGGCGATCAGCCGCGTCTCGTTGGAGGAGAAGGCGGGCGCCCACGTCGAGAAGCTCTCGGGCGGCCAGAAGCAGCGGCTGGCGGTCGCGGCGGCCCTCGTCGGAGATCCGGAGTTGCTGTTCCTCGACGAGCCGACTACCGGCCTCGACCCGCAGTCGCGCCGGCAGTTGTGGGACGTGATCCGGGACTTCCGCAGCCGCGGGCGCACCGTCGTGCTCACGACGCACTACATGGACGAGGCCGAACGGTTGTGCGACCGCGTCGCAGTCATCGACCACGGCAAGGCAATCGCTCTTGGCACGCCCCGCGATTTGATCGCCCGGCTCGGCGGCGAGCACGTCGTCGATTTCACCGTGGACGGCGAGTTGCCCGCGAGGGTCCACGCCGAGTGCGGCCGGCTGCCCGCGGTGCAGGCAGTGCGCGAGGAGGCGGGCGGCTACCGGCTCACAGTCGCCGACCCGGCCGCGACGATCCCGCCGCTGATGGACTTGTTGCGCGGCAACAGCGTCCGCCTCGCGGGCCTGACCACGCGCACGGCCACGCTCGAAGACGTTTTCGTTACGCTGACCGGACGCCACCTGCGCGACGCGGCCTGAACGGAGGGAACCCGATGGCTCCACTCTGGCAACTGACGCTGGCCCGGCTGAGGGAGTTCTTCCGCCGGCCGGCGGCGGTCTTCTGGGTGTACGGCTTCCCGCTCGGCATGGCACTCATCCTCGGGGCCGCGTTCCGCGACCGCCCGCCCGAGAAGGTCCGCATCGACGTCCGCACCGATGGCCCCGGTGGTCCGACGGCCGCCGAAGCGCTCGCCGCCGCCCTCTCCACCGACCGTATCGACGTATTCTCCGGCGACGAGGCGACGACGCGCAGTCGCCTCCGCACCGCCAAGACCGACCTGGTAGTCACGCCCGGCACGACTCCTGGCACCGCGGCCGAGTACTTCCTCGAACCGAACCGGCCCGAGGCGACACTGGCGCGGACCGCGGTCGATACGGAGTTGCTCCGCCGGCGCGTGTCCGGTTACCAGCCGCCCGCTGAGTCGAAGCTGACCGAACCCGGCGGGCGGTACATCGACTTCCTGATCCCCGGCCTGCTCGGCATCAACCTGATGGGTGGTGGGCTGTGGGGCGTCGGGTTCGTCGTTGTGGACATGCGCGTCCGCAAGCTCCTGAAGCGGTTCCTCGCCACGCCGATGCGGCGCACCGACTTCCTACTGGCGCTCATGATCAGCCGACTGATCTTCACCCTGATCGAGATCGTGCTGCTGCTCACGTTCGCGTACGTCGTGTTCGACATCCGCTTGCGCGGCGACCCGTCGGCGTTCGCCGGCCTGGTGCTGCTCGGCGGCGCGTCGTTCGCGGGGGTCGGGCTGTTGGTGGCGTCGCGGGCCGAGACGATCGAGACGGTGTCCGGCTTGATGAATGCGGTGATGCTGCCGATGTACCTTTTTTCGGGCGTGTTCTTCTCGTCGGACCGGTTTCCGGAGGCGATGCAACCCATAATCCGGGCGCTGCCGCTGACTGCGCTGAACGACGGGCTGCGGGCCGTGATGAACGACGGCGCCGGGTGGGACGCGGCGGCGGGGCCGGCGGCGGTTCTGACGGCGTGGGGCGGGGTGTGCTTCGCGTTGGCGTTTCGGTTTTTCCGCTGGCGGTAATCGTCGTGGGGCCGGCTGGAAGCCGGCCCACGACGGCGGCTCACGCCGCCCGGCTCGCCGACGGCACGCGGCCCACGACGACCCCGCCGCTGATGGTCAGCGACACCGGCCCGTACCGCTCGCGCACGAGCCGTTCCACCGCGGGAGTCAACGCGGCCCGCAACGTGTCAATGTCGCCGTCCCATCCGACTGCGGTCGGGTCGAGGCGTAGCACCCGACAGCCGAGCCGCCGCAGCCCGCACAGCAACTCGACGCCGCCGGGTCCGGCATGGACGACGAGGTCGTCGGGCTTCAGCCCGTAGTCGCGGACGAGTTCGGCTGCCGTCATCGGGCGTCCTCCCGTTACGCGGCGACCCGCTGAACCGGCCGCGTCCCGAAGGACCGCGTGCGGAGGTCGTCGCGCAGCCACGTCACCGTCTCCGCGAGCGCGTCGGACAAACTCGTTGCCGGCGCCCAACCCATGTCGTCCGGGGGGAGTGACGCGCCGAGCACGCCGCGGCCGGCGGACACGTCACACACGGCAGCCGTCATATCGCGGTCGCTCCGCGCCCAGCCGGAGCGGAAGGCGTGATCCACGACGCGGGCGCCGGTTTCGGTCAACAGCTTCTCGGCGAGCATGACACACCCGCGGGCCGCGTCGCGGACGGCCACGAAGTCGCGTGCCGGCCCGTCGCCCGTGACGCTGCCGGTCTGCGACGCCGCGACGGCGGCAGGGACGACGCGGCCGGGGTCGCGGTCGCCGGGGCCGAACAGTTCCCCGAATCGCGCGACGCCGATCGGCTGCCCGGCGGGCGCTGCGAACGCGACACCGTGGCGCCGCGCCAGCACCACAGGCACGCGGGTGTCGTAGCGGCGGGTGGCGTCCAGCACCGTGGCCGTGGCCGTGGCGCGGGCGGCGTCGGCGGGCACGAAATGGAACACCGCCCGGACCTCGTGGACGGCGAGCGCCGAATGGATGCGGAATAGGTCTTCGGCCCGGCCGTGGACGACGTGGACCTTGCCCGTGAGTCGGTGCCGGGTGAACTCCGCGGCGGCCGCGCGGTCGCGGACCAGGCCGACCACCTCGGCGCCTCGGCCGAGCAACTCGCGGACGACCGCCGTGCCCAGGAACCCGGTGCAGCCGGTGACCAGCACCCGGCGGCCGCGCCACGGGTTCGTCGTGTCGTTCATCCGGTCGCCCCTCCCCGGGCGGCGGTCGTGCGGTCGGGGCGGGGACCATACCCCCGCCCGCTCCCGCGGGTCAAGCGGAAGCGCCGCCGTCACGCCGCCTTGCGCTCCTCGCGCTTCAGCCAGCGCTGGATGCCCGGCAGGTCTTCCTCCCACGCCTTCCCGAACCGGCGCGTGCCGAACGCGTCGTACACCAGGTCCAGCGTCTCGACCAACCCACGCACCTGGGTGGCGCGCTCGTCGAGCTTGGCCCGGGCGTCGGTCACGTCCTCGGGCGGCGGCGGCAGCTTGGCGCTGCTCACGGCGAGCGTCTCCGCGTGGACCGCCAACTCGTACTGCTGGTCGTGCCGGACGAGCGTCAGGCCGCACTTCCGCGGCAGCTTCCCGCTCTGGATGGCGCGCCGCGCCTCGGGGAGCCGCGTCGGCCCTTCGTGGCTGATCGTCTCGTGCCCGGTTTGGCCGCGCGGGCACTCCAGCGTCAGGCTGCGCGCGATCATCACCGTCGCCTCCGAGTTGTCGGCGAGCGTGATGGTGTCGGACACCACGTCGGTGTGGTACCAGAGCCAGAGGAGGAACTCGTTGCCGAGGAAGTCGCGGCTGCTCTCGTCGGCGATCCACGCCACGTCGGCGGTGCTACCCGACACGAAGGCGCTGGGCGAGCTGTCGTCCACCAGCCGGGTGCGGTCGTGGAGCTCGGCGAGGTGGTACGCCCGGCGGCCGGCGGTGACGCACTCCAACTTCGCCTGGAACGTCTGTTCGAACAGGCTACACAGGCGGTCCACCTGAGTCAGCGACGTGGCCCCGAACAGCACCTCGTTCGAGAGGCGGTCCCACAGCACGGGGAAGCACTTCCGCTTCCGGTAGCGGCCGTCCTTCGCCTCGTCTTCGAGGCGGTCGCGCGCCGCCTCCTTCGCCTCGCGCTTCTGGCGGGCGCTGGCGAATCCGCTGGGGTTGTTCTTGCTGAGCGCCTTGAGTTCGACGGCCGTGTACGCCCGCATCAGGTCGGCGGGGAGCTTGTCCACGTCCACCCGCAACTCGAAGTGGAGAGTGTCGTTGATAACGTTCTTGTCGAGTTGAAAGTCGGTGTCGAGGACGTGGTCGCCGGCGGTCCAGCCGACCTCGACGCCGTCGGCGGCGGCGAGGCGCTGCCGGCCGGCGGCGCGGTCGGCGAGGCGGTCGAGGTGTTCGGCGTCGAACAGCCTCGGGGCCGGGCCGTCCACCTGGAACCGGAGGAACGTGACCCGGCCGTTGTAGAAGCCCATTCTCACCTCTCCTGGGGGCGCGGCGGTGCCGCGCCGCCCCGGGGAGGTGAGGCTAGCCGACCAGCACGGCCTCGCTTACTTCCCCGTCCTTGCGGCGCATCTCCTCCAGGATGATCGGATGCCAGGCGCGGTCGCGCTCACCGGTGGGGACGTAATTCTCCCGCGCCCAGCGCCGCATCCGCAGTTCCTCGATAAAGTCCGGTTCCGTGAGAAAGCCGCTGCCCATGACTCGACTCGGTCGGTGGGTGGACCCGCCCGCGGCGGGTGGAAGAGGGTTTCGCCGGTTGTCGTGGCGCAGGGAGATTTAGGACTGTCACGGACGGCGGCAAGCGGGTCGGAGGAAAATATCCGAGCCGTGGTCAGAATTGGGGCAATTGGGCGAAATGGGTAGTGTCGAGAAGCCTGGGGCCAGATCCGGAGCTGGCCCCGTCAGAGGTCGGAGACGATCCACCGCAACAGGCCCCGACCCCTGATGCGGCAGCGAATTACACGCCCTGAAGTACCAGCGTTGCCTCCTGCTCCTCGTCGTCGCGGAGAAAGCGCACCCGTACCCGATCGCCGGGGCGCAGACGACCCACGACCCGCTGGAAGTCGGTGGTACCGGCCACACGCTCGTCGTTGACCGCGACGATGACGTCGCCGGGCACGACCCGGCCGGTGACGGTGCGGCTGATCCCGCGGAGTCCGGCCCGCGCCGCCGGGCCGTTCGGGACCACCTCGGCGACCATCACGCCGGTGTCGTAGCCAGCGCGTCGGAGCTTCTTTTCCTCGTACAACCGCACGCCCAGGTCCGGCGACTGGCTGCGGCCCGTGCGGATGATGTCCGTTACCACCTGGTTCACGGCGTCGGCCGGAATCGCGAAGCCGATGCCGACGTTCGTGCCGGTCGGCGTGGCGATCGACGTGTTCACGCCGATCAACTTGCCGGCGCGGTTCAAGAGCGGGCCGCCGCTGTTACCGGGGTTGATCGGCGCCGTGTGCTGAACCGCCCCGCTGATCGGCGCCGTCGTCGGCGCCTCGATGGTGCGGTCGAGGGCGCTGACGATGCCGTCGGTGAGCGTCAGGCTCAGGCCGAACGGGTTGCCGATGGCGTACACGCGCTGACCTACCTTCAGGTCGGCCGACGTGGCGAGCCCGAGCGGCGCCAGCTTCTCCTTCAACGAGCCCGGGTCGATCTTCACCACCGCCAGGTCCACGTCCGGGGCGGTGCCGACGAGCCGGGCCTCGTGCGCACTGCGGTCGGCGAGGACGACGCGGATCGCCATCCCCGGGCGCCGCAACACGTCCTGCACGACGTGGAAGTTGGTGACGATGCGGCCCTCGGCGTCCCACACGAACCCGGAACCGGTGCCGGTCTGCTGCTCCTGGAGGCGGTCGCTTAGGCGGTCGCGCTTCTGGAGTACGGTGTCCACGTTCACGACCGAACCCTTGGCCGCCTCGAACACCCGGTTGGCCTCGGACTCGTCGCCGCCGAGCGGGCCGTTGGCCGTCGCCTCGCGCTGCTCCGCGTTCGGGTTCGTCGCGGGGCCGGCGGCCGGCGCGTCGGCCGGGCCGCCGCGGCCGCCGACGCGGGAGACGGCATAGAACGCCCCGAGCCCGAGGGCCACGCCGAACGCCAGCAGCAGGAGGTACACCAGTGGCTTGAACGACCCGCCCTCGTCGTCCTCGCGGCGGCGGCGGCGGGGCGGGTCGTCGTCCGGGTAGCGGGGCGGCATGGCGGACCTGGCGGGTGGGTGCAGGGGTGACGTTCTCATTCTACCGCGGCCGGCGGCGGCGCCCTCGCACTGGCCGCGGCGGACGGATACACTTCTGCTATTCGTGACTTCCGGGGGCGGGCCATGCGTACGCGAGCGGCGGTGGCGGGGTGGCTGTTCGTGGTCGCGGCCGGGGCGGCGCTTGCCCAGCCCGGCCCGCTCGACCGGGCCGAACAGGACCGGCGGACGGCGCGTGTGGTGCACGAGGCGTGTACCCTCGGCAGCGACTTGTACAACCGCGGCAGCAAGGCCGAGTGCTACCGGCTGTTCCAGGGCACGCTTCTGGCCGTCGAGCCGATGCTCGACCACCGGCCGAAGCTGGCGACGTTCGTGCGCGAGCAACTCGACAAGGCCGACAAACTGCCGGCGGACTCGGCCTCGTTCGAACTCCGGAAGGCCCTCGACGCCGTACAGGCCGAGACGGGAACCGCCTTCGGCCCCGACAAGGGGAAGGCAACACCGCCGCCGACGCCGATCCCGATGGCCAAGGACAAGGAATCAACGCCGAACGACAAGACGGCGTCGTTGTGGGACCGGCTCGGCGGCGAGAAGTCGGTGCGGCCGCTGGTCAAGGACCTGATTGCGGAGGCGGCCGCCGACCCGCGGGTCAACTTCACCCGCAACGGGAAGTACAAGCTGGACGACAAGGCGAAGCAGCGGCTGGAGCAGACGCTCGTCGAACTGGTGAGCGAGGCGGGCGGCGGGCCGCTGAAGTACAGCGGCAAGAACATCGCCGAGGCGCACGCCGGGATGAAGATCACCCGCGACGAGTACAACCACTTCACCTTCGCCCTCGCGCGCACGATCACCAAACACGACCTCAAGTACCGGGAGCGGTTCGAGCTCATGGACCTCATGGGCAAGGCGCGCGACATCATCGTCGAGAAGTGATCTCGGGGCCGGGATCGACTCGACAGCCCGGGGACGGCGTCCCCGGGCTTTTTCGCGCGCGGGGCCTAAAACACCTCCCTCCGCCCGTACCCCGGGGCCGCCCATGCGCGTCCTGCTCGTCGCCCTCCTCGCCGCCGCGCCGGTCCTCGCCCAGCCCGGCCCGCGCGACCTGCTCAACGCCTACGAGCGGCAGTTGAAGGCGCTCCACGAAACCGTCGGCCCCGC
>JBGAQM010000321.1:0-7256 GCA_044220735.1 Urbifossiella sp. | reverse complement strand
TTCGACGCGAGGACATGGCACGCTCCCATGCACTGATTGTGCACCAAACATGCACCAGCCGGGTTCGGAAATGGAGGGGTTGTGACGCGTAAGCTCTTCGTTTTCAAGAACTTACGCAAAACAGGCATGACGTGAAAACGGAGAGGGCGGGATTCGAACCCGCGGTGGGGTTTTACCCCCACGCCGCTTTAGCAAAGCGGTGCTTTCGACCACTCAGCCACCTCTCCAGACGCCGCGGACCAGTAGTCCACGGCGACGTACCGCAATCTTAGCACCCGACCCCGCGCCGACAATCCGCCCGGCCGCGATTTCGGCCGGCTCACGCCGTCGCCAGACACTCCCGCAGGAACCGCACCCCGTGTTCGATGTCGCGGAAACGGTCCTCCTGCGTCCCCACCTCGCGCTCGATGCATAGCGGCCCGCGGTAACCCACCCGCTTCAGCGCCTTCACGAACCCCGCAGTGTTCGTCTGACCGGTGCCGAGTGGCACCTCGTCGCCCCAGACACCCGGCCGCGGCGGCCGGTTCGCGTCCTTCATGTGGACGCTGCGGATGTCCGGCGCCAACAGGTCGAGCACCGCCAGCGGCTCGTCCTTGTCGTACAGGAGCATGTTGGCGGGGTCGAAATTCACCTTCAGGTTCGGGCACTTCAGGTCGTCTAGCGTCCGCCGCAAGAGCGCCGCCGACTCCTGTCCCGTCTCGAAGGCGACCGTGATCCCCGCGCCGCCGGCCAACTCGGCGACCGTCGTGAGCGTGTCGAGGAACGGCTTGCGGTCCGGCGAGCCGACTTCCGGGATGAATCCGGCGTGGAGCATCAGGTCCGATAGGCGGAGTTCCCGCGTGCGGGCCAGCGCCCACTTCAGCCGGGAAATCCGCTCCGGACGGGTGGCGGGGTCGCCGAAGCCGCCGGTCTTCTCGATCGTCGCCGGGGAGGTGTAGTCCTCGCCAGGGAAGCCGAGCATCGCCCCGCTCATGCGGAACCCGGCCCCGACCGCCGCCGCCGGCATCGCGTCCCCCTCGGCCCAGGATGCGTGGTGCGGGTCGCCGCAGGCGATTTGCACCACGTCCACGCCGAGCCGGTCCATGAATCCCTTCAATTGTGGCACGCTCGTGACCTGGAGCGACCAGCTGCACACCCCGATCGCCAGCGGCTCGATTGCCATGACCGTCTCCCGTGATGGTTCGCGGCTCGTGCGGCTGATTATGGGGGGCGCAGCCCCCGTCCGCCAGCACCTTTCGCCGCGCCGCGCCCCCGCGTATACTCGCCTGCGACGGTTCGCACCCCCACCACCCGGGTCATCATGTCGCACCGCACTACCCGCCGGCGCTTCCTCGCCGCCGCCCCCGCCGCGCTCACCGCCCCGATGTACATCCGGGCGCAGGGCGCGAACAACCGCCTCAACCTCGCCGTCATCGGCGTCGCCGACCGCGGCGGCGCCAACCTCGCCGGCGTGCAGCACGAAAACGTCGCCGTGCTGTGCGACATCGACCCGGCCCGCCTCGACGCCGCGAAGGCCCGCTTCCCGATGGCTGAGACGTTCGTCGACTACCGCCAGCTGTTCGACCGCGTCAGCAACCGGTTCGACGCGGTCGTCATCAGCACGCCGGACCACTCGCACTGCCTTCCGGCGGCGCTGGCGATGACCCGCGGCAAGCACGTCTACTGCGAGAAGCCCCTGGCGTACTCCGTGGCCGAGTGCCGGCTGATGCGGAAGCTCGCAGTCGATCGCAAACTCGTGACCCAGATGGGGACACAGATCCACGCCGGGGACAACTACCGGCGGGTGGTCGAGATCGTGCGGGCGGGTCTGCTCGGCAACGTCCGTCGGGTTCACGTGTGGCTCGGGTCGAAGCCGCCGGCCGGGACCCGGAAGGGGCCGAAAGCCAGCCCGCGCTTCGATGCCGACCTGTGGGCCGGCCCGTCCACCACGCCGCTGTTCGACGCCGACCATCTCGGCAGCCCGCACGCCAACGCCAGCCGCCCCTGGCCGCACTTCCACTGGCGCTACTGGTGGGAGTTCGGCGGCGGCCAACTCGCCGACTTCGGCTGTCACTTCATGGACCTGCCGGCGTGGGCGCTCAACCTCGGCCTGCCGACCCGCATCGAGGCGACGGGTCGCAAGACGTACGAAGGCGACAACACGGTGCCGGACGTGATGCAGGTCGATTACCGCTTCCCCGCCGCGGCCGGCCGCGGCGAGGTCCATCTGACGTGGTACCACGGCGTCCCCGGCCCGGCACTCGACGGCTCGGTGCGGCACGAGGGCTACGGCTCTGGCGTGTTGTTCGTGGGCGACAAGCTGCAACTGCTCGCCGACTACGGCAAGCTGAAGGTGCTGCCGGAGGCGGCGGGGCGCGACTTCGTGGCCCCGGCGCGGTCGATCCCGGCGTCAATCGGCCACCACCGCGAGTGGACGGAGGCGGTGAAGTCCAACGGCCCGACGACGTGCAACTTCGACTACTCGGGTCGGCTGGCGGAGGCGGTACTTCTCGGGAACGTGGCATACCGGGCGGGCAAGGCGATCATCTGGAACGCCGAGACTGGCCGCACCGACTCCGCGGACGCCGACCGCTATCTAGCCCGCGAGTACCGCCGCGGCTGGGAAGTGCCCCCGGTCGCGGGCTGATTGCGGGTCGTCGAGGCGGCGCGGGATTTGACTTGCTGCCCCCTAAACGCAGTTGTATCTGGGCATAACGGTCGTCGTGATACGCTCCGACCGCCCGCCGGCTGACCGCCTCCCACCCCATTCCCCGCACGGGGCCGCCCGCGATGTTGAACATTCCCCTCGGCCGGACACGCTTTTGCGACGGCGTTTCCCGTCGCAGCTTCCTGCGAGTTGGCACGTTCGCGTTCGGTGCGACCGCCCTCACACAAGCCGACTTGCTCCGCGCCGAAGCCGCACAGGCTAGCGGGTTACCGCGGACGGGTCACAAGGCTGTCATCAACATCTTCCTCGGCGGCGGCCCGCCCCACCAGGACATGTGGGACCTGAAGCCCGACGCCCCCGCGGAAGTCCGCGGCGAGTTTCGCCCGATCAGCACCCGCGTCCCCGGCATCCAGATCGGCGAGACGTTCCCGCGCATCGCCGCGATGGCCGACAAGTTCGCCTTCATCCGCAGCATCGTCGGCGCTCAGGGGGGGCACGACGCCTTCCAGGCCACCACCGGCTGGCGGCAGGACTCGCTCCGGGCGATGGGCGGCCGGCCGAGCCTCGGCAGCGTTGCGGCCCGGCTCCAGGGCAACGTGGACCCGTCGGTGCCGCCGTTCGTCGGCCTCGCCGAGCGGACGCAGCACGTCCCGTGGAGCGACCCGGGCCAGAACGGCTTCCTCGGCGCCGCCTACGGGGCGTTCAAGCCGAGCGGCCCGGACCTGGCGAACATGGTGCTCAACAGCAGCAACCGCGACCAGCTCCCGAGCCGCAAGGAACTCCTCGCCAGCTTCGACCAACTCCGCGGCGGCCTGGAACGCGATGGGGCGCTGCGGACCGCCGACCTCCACACCACGCGGGCGATGGACGTGCTGCTGTCCAGCAAGCTCGTGGACGCGCTCGACGTGTCGAAGGAGAGTCCGAAGGTTCGGGAGCGGTACGGCGACGGCAAGCCGTACCAGTTCCAGTTCGACGGCGCCCCGACCGTGAGCGAGCAACTGCTGATGGCCCGCCGGCTGGTCGAGGCCGGCGTCCGGGTGGTGACGCTCAGCTACGGCCGTTGGGACAGCCACGGTAAGAACTTCGATCTCGTCCGCGACCACGGCGCGAAGCTCGACCAGTGCCTCACGGCGCTCGTGGACGACCTGTCCGTCCGCGGCATGCTCGACGACGTGACCGTGATCGCCTGGGGCGAGTTCGGGCGGACGCCGAAGATCAACGGCGGCGCCGGACGCGACCACTGGCCGCAGGTCAACTGCGCCATCCTCGCCGGCGGCGGCATGAAGACGGGTCAGGCCATCGGCGCGACGAACCGCCTCGGCGAGTTCGCCACCGCTCGGCCGACGACGTTCGGTGAGGTGTTCGCCACACTGTATCACAACCTCGGCTTGAACCCGATGACCAACATGGTGACCGACCCGACCGGCCGACCGCAGCACCTCGCCGACGGGGTGGCGATGCCCGAACTGGTCTAAGGGGTTGTGCGATCGTCCAACGCCCGGGGACGATTGTCCCCGGGCTTTTCGTTTCACCCGGTTGAATCCCCGAACCGAAGGCATACACTACTTCCGCGACGGGAATGGTAAACTATCGAGAGGTTGTGCCCGCCGTGTGGACGAAACTCCTCCTCGCTGCGGGTGGTGCGTACCTCGTCGCGGCTGCGGCGTGGGTGGTGTCGTCGGGCTTCCGCGAATCGACCGACCTTCTCAACGTGGCCTGCGACCCGACGCGGGAGTTGTGGAGCGAAATGAACGCCGCCTTCGTCCGCGACTACGCGGAGAAGAAGGGCGTTACGGCGCACGTTCGCATGTCGCACGGCGGCTCGGCGAGCCAGGCCCAACTCGTCACGAAGGGGCTTGAAGCCGACGTTCTCACCCTGGCGATGTTCCCCGACACCGACCTCGTGCGCAAGGCCGGGCTGCTGGACCCGGGTTGGGAGCAGAAGCTTCCGAACCGCTCGCTTCCCTACGTGTCCACCATCGTGTTCGTGGTGCGACGCGGGAACCCCAAGGGGGTCCACGGCTGGCCGGACCTCGGGCGCGCGGACGTGTCGGTGGTGACCCCGGACCCGCGGACATCGGGCAACGGGAAGTGGAGCTTCCTGGCGCTGTGGGGCTCCGTGAGCTGGAGCGGAGGCAGCACGGATCAGGCCCGTGAGTTCACCCGCGGTGTGTACCACCGGGCGCAACCTCTCGACGCCGCCGCCCGCGCCGCGACGTTGACGTTCGTGAAGGCCCGCCGCGGCGACGTTCACCTGACCTGGGAGAACGAGGCCAAGCTCGAAGTCGAAGAGTCGAGTGGCGATCTGGAGATCGTATACCCGGTCGCGGGGTCGGGGAGCAAGCCGCTGAGCGTGCTGGCCGAGCCGCACGTCGCGGTCGTGGCCCGCACGGCCGACCGCCGCGGCACCCGGGCGACGGCCGAGGCGTACCTGCGGTTCCTGTACACGGAACCCGCGCAGGAGATCATCGCGAAGCACCACCACCGGCCGACCGATCCGACGGTGGTCGCCCGCTGCCGGGATCGGTTCCCGGACATGGACCTACGACCGGCGACTTCGCTGGTCCCCGCGGGCACCTGGGACGAGGTGCTCACGACGTACTTCGCCCCCGGCGCGGAGTTCGACCGGATGTACGCCGGGAAGAAGTAGCCCCCTTCGCCTCGAAAGGACCGTACCGTGGTGGCCGCCAGACGCGCACCGACCGCCGACCTTCCCTTGACACCCGCCGCGGAGGCGTTCGCCGCCGAACTGGCCCGGGCCGCCTACGAGGTGGCACTGCGATACGGCATCGCTGGCCCGTTCGCCGACCTGGAACTGGCGCTCTGGCGCGAGTTGCGGGACGTGGTGCGCGACCGGCCCGTCGGGTGTCGCGGGGACGCGGCATGAGTCGGGTCAGCCGGCGGGCGCTGCCGGGGTTCGGACTGTCGCTCGGGTACACGGTGACGTACCTGAGCCTCCTCGTGCTCGTCCCGCTGGCCGCCGTGGCGTGGCACGCGTCGGGCCTCGGCCCGGCCGAGTTCGCCGCCGCCGCGTGGAGCCCCGAGGCCCGCGCGGCGTACCTCCTCACCGCCAAGACCGCCGCCGCTGCCGCGGCCGTGAACGTCGTTCTCGGCGTCGTCGTCGCGTGGTCGCTGGTGAGGTACGAGTTTCCACTGAAGCGGATCGTGGACGCCATGGTAGACGTGCCGCTTGCCCTGCCCACGGCCGTCGCCGGGCTGGTTTACGCCACCCTCTACTCGGCCGACGGCTGGCTCGGTCGGCACCTGATCCCGCTCGGCGTCGAAGTGGCCTACACGCAGCTCGGCATCGTCGTGGTGCTGGTGTTCACCGGCTTCCCGTTCGTCGTGCGGGCGGTGCAACCCGTGCTCGCCGACTTGGACGCGGAAGCCGAGGAGGCCGCCGCCGTGCTCGGGGCCACGCGGTGGGAGACGTTCCGCCGCGTACTCTTGCCGACGCTCCTGCCGCCGGCGCTGACGGGGTTCGCCCTGGCGCTCGCCCGCGGCCTCGGCGAGTACGGCTCGGTCGTCTTCATCTACAAGGCCCAACTCGGGGAACCGCTGATCGCCCCGTCGCTGGTCGTGGCGAAGTTGGAGTCCGGGCGGTTTGCGGACGCGGCGGCGGTGGCGCTGGTGCTGCTGGTCATTTCGTTCGCCCTCCTCGCGGTGGTGAACCTGCTCGAACGGTGGACCCAGCGCCATGCCGGCTGACCTTTCACCGTCCACGCCGCGGGCGCGGACGGACCCGTGGTACGTCCGCGGCACCCTCGTCGGCCTCACGTACCTCATCGTCGGCGGGCTGGTCGCGGTGCCGCTCGCGGCGGTCTTCCAGTTCGCGCTCGCCGACGGGGTCGCGGCGTACTGGCGGAACCTGACGGGCACCGCGGAATCCCGCCACGCCGTCTTCCTGTCGTTCGTGGTGGCCCCGCTGGCGGTGGCGATGAACGTGGTGTTCGGCGTCGCCGCGGCGTGGCTAATCGCCCGCTTCCGTTTCCCGGGCCGCACCCTCCTGACCACGCTCATCGACCTGCCGTTCTCCGTGTCTCCGGTCGTGGCGGGGCTGACCTTCGTGTTCCTTTTCGGCACGGGCACACTCCTCGGCGACGGGTTGCGGGCCTTCGGCTTCCGGGTCATCTTTGCCCCGCCGGCGATCGTGTTGGCGACGGCGTTCGTGACGTTCCCGTTCGTGGCACGAGAACTGATCCCCGTGATGGAAGTCGGTGGCCCCGAGGAGGAACTGGCGGCGCGGAGCCTCGGCGCGAGCGGTTGGCAACTGTTCTGGCGGGTGACGCTGCCGAACGTGAAGTGGGGCCTGCTGTACGGCGTGATCCTGTGCAACGCCCGCGCGATGGGCGAGTTCGGGGCAGTGTACGTGGTGTCCGGCCGGACCGGCGGCGAGACGGACACGATCCCGCTTCACATTCAGAAGTTGTTCGAGACGCCGAGCCGCGACGGCATCCCGGCGGCGTTCGCGCTGGCGTCGGCGCTCACGCTGCTGGCGCTGGTGAGCCTGGGGCTGAAGGTGCTGATCGAACCGAAGCTGCGCGAGAAGCCGTCCGCCCCTGTCGAACCCTGATCGCCGGCTCGGGGTTTCGCCGCTCGCGGCGGTGCA
>JBGAQM010000320.1:0-7996 GCA_044220735.1 Urbifossiella sp. | reverse complement strand
GGCACCAGCACCGCCGCGGTGCCGTTGGCCGTCCCGCCGGCCGCCACGCGGTCGCCCTTCTCGACCGAGCCGATGAGCCGGAGGGCGAAGATGTTCTCCTCCTGGTACGTGCTGCCGACGACGACGACGCGGCCGTTCGCGTCGAGCGTCACGCCGGCGACCGCCTTGATGGTCGCGGCGCCGGGCGCGAGGATGGAGAACCCGGGCCGCGTGGGCGTGAAGATGCTCTGGTCGAAGCTGGCGTCGAACGCCCCCGCGGGGGTCAACCGGACGACGAAGGAGCCCACCTCCGACTGCGTGGCGTCCACACCCGCGCCAACGGCGACGACCCGCCCGCGCGGGTCGAGGGTCACGCCGCGCAGCCGGCTCCCGTAGGCGATGTAAATCGAGGCGGGCATGAGCACGGAGCCGCCGGCCCCGAAGCCGGCGTCGGGCGCCCCCGCCGCGGTCAGCTGGACCACCGCCCCGAGGGGGTTGATGCCGGGCGACGTGTCACCGGCCAGCACCACCCGGCCGTCCGGCCGCACCGCCACCGCGAGGGCCCGGTCGTCGTTCCCCACGTTGAACGTCGCCTTGCCGTCGCCGTCGAAGGTGGCGTCGAGGGCGCCGCTGGCCGGCAGCAGTCGCACGGCCGCGAAGTCGTGCGCGCCGGCGGCCGCCTCCGCGTACCCGCCGATCACGATGCTCCCGTCGCCGGCCACGACCACGCCCGTCGCGCGGTCGTCGTTCCCGCCGCCGAGGTTGAACGCCACCGTCCGCACGCCGTCGCCGTCGAACGTGGCGTCCGGCGTGCCGTCGGCGCCGAGCCGGACCACGCCGAAGTCGAAGTCGGTCGCGCCGACCTGCACCGAGCCGACGACGACGATCTTCCCGTCGGCCTGAATCGCGACGCCGGTGGCGCGGTCGGCGTTCGCCCCGCCGAGGTTGAACGGGACGCCGAGCTTGCCGTCGCCGCTGAACGTGGCGTCGAGGGCGGTGCCGTCGGCCAGGATGCGGATGACGGCGAAGTCGATCGTCCCGCCCGTGTCCGTGGACCCGACGACGACGATCTTGCCGTCGGGCTGGACGGCGACGGCGGCGGCCGTGTCGATGCCGCCGGGGACGCCGCCGCCGCCGGACGAGAACCGGGCGCTGCCGGTGCCGTTGAACGAGAGGTCGGGCGTGCCGTCGGGGTTGAACCGGGCGACGGCGAAGTCGTTGTTCACCGACGTGGTGCCGACGACGACGACCTTGCCGTCGGGCTGGACGGCGACGGCGCTGCCGGTGTCGGTGCCGCCGAACCCGGCGGTCGCGAGCCCGGCGACGCCGAACGACGGGTCGAGGGCGCCGACGATGACGGGGACGGTTCGCGGTTCGAGCGGTTCGAGGCGGAGCGCGGGACGGGTCATGCGCGGTTCCTGGCGGTCGGCCGGGGCGACGGCCCCGGGAGCGGGCTATTCTACCCGCTTGAAGATGGCGGAACAGCGGGCTCCCGGGAACGGGAGCGGGATGGGAATTCTGGGAAAACTGGGAAGATCGTCCCGGTGGTGCGGCGAGTGTGGCGGTACGAGGCCGAATCGACTGCACGCCCCGAGCCGTCGTGCTGATGGGAATCTTCTGGCGAACACCCGCCGGCCACAGGTACGCTCCGTCGGACGGGCGGCGCCCGCCGCGGAGACGTACGCGCCTCGACGAGTCGGCCCAACCATTGTGTTCGGCGGCGGACCGGAGGAACGGCATGGTCGAGAACGTACCGCCAACGGTGGTCGTGGTCGGGACTGGTTCAGGAGGAGGTCGTTCGTTCCGAGTCGGCCTGGCGACGGTGGCGCTCGTCGCCCTCGGCCCGTCGGGGTGCGCTCCGGCGGAGCGGTACGCCAAGCGGATCGAAGTCGGCCTCATGACCCCGCGGTACGAATCGAGTGTCGCGCTGGTGAACCAGGCGGGGTCGTTCCTGACGGCGGCGGAGAAGACGGTCGCCGTCGGGCACCTCGACCGGGTCCGGTCGGCGTATTTGAGAATGATCGAAGCGAAGAAGGTCGAGGTGAAGAACGGGAACAAAGACTGGTCGTTTCCGACCGTCGTGCGGGGGCACCTGCTCGTCGTCGCTCAGGCACGGGCGCTGCGGGACGACTTCCTCCCGGCTTCCGGCTTGTCCGACGAGGAAAAGAAGCTGGGTGCGAAGACGTGCGACGCGGTGATTTGCAGTGCCAACCAGGTGCCCTCAAGTCTGTCCGCGTCCCTGCAACCCGGACTGATTCGTCTCCGCGACGGCGGTGCTGCCGGCGACGACAACGAACAAGTCGGGCCGGATGAAGGCGTGCGGCTCGCGCTCGTGCTGTTGAAGGACGCGCTCCGTCACGCGAACGTGAAGAAGGCGCCCGACGGCCCCTGCGTGGTCGACTTCGCGGCGGACATGAAGGCGGCCGTCGAGGTGTTTCTCGAAGGGCGGCCGATTCTGAGAGCGACGCTCGCCGAGCAGTGAGATTCATCGTCGACCGCCCGGCGCGGAAGCAATCGGATCGGGCGCCGAGACAGGCCCAGAACGGGGCGCGGGCCCGACCCGCACGCGTGCTCATCACCCCGTCGGACGCCCGGTGGTACCGGCGTCCCGGTCCGCCAGACGTCAGCGCCGCCACTTCCCGAGCCAGCGGGCCGCGTTCGCCCACCACCCGGGCGCCGGCCGGGCGGCGAGCCGCAGCGTCGAGTCCCCGCCCTCGTCCGCGGCCGGCGGCGGGTCCGCCGGCGGGGGCGCCGGCCACGCCGGCCGCCGGCCGCACGATCCGCCGGGTCGGGGGCGGCGGCGTGACCGACGGGTCCGCGCCGGCCGCGGTCGGCGGGCCGGGCGGGTCGGCGGCGTCGGTCGGGCGGAACAGCCGGGCCGGGAAGTGCGGCCCCGCGTCCGCCCACGGGGCCAGCGCCGCCGCCGCCGCCGCCGGCGACGGGTAGCGGTCGGCCGGGCGGCGGGCCATCAGCCGCGCCACCACCGCCGCCAGCCCGCCCGGCACGTCCGGCCGCAGCGCCGCCAGCGGCGCCGGGTCGGCCGCCGCCTTCAGCGCCAGCTTCCGCCCCAGGTCCGGCTCCGGGAACGGCGGGTGCCCGGCCAGCAGGAAGTACAGCGTCGCCCCGAGCGCGTACTGGTCGGCCGCCGGCCCGACCGCCGAGCTGTCCTCGGCCTGCTCCGGGGCCAGGTAGTCCACCGTCCCCACCACGACCGAGGCGTCGAACCGGCGCGACAGCGGGTCGGACTCGAACCGGGCCACGCCGAGGTCGAGCACCTTCACCCCGCCGGCGCGGGCCACGAGCACGTTGGCCGGCTTGACGTCGCGGTGGACGAGCCCGACGGCGGCGACCGGGGCGAGGGCGGCGGCGACGCCGGCGCCGACCGCGGCGGTCTCCGCGGCCGCGAACGTGCCGTGCCGGGCGACCGCCGCCTGGAGGCTCACGCCGTCCACGTACTCCATCACCAGGAACGGCGGGTCGTGGTCCGGCTCGGCGGCGACGAGCCGCACCACGTTCGGGTGCCGGACCGCGGCCGCCGCCCGGGCCTCCTGGCGGAACCGGGCGCGGGCGTCGGCGTCGTCGCGGAGCCCGGCCGAGAGCACCTTCACGGCGACGAGCTCGCCGGCCGGGTCGTCGGCGAGGAACACGCGGCCCATGCCGCCGCGGCCGAGCTCGTCGCGGACGCGGTACGGGCCGACCCACAGGTGCGGCCGGCCGGCGCCGATCTCGGCCGCCTGGAACCGGGTGAGCAGGCCGGCTTCGACCATCAGGGCGAGGACGCCGGACGGCGACAGCCGGGCGTCGGCCGGCCCGCCGCCGAGGCCGGTGCGGGCGAACAGGGTGAGGAACCGGGTGAGGTCGTCGGGGGGCACGAGCCCGCTCGCGCGGACCAGGGCGACGGCGTCGTCGAGGGTGTCCGGCCGACGCATGACGGGTGAGCTGCGGTTGCGGCCGCCGGCGGCGGCCCGTGGGTGAACCTTAGAACAATCCGGCGACCGGGGGGCGGGCGCGGCCGGATTCCGGGTTCGCGCCGCCCCCGAATCCGGCCGCTCACCCCCGGGCCGGCCGGGCTTTCCGCCGGCGCCGGTTGCACCCGCGGCGTCGTGTTCTACGGTTGAGCCGGGGTCGGTCCGCCCGCCCCGCCCGCCGAGGGTCTCCCGATGCGCCTCCGTCCGTTCAGCGCCCGCCGCCGCGCCGCCGGCCCCGCCGTCCGGGCCGGGGTCGCCGCCGTCGAGATGGGCTGGACGTTCGCCGTCTTCATCGTCCCCCTGATGATCGGCATCTGGGAGGTGGGGCGGATGGTGCAGGTCCAGCAGATCGTCAGCAACGCCGCCCGCGAGGGCGCCCGGCTGGCGGCCCAGGGCACCACCATCCGGTCCGACGGCACCATCATCGAGATCCGCACCAGCACCGGCACGCCGAACGTCCGCGACGTGGTGTACCAGTACCTGCTCGCGGCCGGGCTGAGCAACCTCCAGTTGTCGGACATCACGGTCACGTTCGCGTTCACCACCGGGAGCGGCACCGAGCCGTACGAGGGGATCAAGAACCAGCCGTTCGAGGTGACGGTGAGCGTGAACTGGGACAAGGTGCGGTGGGTGAACCTGGGGTTCATCCGGCCGCAGAAGCTCACCTTCAAGGTGGCCTGGAAGATGCTCGTGGACGACCCGTTCAGCGTGAACGAGACCCTGCCGTCGTTCTGAGACCAGAGGGCAGAGGCCAGAGGACAGAAGTCTGTCCTGTGTCCTCTGCCCTCTGCCCTCTGTCCTCTGTCCCTCGGGGCCGCCATGCGTCTCGCTCCCCGCCCGACCCGCCGCCGCGGCTCCACGCTGGTCGAGACGGCGCTGGTCATCGGCGTGTTCCTGCTGGTGCTGTTCGGCATCTTCGAGTACTGCCGGTTCCTGATGGTGCTCCACGTCGCCAACAACGCCGCCCGCGACGGCGCCCGGTACGCGGCGGTGAACGTGAACTGCCCGTCCGACCAGATCGCGGCGACGAAGACGAAGATCCTGACCTACACGAAGGACCGGATGGGCGGCATCGACCGGCAGATCCAGGGCTGCCAGATCGCCGTGTACTCGTGCGACTCGTCGGGGTTCGCCAGCAGCCCGCCGAAGGTGGTGCCGAAGTCGAACCCGTCCGGCTCGACGGTGGACCCGTTCGCCGCCTACTCCTCGTCGAACAAGACGGCCGACTGGAACGCGGCGACGTTCACCGAGCGGATCGCGGTGACGGTGAAGGGGACGTACCGGCCGATCGCCCCGCTGAGCATCGACATCGGCCGGCTGAAGCTGAGCATCATCCCCGACAACATCCCGGTCGAGGTGACCGCGGTGATGGGGAGCGAGGGGTAAGGGGGCAGTGTTCAGTGTTCAGTGTTCAGTGTTTGGTGACGAGCACCGCCGACTTTTGACCGCAAATCCCTGAACACTGAACACTGAACCCGGCAGGTCGATCAGCATCACCCCCATCAGGATGGTCAGCACTCCCTGGCCCGGCACCCCGGGCAGCGACAGCACCACGCCCAGCACGATCAGGACGTAGCCGAGCAGGTTGCGGCCGACGACGACCAGCACCTTCAACACCGGGTGCCGGTCGATCGGCAGGCGGGCGGCGGGGTTGACGAAGTAGTCGGCCGGGATGCGGGCGAGCACGGCCCCGACGGCGAACACGCTGACGACCGCCGACGCCACGCTCACGGCCGTGGCCGCGACGGCGACTTCCCACGCCGTCCACCCCGCCGGGATGAAATCGTGCAGCCACGCGGGCATCGCTGGCCCTCCTTCGGGATGGAATTCTACGCCCGATGAGCCACGGGTGAGAAACCGGCCCCGGCCCCCGCGCGGGTCGTATGACAGCAGAAACCCGTCCGCCCGGAACCCGCCCGATGTCACGCACCTCGCAACCCGCGTTCCACTTCGACCACGTCCTCGGCACCTCGCTCGACCTGTGGGTCACCGCCGCCGACCCGGACGCGGTCGCGGGCGCCGTGCTGGCCGAGGTCGAGCGGGTCGGCCCGGTGTTCGGCCTCCGCGACGCCGACAGCGAGTTGTCGCGGCTGAACCGCGGCCCGGTGCCGGGCTCGCCCGAACTCCGCGCCGTCCTCGCCGGGTACGACCGCCTCGCACCGCTGACAGACGGCGCGCTCAACCCGCTCGTCGGGGCGCTCGCCTGCGTCTGGGCCGACGCCGAGCAGGCTGGCCGCGAGCCCGCCACCGACGTGCTCGCGCGCCTGGCCGCCGAGATCGACCGCCGCGGCTGGGAGCCACGGCTGACGGCGTGGCCTGAACGCCGCTGCACCCGTCAACGAACAAGCGCGAAGGTCTGCCCTCGACGCGCGAAGGCCGTCCGCGCCGGCGCTGCTGGCTTCAGGACCCGGCGGCGACATGGCTGGCTACAAGCAAGGGCCCACGTCGTCGGCGCAGACCTGTTCGCCTCTACAGAACGTCGTCTTCGCCAGCGCCCGCGGCTGCGGAAGGCCCGGTCGCCAGCGGCGTACCGCGCTGCTGCGCGGTCGGCGACACCTTCCTGTCACACATCGACCCGCGGACCGGCCGGCCCGCCGACCGGGTCGCGTCGGCGACCGTCGTCGCGGCCGACAGCCTCACCGCGAACCTCCTCGCCACCGCGCTGGCCGTCCTCGACCCGGCCGCCGGCCTCCGCCTCGTCGCCGGCGTCCCCGGCGCCGCCGCCTTCATCATCGACGACGGGCAGTTCCGCAGCCCCGGGTTCGCGCTCGAAGCCGTCGTGCCGGCGCGGCCGCGCTACCGCAAGGCCGTCGCCGCCGGCGCGCTGACCGCGGCGCTGTTCGGCGTCGCCGGCGCCCCGGACACGCCGCTCGGCCCGTCACTCGCCGTCGCCCAGGACGCCCCGGCGAAGGGCGAGTCGTGGCCGGCCGGGTTCCAGATGACCGTGGCGCTCGAACTGCCGAAGATCGACGGCGCCCGCAAGTACCGCCGGCCGTACGTGGCGGTGTGGGTGGAGGACGGCGCCGGCAAGGCGGTGAAGACGATCGGCGTGTGGGGGACCGACGGCCGCTGGCTGAAGGACCTGAGCGACTGGTGGAAGATCGGCAAGACGAACGGCGAGCTGGTGAAGGCCGTGACCCGCGCCACCCGCGGCCCCGGCAAGTACGACCTGACCTGGGACGGCAAGGACGAGAAGGGAATGCCCGTGGCGCGCGGCGAGTACACCGTCCGCGTCGAGGTCCACCGCGAGCACGGCAAGCACGTCCGGCAGTCGGGAAAGATCGCGCTCAAGGGCGAGGCGGCGACGCTGAAGCTGGCCGCCAACGAGGAGACCGGCGAGACGGTCGTGACGTTCGGCCCGGGGAAGAAGTAACCGATGTCGCCCGCCTACCGCCGGCTGCTGAAGGCCGCCCGCGCCGCCCACCTGTACCTCACCCTGGCCGGGCTGGCGCTCATCCTGTTCTTCGCCGTCACCGGGTTCATGCTCAACCACGAGTCGTGGTTCCTCCCCGACGAGCCCGTCACGCGCACGGCCGAGGCGACGGTCCCCGAGGCGACGGACCCGGCCGCCGACCGGCTGGACGTGAGCGAGGGCGTGCGGCGGGCGTTCGGCGCCCGCGGCGAGGTGAAGTCGTACCGGGCCGACGACGAGACGGTGGAGGTGGAGTACCTCCGCCCCGGCGAGCGGACGCTGGTCGAGGTGCGCCGCGGCGACGGGCACGCGACGGCGACGGTGGAGTCGCGCGGGTGGGCGGCGGTGGCGGTGGACCTGCACAAGGGGAAGTACACCGGCCGGGCGTGGATGCTGCTGATCGACGTGGTGTGCGTGCTGCTGCTGGTGATCGCGGCGACGGGGCTGGTGCTGTGGTGGTCGCTGAAGTCGCGCGGCCGGTGGGGCGCGGCGCTGGTCGTGCTCGGCGGCGCGGCGGGGTACGCGGTGTACCACTGGCTCGTGCCGTGACGGGCGTCAGAAGTCGTCGGCCGTGAGCCGGTCCTGGGCGGCGTGACGGACGTGCAAGACGTTCACCGTGTTGCCGTCGATCGTGAAC
>JBGAQM010000319.1:0-7368 GCA_044220735.1 Urbifossiella sp. | reverse complement strand
GGCCGCGACTTCGAGGCGTGGAGCAAATCCAGCACGGCGGGGAGACGATGCCCCTCGCAGCCGAGGCGTACCGCGGCCGACGCTTCCGGCTTCGGCCGCACCTTCAGCGTCAGCTGTGTCAACACGCCGAGCGTGCCGAGGGCGCCGGTGTGGAGCTTCATCAGGTCGTAGCCCGCGACGTTCTTCACGACGCGGCCGCCGGCGTTCACCGCGCTGCCGTCGTCGGCGACGAACTGGATGCCGATGACGTAGTCGCGCAGCGTGCCGTAGCCGAGGCGGCGCGGGCCGCTCTCGTTCACCGCGACGGCGCCGCCGACCGTGGCGCTGTCGGCGAGGTCCACGGGGAGCCACTGGCCTTCCGCGGCGAGTGCCGCCCGCAGCTTCTCGACGGTGATCCCGGCCTGCACCGTGATCGTCATGTCGCGGGCGGGGTAGTCGACGACGGCGTCGAGGGCAGTCGTGTCGAGCGCGACTCCGGGCTTCGCCGGGGGGAGCCCGACGTCGAGGGCGGTGCGGCCGCCGACGGGGTAGACGCCCTCGCCGGCGGCGGCCGCGGCGCGAACCAGTTCGCCCACCTCCGCCACGGAGGCGGGGCGGCGGACGGGGAGGGTGGCGCCGTCGAGGGGGAGGGTGGCGCTCACGTCGGTTACAGGTAGGTGCTGAGGAGGTACAGGCCGAGGCCGATGGCGGTGAGGAACAGGGCGATGCGGGCGCCCCAGTCGCGCGCCTCGCGGAGGATGCGGTCCCAGCGGTCGTGCCGGGTCGCGGCGTACACCAGGCTGACGATCACCAGCAGGACCGGCAGGTCCCAGTAGATGCTCACGACTTCGCCCCCTCTTCGCCCGGCGGCGGGTCGCGGAACATCGGGCCGGCCAGCGCGTCGTAGATCACCAGCAGGTTCAGCACGCCGGCGATCACGGTGTACACCCAGCCCAGGTCCCACCGCTTGTTGCCGTTCCGCTGCAGGTCGTTCAGCTCGTCCTCGGACGGCGCCCGCTGGAAGGTGCCGAACAGCGGGCCGGCGTCCTTGGCCGGGTCGAACGCGGCGTACTGCACGACCGCCGGCCACGCCGCGGCGCCGATCCAGAACTGGGCGGCGAACTGCGGCCGGTACCACACCGCGCCGGCCGCGCCGCGCAGCTGGAACCCGGCGAGCTGGAGCGGCGGCTGGCCGGTCACGTCCGGGAGCCAGACGTTCCGCCACTGCCCCATCGCCATGCCGTAGAAGAACAGGACATACAGCCCGCCGAAGAACAGCAGCCCTTTACCCAGCCGCCCCTGGTACACCTGCCCGAGGCCGGGGATGAGGTAGCTGAGAACGGCGGCCAGCAGGTCGAGCCGCTCCGGCGGCGGGGCCGCCGCGACGACCGGCGGCGGGGCCGCCGCGACGACCGGCGGCGGGGCCGCGACCGGCGGGCCGCCGGCGCCGGGGTCGGCGGGCGCGGCGGGCGAATCGGTCGGGGCGGAAGCCATTCGGGTGAACTCGACCGGGAGGAAACGCCGGCGGCCCGGCAGACGGTATTCGCCGCCGGCCGGGCCGGATTGTCGATCGGGGGATTATAGGGAGTGGAGGAGTGGAGGAGTGGAGGAGTGGAGGAGTGGAGGAGTGGAGGAGTGGAGGAGTGGTGTCCTCCGGCTTCTGTCCTCTGCAACTTCAGCAGGCCACGGCACCGGGAACGGCAGCGTCACCAGCCGGCGTCGGTGGCCAGGTGCGCGGCGGTGTAGACGATCAGCCCGATCCCGGCGAGGCCGAGCACGTTCTTGCCGAACCCGCTGCGGAGGAGCCACCCGGGCGGGCCGAGCAGCCCGGCGAGGCGGTCGAACACCCAGTTCAGCGCCGCCAGCGGCAACAGCGGCACCGGCAGCGGCGGCTGCGGTTCGTACACGATTTGCGGCGCGGGAGCCGGCGGCGCGGCCACGGCCGGAACCGGGGCCGGCTTCGGGGCGGGGCGCGACGGCGGCGTCGGCTTCCGCTCGATGATCGGCGTGGTCGGCTCCGGCGGCGGGATGAGCGGCACCGGCGCGGCGATCGGCTCCGGCCGCACGACCGGCGGGGGCGCGACCAGCGGCGGCGCGGCGTACACCGGCGCCCGCGGGGGCTCCGGCGGGGCGGCCAGGTGGGGGGCGGGCGCCGGCGCGGCGGGGGCGTCGTATCGCCAGGTGGGGCCGGCGGGGGCCGGCGGGGGCTCGGTGCCGGTGAGCGGCAGGTTGAGCATCCGCTGGAGGAGGTCGTCGAGCTCGTCGAGCTGCTGGCGGGTGAGGTCGTTCGCGCTGGGGGCGGTCGCCATGGCTTCCTTCCGCGGCCGGGCCGGCGTCGTGCCGAGTGGCGGCCGACTATAGACCGCCGCGGACGGCGGGCACAAGGGCAACATGCGGCGGGCGCGGGGCGTGGTGCCGCCGCCGCGGAATTCGCTCGCGTTCCCGTTCGTCTCTGCCTACAGTGCAGCACTTGGAAAATTTCTGCCCGACTCGGCGGCACTCTTTCGTATGAGTCGTCGTGGGGTCCGTGCGGCGGACGCCCCGACTCCCCGAACCACACCCGCGAGGACGCACCGTGAACGAGACGACGTACTTCTGGCAAGGCGGGCAGCGGATCGACATCAGCCAGGACAGCTCGGCGATCACCATCCACGCCGACGACGTTCCTGCGGCGGCCGCGGCCGCGGCCTCGGCCGGGGTCACCCTCCGCGCCCCGCAGATGGCCGCCCCGGGGCTGGTGCGGGCCGAGGTCGTCGGCGAGCGCGAGTCCGCGGTCGGCCGTCTCCGGGCCGACGACAACGTCATCCACCACGTCTACCGCGACCGCCAGGCGCAGGACAACGAGTACCTCATCACCGAGAGCTTCTTCGTCAAGTTCAAGGAGCCCACGCCGGAGAACCGCATCGCCGAGTACCTGGCGGCCGAGCACCTCGTCGTCGAGCAGGAACTCGGCGACAAGACGTTCCTGGTGCGGGTGACCGACGCGACCGGCCGCAACCCGATCCGGGCGGCGAACGCCGCCGCCACCCGCGACGACGTCGAGTACGCCGAGCCGAACCTGGTGCGGCGGCTCACCCGGTTCGCGTTCATCCCGCCCGACGACCGCTTCCCGAGGCAGTGGCACCTGCACGCCCCGACCGCCGGCACCGACCTGGTCGCCGGCGCCGGGTGCTTCGCCGCCGACGCCTGGGACGTCACCCGCGGCCGCCGCGAGGTCGTCGTCGCCGTGGCCGACGACGGGTTCGACCTCACCCACCCCGACTTCCAGGGCGCCGGCAAGGTGGTGGCGAGGCTGAACGCGACCGTCCGCGGCGGCATCAGCGCCGGCATCGACTGGGACGACGACGTCCACCCGCGGCCGGCGCCGAGCGCCGCCGAGAACGGCGACTACCACGGCACCCCGTGCCTGGGTGTGGCCGTCGCCGAGGGGAACGGCACCGGCGTGGTCGGCGTCGCCCCCGGTTGCTCGCTCGTCGCCGTGCGGTTCCCGCTCGACATGTCCGACGCGCACTTCGTCCTGATGTTCCAGAAGATCTCGGCGCTGGCCGACGTGGTGTCGTGCTCGTGGGGCTACGGGCCGGCGAACGCCCCGATGAGTACGGCCCTGCGCGACGCGATCAGCACCCTCGCCGCCACCGGCGGCCGCCGCGGCAAGGGGCTCATCATCTGCATCGCGGCCGGGAACAACAACTGCCCCGTGCAGGACCTCACGAACACCACGCCGTACCGGTTCCGCGACGGGGCCGGCGTCATCCGCACCTACAGCGGCAAGATCGACCGGTGGATCGCGGCCCACCCGGACGTCATCACGGTGAGCGCCAGCACGTCGCGGATGACGCGGGCGGCGTACTCGTCGTGGGGCAAGAACATCTCCGTGTGCGCGCCGTCGAACAACTGGGACGACCTGGGACAGGTGGCCGTGGCCGGCCGCGGGATCACGACCACCGACAACGAGAATTTCGGGCTGAACACCGAGTTCACCCCCGGGTCGCGGTTCACCGACAACTTCGGCGGCACGTCGAGCGCCACCCCGACCGTCGCCGGCGTGTGCGGGCTGGTCCTGTCGGTGGACTCGTCGCTGACGGGGGCGGCGGTGAAGTCCCTGATCCAGTCCACCGCCGACACCGCCGGCCTGTCGCTGGTGTCGGACACGCCGGTGAACGCCCCCGGCGACTTCGTCGGCGGGTTCAGCATGTGGTACGGGTACGGCAAGGTGAACGCCTTCCGGGCGGTGACGAAGGCGAACGAGGGGGTGGTGGTCGGGGGCACGGTGGACCGCCGCGTGACGCCGAACCTGGCGATCCCGGACGCCGGCCAGCCGGTCGAGAGCGCCATCGACGTGCCCACCACGGGGACGATCACCGAGCTGCGCGTGCAGGTGGAGATCGCGCACACCTACATCGGCGACCTGCGGGTGGACCTGGTCGCCCCGGACGGCACGTCGGTGGTGCTGCACAACCACGCCGGCGGGTCGGCCGACAACATCGTGAAGACCTACTCGGTGCAGGACGTGCCGGCGCTGCAACCGCTGCTGGGGCGGTCGGTGAAGGGGACGTGGAAGCTGCGGGTGGTGGACACGTTCCGGCTGGACAAGGGGACGCTGAAGTCGTGGCGGCTGGTGGCGAAGCTGGCGGGGCCGGCGCCGGCGAGCGCGCCGCCGCGGGCCAACGGGGCGGCGACCGCCGGTCGGACCGCCGGCCGCGCCGCCGGCACCCGCCGCCGCACCGGCCTGTGATACCTACTCGGGTGGAATCGTGACCGCCCGGCGCCGCGGCGCGGCGCGAAGCCGCAAGCGGCAACAGAACCACCCGAGCGAACGCGTGCGGCTTCGCGTTGCGAAGCGCGGCCGCAAGCGGCAACGGAGTTGCCGCTTGCGGCTTCACGGATGAAACGAGCTGGTTTCAGACGATGCCGGTCAGGTGGAAGGCGGCGATCACCACACCGACCGCCGCCGTCTTGATGACGGTGACGGCGAAGATGTCGGCGTAGGCCTGGCGGTGCGTCAGCCCGGTGACGGTGAGCAGGGTGATGACCGCCCCGTTGTGCGGCAGCGTGTCCATCCCCCCACTCGCCATCGACGCCACCCGGTGGCACACTTCGAGCGGGATGCCCGCCGCGTGGGCGTTCGCAATGAACGTGTCCGACAACGCGGCGAGGGCGATGCTCAGGCCGCCGGACGCCGACCCGGTGATGCCGGACAGCGTCGTGACGGTGACGGCCTCGTTGACGAGGGGGCCGGGCACGGCCGCCAGTGCGCCGGCGATCACCAGGAACCCCGGCAGCGCGGCGACGACCGCCCCGAACCCGTACTCCGAAGCCGTGTTCAGCGCCGCCAGCAGTGCCCCGCCGACGGCCGCCCGCGAACCGTCGGCGACCCGCGTCGTCACCGGCCGCCAGGCCAGGACGAAGACCGCCAGGATGCCGACCAGCAGCGCCCCTTCCACGGCCCACACGGCCGCGACCTTCGACACCTCCTGCACCACCGCCGTCCCGCCGGCCGGGGCGAACGACGCGGTCGCGCCGTACCACGCCGGGATGGCGGCGGTCAGCCACCGGTTCAACACGCCGACGACGACGAGCGGCACGGCGGCCACCAGCGGGTGGGGCAGCGGGCCGTGGTCGAAGCGGGCGGGCTCATTGACCGGGGCGGCGCCGTAGCCCTCGCCCGCGGCCCGCGCCCGACGCTGCCGCCAATTCAGGTACAGCAGCCCCGCGCCCAGGATGAACGCCGCGCCGACGACGCCGAGCCACGGCGCCGCGTAGGCCGTCGTGCCGAAGAACGCCGTCGGGATGAGGTTCTGGATCTGCGGCGTCCCCGGCAGCGCGTCCATCGTGAACGAGAACGCCCCCAGGGCGATCGCCGCCGGGAGTTGCCGCTTCGGGATGTCGGCGCGGCGGTACAACTCGGCGGCGAACGGGTAGACTGCGAACACCACCACGAACAGCGACACCCCGCCGTAGGTGAGGACGCCGCAGACGAGGACGACGGCCAGCGTCGCCCGGCCGGGGCCGACGAGCGCGAGGACCGCGGCGACGATCGACTCGGAGAATCCCGCCAGCTCGACGACCTTGCCGAAGATCGCGCCGAGGACGAACACCGGCAGGTACAGTCGGAGGAACCCGGCGAGCTTGTCCATGTACATGCCGGTGAACGCCGGCGCGACGAGGGCCGGGTCGGTCAGCAGGACGGCCCCGAGGGCGGCGACGGGGGCGAACAGCACGACGCTGTAGCCGCGGTAGGCCACGACCGTGAGGAACGCCAGCGCCGCCACGACGATGATGACGCTCACGGCGCCGCCCCCTCGGTGCTGTTGGCCGCCCGCCCCACGACCCGGCTGAGGTACGGCGCCGTCAGGCTCCCGGCCGCCCGCGCCACCTCCGCCGGCGGGCCGGCGGCGACGATTCGCCCCCCTTCATCGCCCGCCCCCGGGCCGACGTCGATCACCCAGTCGGCGGCCGCGATCACGCCCACGTCGTGCTCGACTACCACCACCGTGTTCCCCGCGTCCACCAGCCCCTGCAGCTGCGCCAGCAGCCGCTCCACGTCCGTCGGGTGGAGGCCGGTCGTCGGCTCGTCGAGGACGTACAGCGTCCCCCCGCGCTCGGCCCGTTGCAGCTCGGTCGCCAGCTTCACCCGCTGCGCCTCGCCGCCCGACAGCTCGGTCGCCGGCTGGCCGAGGCGGAGGTAGCCGAGCCCCACGTCGCGGAGCACCCCGAGCGAGCGGTGCGCGTGCGGCTCGTCGGCGAGGAACGAGTACGCCGCCTCCACCGTCAGCCCGAGCACGTCGGCGACCGACTTCCCGCGGTAAAGCACCTCCAGCGTCTTCGCGTTGTACCGCCGGCCGCGGCACGCCGGGCACGGCGTGTAGACGCTCGGCAGGAACAGCAGTTCGACCATCACGAAGCCCTCGCCGGCGCACGTCTCGCACCGCCCGCCGGCGACGTTGAACGAGAACCGCCCGGCCCCGTACTTCCGCGCCCGCGCCGTCTTCGTGGCCGCGAACAGCTTGCGAACGTGGTCGAACAGGCCCGTGTAGGTGGCGAGGTTCGACCGCGGGGTGCGGCCGATCGGCTTCTGGTCCACGACGACGAGGCGCGACACGGCCTCCGCCCCGCCGCTGATGCGCCCGCCGACCGGCGCCGCCGGCGCGCGCTCCAGTTCAGACCCCTCCGACTCCTCGGCTTCAGGCTCGTGCCCGAGCCGCGCCGCGACTAACTCGACAAGCGCCTGGCTGACGAGACTCGACTTCCCCGACCCCGACACGCCGGTGACCGCGGCGAACACGCCGAGCGGGAACGCGGCGGCGAGGCCGTGCAGGTTGTTCCGCGTCACCCCGGCGAGCGTCAGCCAGCCCGTCGGCCGGCGCGGCACCCGCGCGGGCGGAGGCG
>JBGAQM010000318.1:0-8258 GCA_044220735.1 Urbifossiella sp. | reverse complement strand
GCAAAAGGGAGTTACACGCCGACCACCTCCGGGATCAAACCGAAGGTTCGACCGAGCAACATCGGGGATCAACGCCGGTCCGTATCACTCCCGGATCGTCGGGCGGAAGTCGAGCGTCCGCACCAGGAACGCCCACTGGTCCGCCACCTCCTCGATCACCTTCGCCGTCGGCTTCCCCGCCCCGTGGCCCGCCTTCGTCTCGATGCGGATCAGCACCGGCGCGCCGCCCTTTTGCATCGCCTGCAGCGCCGCCGCGAACTTGAAACTGTGACCCGGCACCACCCGGTCGTCGGTGTCCGCGGTCGTCACCAGCGTCGCCGGGTAGTCGCGCGAGCCGTTCCGTAGCAGCACGTGGTACGGGCTGTACGCGAACAGCGCCTTGAACTCCTCCGGGTCGGCGCTCTCGCTGCTGCCGTAGTCGTCGGTCCAGAAGCGGCCGGCGGTGAACTTCTGGAACCGCAGCATGTCCATCACCCCCACCGCCGGCAGGCACGCGCCGTACAGGTCCGGCCGCTGCGTCATGCACGCCCCCACCAGCAGGCCGCCGTTGCTCCCGCCCTGGATCGCCAACTTCTTCGGGCTCGTGTACTTCTCCTTCACAAGCCACTCGCCGCAGGCGATGAAGTCGTCGAACACGTTCTGCTTCTTGGTCTTGGTGCCGGCGCGGTGCCAGTCGTCGCCGTACTCGCCGCCGCCGCGCAGGTTCGCCACCACGAACACGCCGCCCATCTCCATCCACATCAGCCGGCTCACCGAGAAGCCGGGCGTCAGCGAGATGTTGAACCCGCCGTACCCGTACAGCAGCGTCGGGTTCGTGCCGTCGAGCTTGATGCCCTTCTTGTGCGCCACGAACATCGGCACCTTCGTGCCGTCCTTGCTCGGCACGAACACCTGCTTCACCTCGTACTCGCTCGGGTCGAACTTCACCTTCGCCTGCCGCAGCAGCGTGCTCTTGCCCGTGGCCAGGTCGTACTTGTAGGTGCTCGGCGGCGTGGCGAAGCTGCTGAACGAGTAGAACGTCTCGCCGTCGGTGCGCTTGCCGTTGAACCCGCCGGCGGTGCCGATGCCCGGCAGGTCCACCTCGCGGACGAGCGTGCCGGTCATGGTGACGACCTTCACGACGGTCCGGGCGTCCTTCAGGTAGCTGCACACGAACTGGTTGCCGAACAGGTCGGCGCCCTCCAGCACCTCCGCGGCCTCGGGGACGCACGTCCGCCACCCCTTCGGGTCCGGGTTCGTCGTGTCGATGGCGATGACCTGGTACTTCGGCGCGTTGTAGTCGGTCAGGAAGTAGAAGGTCGCCCCGTCGTTGCCGAGGAACGAGAACTTGTTCTTGTGGTTGCCGACCAGCACAACCGGCTCCGCCTTCGCGTCCGTCAGGTCGCGGTACACGACGCGCGACTTCCGGCTGGTGGTGCCGTCGCCGACGCTGATGACGAGGTAGTGGCCGTCCTCGCTCACGGTGCCGCCGACGGTCCAGCGCGGGTTCTCGGGCGTGCGGTAGACGAGGGCGTCCTCGCTCTGCAGGGTGCCGAGGCGGTGGTAGTAGAGGGTCTGGTTCTCGTTGAGCGCCTGGAACGCGGCGTCCTTCTGCGGCTCGGGGAAGCGGCTGTAGTAGAAGCCCTTGCCGTCGAGCGTCCACGAGGCGCCGCTGAACTTCACCCACTCGAGCTTGTCGTCGAGGAGCTTGCCGGTGGCGACGTCGAGGACGTGCCACGTGTTCCAGTCGGAGCCGGCCGCGGCCTTGCCGAAGGCGAGGTACTTGGCGTCGTCGCTGATCGCCATGCCGGAGAGGGCGACGGTGCCGTCCTTGCTCCAGGTGTTGGGGTCGAGGAGCATGCGGGCGGGGCCGTCGAGCGTGTCCTGGGTGTAGAAGACGCTCTGGTTCTGGAGGCCGTCGTTCTTGCTGAAGAAGTAGCGGCCGCCGACCTTCGTCGGGGCCGAAATCTTCTCGTAGTTCCACAGGTCGGTGATGCGCTTGCGGATGGCCTCGCGCTGCGGGATGTCCTTGAGGAAGGCGTCAGTCACCTTGTTCTCGGCCTCGACCCACGAGGCCACGTCCGGCGACTTGCGGACGTCGTCTTCGAGCCAGCGGTAGGGGTCGGACACGGCGGTGCCGTGATACGTGTCGGTGACTTCGACCTTCTTGGTATCCGGGTAGGTCAACTTCCTCTCCTGGGACGGCGCGGGGACGGCGAGCAGGGCGGCGGCGACGAGGGCGGCGGTCGCCCGGCGGGCGGTGCGCATGGGGTGGTCTCCTGAGACCGGCAGTGCGGGTCGGAGGGATTGTAGGGGCCGGCCGCGACCCCGGACCGGGACCGCCTACTCGGGGCGGCCCGGGTCGAGTTCCTTCAGCAGGAGGCCGAGTTCGAGGCGGTACCACGCCGCGGCGGCGACGCCCCCCGGCGACCGCGCGTCTTCGGGCAGGTCGGCGTCCGGCGTCGCCGGGTTCAGCGCGCGGTCCAACAGGACGACGGCCTCCCGCGCCTTCTCCAGTTCGCGGCCGGCGTCGTCGGCCCGGTCGGCGCCGCGGTACGCCAGCACCAGGAACAGGTGGGCGGCGGCCTTCCGGTACAGCCCCTCGGCGCGCGGCGGGCCGACCCCGCCGGCCGCCAGCGCCTTCGACAGGGTGCCCACGGCCTCCTTCTTGCCGGCCCGCGCCTGGGCCGCCCCCAGGGTGAGGAGGTGCGTCCCCGCCTCCGCGGCGTCGGCCGCCCGGCGCGCCGCCTCCAGCGCCGCCTCCCGCCGGTCCGCCGGCTGGTCGGCCGCCAGGGACGTCACCCAGGCGGTCGAGTTGCGCGCGACGGCGTGGTCCGCGGGCGGAACCCCGGACAGGTCGTACAGCTTGTCGCTCGCCGCCCGGAACCCCGTGGCGTCGCCGTGGTGGAAGCGGGCGACGGCCAGCGCGGCCAGCGCCGCTCGGCGGTACTCGGGGACGCTTTCGAGCTGCGCCAGGTAGGCGGAGGCGGCATCGAATTTCTCGTCGGCGGCGGCCGCCGCCGCGGCGTGGAACCGCGCGGCCGGCGCGGAGACGCCGCGCCCCACCGCCTCCCGGAACGGCCGCTCCGCCTCGGACCACCGGCGGCGCTGCACCAGGATGTCGCCGAACATGTGCCAGTGGGTCGGCTCGCCCGGGGCGAGGTGGACCAACTGCCGCGCGTCGGCGAGGGCTTCGGCCCACTGCCCCAGTGCGGACCGGACGCGAACCCGGCCGGCGAGCAGCCGGGGGTCGGTCGGGTGCCGGCGGTCGGCGTGGAACGCGGTGACCGCGTCGGCCAGGTGGGAGAGGCGGGCGACGGAGTCCGCCTCGAACTGCCCCGCTTCGAGCTCGAGGGTCTGCCCGAGTTTGAGCCAGTAGTCGGGCTCGTCCGGGGCCAGCGCCGTCGCGTGCCGGTACTGGAACTCGGCCCCCCCGTCGCCGGAGAGAATGGCCTGCTTGGCCAGGACGTCGCCGTAGTCGGCGTGGGCCGCGGCCCGCTTCCCCTTGTCCAGGTCGTCGAGGCCCTTCAGCCCGAGCGCCTGCTTGAACTCGTCGGCCGCGTTCCGCAGGAGCCCCGACGCCTGGAACGCCCGCGCCGCCGCGGTGTGGTCGTCGAACGCGGCCTGCGGTCTGCCGGGGGTGAGTTTGTCGTGGGCCTCGGCCCGGAGGGCCAACACCTCCGGCTGGAACCCGTCCGCCAGGCCGGCCGGCTGGAACCCGTCCGCCAGGAGGCGGTTGCACGTCTCGACGGCGGCGGCCGGCGTGCCCGCGTCGAGCTGCGCCCGCGCGAGCCGGAGGCCGTCGTGCGGGTCGGCCCGGCCGAGGCGCGACAGCCGGTCGTAGGCCTCGGCCGCCTTGCCGAACAGGTACACCTTCTTCTCCGGACTCGTCTCCGCCTCGGCCTGCGCGACCCGCATCAGGGCCAGCGGCCGGACGACGTCCGGGGTTCCGCCGCCGGCACGGGCGTCGGCGTAGTCGGCCTCGGCGAGGTTCCACTCGCCGAGCCGGGCCAGCACGGCGGCCCGGCGGGCGAACAGGTCCGGCCGGCCCGCCGGCGGGCGCTCCAGGAGGCGGTCCAGGTGCCACCGCGCCCCGGCCCAGTTCGCGGCGGCCTCGCACCGCACCGACTCCCACAGGTGCCGCTCCGCGTCGGAGGGGCGGGGCGGGGGGGCGGCGGTCGGGCGGTCGGCGAACACCTCGCCCGGCGGCAGCCCGACCAGCTGGGTCGGGTCGCCCGCCAGCTCCTTCCGTGCGGCGACGACCGCCGCCTCGCGCACCAGCGCCTCGGCCGGGGCGGCGTCGGCCCGCCGGGTCAGCGGGAACTCGGCGGCGGTGAACCGGGCGGCCCACGGCCGGGGCTCCGGGGCCGGGTACCCGTGGGCCGACGGGTCGGCGACCCGGCCGACGCCGAGCACCGCCCCCAGCCCGGCCGCGTCCGGCCGCCAGCGGGCGTGGCGGACGGCCGTCGGGAACGGGGCGGACGCGACCAGCCGGCCGCTGCTCGACTCCGCCTTCGTGTCCCACACCCGCACGACGTTGTCGGCCGAGGCGGTGGCCACCAGCCGGTCGCCGACGAACAGCGCCTGCACCACCTCGCGGCTCCGGTCGCCGGCCCGAAGGGTGAGCCGGGCCGCGTACCGCCCGCCGGGCTCCCGGCCCCAGACGATCGTGCTCCCGTCCCGCCCGGCCGACACCACCCGGTCGCCGCCGGCGTCGAACGCCGCGCTGGTGGCGTCGGCCTTGTGCCCGGCCCGCTCCTTCCCGGGTTCGACCCCGAGCACCTCGCCGGCCCACCGCCCGCCGGCCGGCGTCCACACCACCACCTCGTCGTCCTGCCCGGCGGTCACCACCCGGCCGTCGGCGGCGAACCCGACGTGGGTGACCGGCTCGCGGTGCGCCGGCCGGCCGTCGTGCTCCAGCGGGACGGGCTCGGGCCGGCCGACGTCCCACACCACGACCATGCCGCGGGCCGCCCCTTCCTCCTTGGAATACGCCGCCACCCGCCCGCACCCCGGGCCGAACACGGCGGTCGTGAACGGGTTCGGGTGGGTGGCGGTCTGCGGGTCGCCGTCCGGCGCGCCCGTGGCGCCGAGGCGGTAGACGCGGAGCTCGGTCTCCCCGGTCGCCCCGGCCGGGTTCTGCCGGCCGACGACGACCAGCCGGAGCATCCGTGCCGTCGTCGCCGAGCCGCGAACGTCGCCTTCGTGGCGCACCCTTCCTCGGCCCAGACCGCCGCGCCCGTCCGGCCCCCAGGCGGACGATTCGTCACCCCCGGTGGTGCAGACCAGCCACGGCGTGCGGGCTCACGGCCACCCGTGCGACCGGCTCGGGCGGGAGCAACTCGGGGGTGAGCGGGGTGCCGGTCTTCGGGTCCCACGCCCGCGCCCACCGCCGCGCCCACCGGCCAGGCGCGCCCGGGCGTACCCGCGGCGCTCGCCGCCGGCGACGAAGGCCGCCCCGTCGGGCGAGAGGGCGTCGTCGGCCACCGTCCGGTCCAGGTCCAGACCCCGGCACCGCGAGGGACACCGGGTAGGCGCCCCGCGGCGAGGTCCCGCAGGCGGCGGCGGCAGCAGCGACGTCGCCAGGCGCGCCGCGGCCGTCTGGGTAGAAGGCGGCGGCATCAGGCGACGGTGCCTGCGCTGTGGTACCAAGGGTGGCGGTCGCCGCGCTGATCGGCCATCGCCACGACCGCCCGCCGGTCGCGGCCGGCCGACACGACGTACTGCCCGTCCGGGCTGAACCCGACCTTGAACACCTGCTGGGCGTGCCCCCCGGGGGCGGGGGCGAAAGGAATTGTCCGATCTCGGCGACTTCATCGGCCGGGAAGGCGAGCCGCGAGAACACCACCGCCCCGCCCGCCGTCCCGAGCGCACCGCGCCCATCCCACTCGACCTCCGGCTTCCGCCCCGGCCCGGCCGGGTTGCCGGCCGGGCCGAACGCCGCGGCCGTCACCTCCTGCCACCCCTGGGCGGCACCCGAACCGTGTCCGTCTGGGTCGGCTTCGACCGGTCCGGGCTGAACAGCCAGGCCGTGTCGCCGGCGAGCGCCCGGGGCGACGCCCGCGACACGAACAGGGCCGCGGCGGTCCCGCCCGGGGTGCGGGCGGGGGGGCTGTACGCGGCGACGAGGGCCTCCCCCTCCTTCTGGTCGGCCCGCGCGGCGCCGGGCGGCGCGTGCCGCGTCGGCGCCCCGGCCCGGCCGAGTTCCCACTCCAGCGCCACCGGCGTGTCCGGGGGCGAGTCGATCCCGAACACCGCGGCGAGCCGGCGGCCCTTCGTCCCGGTGTCGAACGCCAGCGCCCCGACCCGCCCGTCGTGGTCGCACGCCCCCAACAGGGGCGCCGCCGTCCACTCCGGCGCCGCCCACACGGCGACGGCGCTGCGGGTGACCGGCGCCACCTTCTGGAACTGCCCCCAGAACCCGGTGGACTCGAACTCGTACGACGCGACCGCGACGTGCCGCCCGTCCGGGCTCATCTCGGCCTTGCCGAGGAACCCGGCGTACGACCCGGCCGGGCGCCACCGCACCCCGCCGGCCTCGGGGGTGTCGAGCGGGCAGACGACGCCGCCGACCGTGTCCCAGCACAGGAGCACGACGGCGTGCCCGCCGCCGGGCGCGACGAACACGCCGCCGACGCGGCTCGGGGCGCCCGGCGGCACGGGGGCGCCGAGCGCGGCGAGCGCGCGGGTGGACTCGGCGGGCGTGAGCACGCCGCCCGCGCCCGGCCGCCACACCCGCACGACGAGGGCGAACCCGTCGCCGTCCTTCTTCACCCCGGCGGTGACGGCGACGGCCGCCTCGGCGGCCTGGGCGGCCGCGGCCGCCACCGCCCCGTCCTCCTGGAAGGCCATGCCCCGCAGCGCCGACTGCTGCTGTCGGCCGGTGCCCAGCCGGACGAGGTGGCCGAACGCCCGGGCGTCGTCCGGCCGCCCGTCCTTGCCCGCGGCCTCGACCTCGCTCCGCCACGCGGAGGCGTACCGGAGGTAGGCGGCCGGCACGTCGCCGGCCAGGTCGGCCGAGCCGGCGTGGAGCTGCCACCACGCCTTCGTCCGCACCGCCGTCAGCCGGGCCGCCTCCCGCTCCTGGCCGAACTTCTTGGCTGCCTCCCGGTCCTTCTCGATCTGCTTGTTCTCGGCCGTCGTGGCCTCGGCCCGGAAGTACAGGTTCAGCGCGACCAGCGAGACGCCGAAGAGCAGCGCCAGCACGGTGGCGGTGATCCCGCCGCGGACAAACCACCACACCAGCCGGTCGCGGCGCACGCTCGCCGCCAGGAAGTCCTCCTCCTGCGCGTCCAGCGCCGCCGCCGCGCGCAGCTTGTCGGCGTCCGCCAAGGCCACGTCGAGCGCCGCCCCGGTCCACAGGGCGCCGGGCTTGCGCCCCTCCGCCACCCACTGCTCGGCCGCCGCCGTCAGCCGGAACCGGAACTTGTCGTCCTCCCGGGCCTCGTCCAGCCACACCAGGAACCGCGGCCACGCCGTCGCCAGCGCCTCGTGGACCGGCGCGAACTCCTCCGGCTCGCCGGGCACCCGCGACACCGGCACGACCAGCCCCGCGGCCGTGAACGCCTCGAACACGCCCTTCGCCGCCGGCGGCAGGCCGTCCAGCAGCCGCCCCGCCGACACCCGCGCGCACGACACCCCCGCCCCGGTCGCCGGCCGGATCAGCCGCAGCAGCAGGGCGCGCGCCGCCGCCTGCCCGGCCGCGTCGAGCCTCGCGTACTCCTGCTCGGCGCGCCGCCCGATGCCGAGCCGGCCGCCGCCGAGGCGGTCGTACGCCTCGTGCGTGATGCGGTTCCCCTCCCGGGCGTCCCACAGATGCTTCAGCGTGAACCGCAGCAGCGCCAGGCTCGCCGGGTCGCCCTGCACGTCCATCAACAGCCGGTCGAGCACGCCCTCGTCGAACCGCAGCCCGACCCGCTCGGCCGGGTCGGCCGCCATCTGCCGCAGCTCGGCGGCGGAGAACGCCACCAGCACCTGCCCCTGGCGGAACAGCTTGCCGAACCGCCCCAGCCCCTCCACCGGGCCGAGCCGCGCCGGGTTCACCGTCAGCACCACCCGGTGCCCGGCGTCGACGACCGCCAGCAGGGCGTCGGCGAACTGCTGCGCCTGGGCCGTGTTCCCGCCGGCGAGGAGGTCGCCGAACCGCTCGACCACGAGCGCCGCCGGCCGCGCCCGCCCCGCCGCCAGCCGCCTCACGGCCTCGACCGGGTCGGGCGGGCGGATCGTGCCGGGGAGGGTCGCGGCGGACGAACGCGGCCACCCGGTCGAGCAGGGCGGCC
>JBGAQM010000317.1:0-7975 GCA_044220735.1 Urbifossiella sp. | reverse complement strand
GGCGATGAGCGTGGCCCAGCTGAAGAATGGCCCCTCGCTCGGGTAGCCGGTGGTGGTGCTCATCCCGGCCGCGGGCGCCTGGCGGACGTAGGAGGTGTACCACGTCTTGCCGATGTTGTGGGTCGCCGGGAAGCGGCCGTTGGCGTCGTGGAAGTTGTGCAGCGCCAGCCCCTGCTGCTTCAGGTTGTTGATGCACTGCGTCCGCGCGGCGGCCTCGCGGACCTTCTGCACGGCCGGGAGGAGCAGGCCGATCAGGATGGCGATGATGGCGATGACGACGAGCAACTCGATGAGCGTGAACGCGGACCGCAAACGCGAGAACATGACAGGCCTCCGGGAGCGAGATGGGACCGGATGACACAGACGGGGTACGTGAGGTCGAATCGGTGGGCGGCGCGTTCGAGACGTGCGTGCGAGTCGCGTCTCGATCGTCGGGGCCGATCCAACTGAAAACGAGCTTACCCACCCCTTCGAGTCACTGTCAACAAGGCAAGTGCGGTGCCTATCGGGAGTTAGGAAAACGCGAATTGACGGAACTTTTGCCATGGGGCGGTGTTACAGCACAATTCCGTAGTCGGACGTGGTCCGAAAAAAAGTGTAGAATTTGTGAAAAACGTGCGCGAGCGAGGCATTCACTGCACGGAAACGTGGCTGATCGGCCAGTAGCGATGAGGAATGCGGCAATCGGAACTGGGCACGTTCCCGCTACCGGTCCACTCGTGTTACCTTCGTGGCGCCGTCCTGTAGCTCGAACCGGTAGCCGTCCGGGAAGGCGTCGGCGAACTCCTCCTGATGGCTCACCAGCAGGATGCAGTGCAGGTGCCCGCGGAGGTTCTGCAACTCCTGGATCATCACCTGCCGCCCGGCCCGGTCGAGGCAGCCGAAGCCCTCGTCGATGATGACGCTCTCGATCGGCCGGTGTTGCCGCCCGGCGTATTGGCCGATGCCGAGAGCGAGCGACACCGCCACCCGGAACCGCTGGCTGCCGCTCAGGAACGCCACGTTGATCGGCGACCCGCCGGTCACCCGGTTGGCGCACTCCAGGTCGAGCGCCTTGTCCGCGCCGCTGCCGTCGTCGCTGCCGACGAGGCGGAGGAACAGTTGCCCCCCACTCAGCCGGTCGAGGACGGCGTTGCCGTAGTCCACGATCTGCCGCTCGGCCTTGCGGACGAGGTGCCGCTGGAGGCGGTCGCGGCCGAGGAGTTCGGCGAGCGCCTTCGTGCGGGCGTGGGCGAGGTCGGCGTCCTTGTGCTGGTCGGCCAACTCGCGGCGGCGGCGGCGTAGGTCTTCGAGCGCGGCCTGGTCGCGCTGCGCCGTCAGCAGGTCGCGGGACGCGCCGTCGGCGGCGGTGCGGGCGGCGGCGACCTCGGCCTTCACCCCGTCCGGGTCGCGCCGCGCCTCGGGCGGGAAGGCGTCCGCCTCGGCGACGAGCGTGGTGATCTCGGCCCGGAGCGAGTCGAGCCCGCCGCGGGCGGCCTGGAGCCGGGTAAACTTCCCCTCGGTGTCGGCGGCGGCCAGCGCCTCGTGTTCTTCGGTCCACGCGGCGCGCTCGCCCATGCCGGCGGCGGTGGCGCGGTCCCGCCACTCCGCCGACAGGTGCTTGAGCGCCCGGTCGATCGCCTCCCGGCTGTGCTGCCGGGTGACCTCTTCCGTCTGGAGCTGGCCGGCGAGCGCGGTGAGGTCGTTGTCCGCGGCGGCGAGCTGCCGCTGGAACCGCTCGGCCTCGGCCTCCGCGGCCGTAATGCTCGCCTTCACGCCCTTCAGCTGGGTACCGACGGCCAGTTCGTCGGCCTGACCGGCGGCGTGCTCCTGCCGCAGCGCCGCCGCGTCGCCGGCCGGCAGCGCCGCCCGCAGTGCGGCCAGTCGGTCGCGCGCCGAGTCAAACTTGGCGCGAACGGTGCGTGCGGCGTTGGCCGCGTCCTGCGCCGCCCGCAGTTGACGTTTCGCGGCGTCGGCCCCCTTCCCCTCCTGCTCCAGCGCCGTCACCGCGACGCGGTCGGGGTACGTCGTCGCCGTCCAGTCCGACGGCGGGGTGGGGCTGACCCTCTGCTTGTACTCGGCCGGCAGCGGGTAGTACGAGTCGTTGCACGCGGTGTGGAGTCGGGCGGCTTCCGCGGCGGCTTGCTTGGCGTCGCCGGCGGCGGTCTTGAACTTGTCGCGCAGGTCGTCAACGCGGGTGCGCGTATCGGCCTCGCGGGCGACCAGCGCGGCTTCCTGCTCCCGCGCCCGGACCGCGGCCGACGCCGCGGCTGACGACTTCCGCTCGGCGGCGGTAGCGTCGAGGTCGCGCTTCTTCCGCTCGGCGTCGAAATGGGCCGGCGTCAGCTCCTGGCCGCAGGCGCGGCACGACTTCGCGCCCGTCAGTTGCTTGAACTCGTCGGCCAGGGCCCGCGCCTGTTGCGCCAGCGCGCGCGCCTCCGCGGCAGCGCCGTCGAGCCGCTCGCGCTCGGTGCGGAGCTTGTGAAGCTCGGTCGTGGTTGTGTCCAGTTCGGCGCGGAGCTTCACGCCGTCGGCCTTGAGCCGCGCCTCGTCCCGACGCGCCGCGGCCTCGCGGTGTGTGGCCTGGATCAGCTCCGTCCGCTCGGCGAGGAGCCGCGTGAGCAGCGGCACCACGCCGTTGACCGCCGCGAGGGCGTCGACGCGGTCCTGCGCCAGCCGCACGGCCGCGTCCGGGTCGGTCGCGTAGCGGCCGAGTTCGTCGGCCAGCCGCTTCGCCTCGGCCTCGGCGTCCTCGGCCTGCCGCACCTTCTCGATTACGCCGGCCAGCTCGCGGAGGCGGGCGTTCAGCGTCGCCTGCTTCGCCTCACTCTCGGCCAGCGACTTCTTCAGCGCCGCCAGCTTCTTGCGCGTCTGGTCGAGGGCGTTCTCCGACTTCCGGCGCTCGTCCGCGACCCCGTCCCGCGTCTCCGTCAGGCGCTGCGACTTCCGCTCCGACTCGCCGACGCGGCCGCGCTCGGTAACGATCACGCCGACGGCCGGCAGCACGTCGCGCAGCTCGCGGAGGCGGGCGTGCTCGCGCTCCACCTTCACCGCGCTGCCGAGGAGCGACTCCGACTGGTCCAGCTTCGCCCGCGCCGCGGCGAGCGTCTTGTGCTTGTCGGCCCAGTTGCGGGCCTGAAGCTCGACCGCGGCCAGTGCGTCGATCGACTCCCGCGCCGCGGCGCGGGCCGCCTCCGCGAGGGCGACCCGGGCGGCGGCGGCGGCCAGTTCCTCGTCGGGCACGGCGCGGACGTTTTCGAGCTGCCCGGCGAGCGATTCGAGGCGGGCCTTCAGCTCGCGGCGGCGGTCGTCGGCCTTGCCGTGGAGCTTCTGGTACCGCTCCAGATCGACGATCCGCGCCAGCACGCCGGCCCGCCCGGCGGGGGTCGAGTCGAGTAGCTTCTCGGCCTTCCCTTGCAGGAGCAACACGGACGACGTGAACGTCTCGTAGTCGAGGCCGATGGTGTCGCGCACCCAGGCGTCGAACTTCGTCTTCAGCTGCGTGTCGGCGACCGGCTCCCACTCGACCTCGCGCGTCGCCCCGGTCTGCGACACCGCCGTCGGCGGCGTGCCGCGGTAGACTTGCTGGGTGCCGGCGACGCCGCTGGTGCGGCGGCGGACGGTGCGGCGGATGCGGTACGGCTGCTTCTCGACGGTGAAGTCGAACTCCACGCTGAGGGTGTTCGACTCCTTGTTGATGAGCTCGGTGGCCCCGGTGTTGCCGCTGCGGTGGGACCCCGAACAGGGCGAACGTGGACGGCGTCGAACACGTCGACTTCGTCGCTCCCGTTGGTGCCCGAGAGCACAGGGCCGACCCGTCGAACCGCACCTCCTGCTCGTCCTTGTACGACAGGAAGCCGGACAGTTTCACGCGCTGCGGGATCATCTGCGACTCAGGATCGTGACGGGAACATGGCGTTCGGTTACGCTGCGTCGCCGGCAGCGCGGAAGCCGCAAGCGGCAACCGAACCACACGCACTACTCGAAGTCTTTCAGCAATCTGTCGGCCAGCCGCCAGGATCGCCCCGCTCGGCCTCGGCGTGGTTCGTTAGCTCCTGGGTCAGGTAGGTCGCGGACCGTCTTGCCGAACCCGCGGGCCGGGCCGAGGTCCGCCGCCAGCGACTCGCCGAGCGCCCCCGCCTCCGTCCAGTCCCGTGCGTACCACCGCGGGAAGATGGCGTCGAGGTCCGAGAGCACGTCCTCCAGCACGTCCTTCCCGGCGGTGTAGTGGATGTGCAGGTTCACCAGGTCGTTCGTCGCGTCGGTGAACTCGGCCCGCAGTTGCGGAATGTCCAGGCCCGGGTCGTGGACCGTCACCTCGTACACCGGCGTCGCCGGCAGCGGCAGCAGCGCCGGCTCGCCGCGCAGGCCGTCCGGGCCGAGGTCCACGAGCACCACGCCCTTCCGGTCGGCCTGCTCGCCGAGGTCCATCCGCTCGATGCTGCCCGAGTAGCGGACGTGCGGCGCCGTCAGCGCCTGCGGCTTGTGGATGTGGCCGAGCGCCACGTAGTCGAACTGCCCGGCCAGGTCGTCGCCGTTGACCACCACGTCTTCCTCGGCGCTGAGCCGGAACAGCGACGGGCCGATCGTCGAGCCGAACATGTGGACGTGCGCCGCCAGCACGCTCGGGGCCGCGGGGTCGTAGTCCGGGTGGGCGCGGAGGCCGGCCAGCGCGTCGGACCACGCCTTCACCAGCAGCCGGTTCTTCTCGTCGGGGCTGGCGTACTTCTGCCCGCCCTCGCCCTTCAGCAGCCGGTTCGGCGTCGGGTACGGCATCAGTACGAACTGCACCGGCGTGCCGTGCTCCCGGTCGGCGAGTTTGACGAACGTCGGGTCGGTGGCGAGGTACAGCCGGCCGGGCGGGATGAGGTCGCCGGGCTTCCCCACGGTGGGGGCGGCGAGCGACATGGCGTGGACGAGCGTCTGGCAGAAGTTCTCGTTGTCGTGGTTGCCGGTCAGCGTGAGGATCGTGCCGCCGGATTCGAGGAACTCGCGGAACACGTCCTGCCAGTGGCGGATGGTCTCGCGGAGGGCGTCGGGGCGGGCCAGCTCGCTGAACAGGTCGCCGGCGACGACCAGCACGTCCACCGCCTCTTGCTTGCAGTGCGCGGCGACGCGCTCGACCGCCCGGCGGAGGTCGTCGGTGCGGTCGATGCGACCGAGGCGGTCGCCCAGGTGCCAGTCGGCGGTGTGGAGCAGCTTCATCCCCGCCCATTGTGCCGGGGACGGGCCGGGGGCGGAAGGTCAGTAAGAACCCGTCGTGCCGGGGGCGTCAGCCCCGGATTCTCGGGTTACGTGGGATGAGAATCCGGGGGGCGACGCCCCCGGCTCGCCGGCCGCCTGCTATCCTGCCATCACCCACGAGGCTTTTCAATGCTGTACGAAGGCGACTTCCGCACCCCGCCCGGCCGGTTCGCCCTGGTCGCCGCCCGGTTCAACGCCGTCGTCGTCGACCAGCTCGTCGCCGGCGCCCTCGACGCCCTCAAGCGGCACGGCGTGCCCGACGACCGCGTGGACGTCGTGAAGGTGCCGGGGTCGTTCGAGATTCCCGTGGTGGCGCAGCGGCTCGGGAAGTCGGGGAGGTACGCGGCGGTGGTCTGCCTCGGGTGCATCATCCGCGGCGACACCGACCACTACGACCACGTCGCCGGCGCCGCCACCAGCGGCATCGCGCGGGCCGGCCTCGACGCGGGCGTGCCAGTGATTTTCGGGGTGCTCACGACCGACACGCTGGAGCAGGCGGTTCACCGCGCCGGCGCGAAGGCGGGGAACAAGGGGTTCGAGGCGGCGGTGACGGCGGTCGAGATGGTGAACCTGATGACGCAACTGGGATAACCCGCTCGCGGCTTCGCGCAACGCGGTACGAGCCGCGCCCCGCGAAGCCGCGAGCGGCAACGGAACCGCCGGCTACTCCTCCTCCTCGAAGTACCGCAACTGCCCCTCCAGGCGGATCGTGTCCGTCACGTCTCGCGCGACGGCGAAGATCATCCCCTCGCCGACCAGCGGCTTGGCCTGCCACTCGAACCAGCGGTAGTCGCCGTGGACGTCGCGGTAGCGGTTGCGGAACCGGACGCACAGCTCGCCGCGGGCCAGCGCCGCCACCTCCGCCTCGGTCCGGGCGCGGTCGTCGGGGTGGACGAAGTTCACGAACGGCTCGGCCAACAGCTGCGCCGTCGGGAGGCCGAGCACCCGGCTGAAGTTGGAGTTCACCCGCCGGAAGTAGCCGTCCATCCCGGCGATGCAGAACAGGTCCGGGGTGAGTTCGAAGAACCGCACCAGGTCGCGCTCGGCCCGGCGGAGGTCGTGGGACAGGCACTCGGCCAGGGCCGCCGCCAGCACCCCCGCGTCGCGGGGCCGGTCGGCCGGGTCCGCCGCCAGGCACCGCTTGCACAACGCCACCAGTTCCGGGTCGGCCGCGGAGGCGTCGAGCCGGGCGTACCCGTCCGCCAGGTCGGCCCGGGTGGCCTGCTTGTACGCCGACCGGGCGTCGGCCCCGGCGTACGGCGGCGACCCCGTGAGGATGTTGCACAGGAGCCCGCCGAGGGCGAACACGTCGGTCCGCTCGTCCATCTGGTCGAGGTTGCCGCGGGCCTGCTCCGGCGACATGTACGCCGGCGTCCCGAGGACCCGCCCGAACCGCGTCTGCAGGTCTTCGAGGTTCTCGGCCGGCGCCCCGTTCGCGGACGGCTCGGGCGACGGGTGGGGGACGCCGATCGGGCTGTGCCCGAGCACCTTCGCCACGCCCCAGTCCATCAGCTGCACCAGCCCGAGCGCCCCGACCATGACGTTGTCCGGCTTGATGTCGCGGTGGATGACGCCGCGGCCGTGGGCGAACCCCACGCCCTCGCACACCTTCTCGTAGACCTTCAGGAACCGCGACCGGTCGTGCCCGGGGTCCGGCCGCGCGTCCAGCAGCGACGCCAGGGTCTCGCCCTCGACCAGCCGCATGACGTAGAACGGCCGGCCGACGGCGCACGTCCCCGTGTCGTAGACCGGCACGACCGACGGGTGCTGCAGCGCCGCGGTGATGCGGACCTCCTCCGCGAAGCGCCAGCGGAGTTCGACCCGGTGCAGGTGTTCGTCGAGCAGGAGCTTGATGGCGACGGGCCGGCCGAACAGCGTGTCGCGGCCGCGGTACACCGCCCCCATCGCCCCGCGGGCGATCTCGGCGTGCGACTGGTAGCGCGCGCCGGTGTCCGGGGTGGCGGCGGGGGTGGGAATGGCCGACGTGGCCGGGCCGAGCGGGAGGGTGGCGGCGGCCGGGGCGAAGTCGTCGGGGGGGTAGAAATCGCCGTCAGCCGTCAGGCCGGGAGGGCGATCGGGCGTTGTCATGGCACCACCGCGGGCGAACCGTCATGGTCGGCGGCGGGACTGTCCTCCTGACGCCCCGTCGTGGGCGAACTCCGTGTCGGCCATTATGCTGACCGAGAATCGATGTCTTGTCAAACCCTCATCCGGGTTTTTCGCAAACTACCAACCCCGATATTTTCGCAAACACCTTCACCCGACGTGCGTTCACCCGTTCGGAGAGGACACGACTTTTCTCACCCCCTGTGGAGGTCGAGTCATGAGGCTCTTCACCCGCGTCGGGCTCGCCCTCGCGGTCACCCTCGGCGGTCTGCCGCCGGCCGCCCGCGACGCCGCCGGCCAGCCCGCCAGCCCGCCCGCCGCACCAGCCTCCTCCGCCCTGCCCGCGGATACCGCACTCGCGGCCGTCGTTCGGGCCAACGGCGGGCGGGTGCCGGCGACGGGTGAACAGCTTTGGGCGCTCCTCCGCCGCGTCGGCTCCTTCGCCCAACTCCCCGTGCCGTTCTCCGCCGTACGCCTCGACTCCGGGCTGACCACCCCGCGGGTCGTGATCGCCGCGCACGGCCCCGGCCCCGACCGGACCGACGCGAACGCCCCGAACTTCGACGGCCGGCTGTTCCTCGCCGCGCAGATGCAGCGGCCGGCGGCCGGCGGCGACCCGCGTGTCTCGGCCGTCGAGTTCATCTCG